>JAFLSZ010000005.1:0-19224 GCA_022510665.1 Lachnospiraceae bacterium
TTTTTAGTTTTCCATTCTCCAACAATGGATTTAAATACTTTCTTCTAAAGCTTGTCCGACTATCAAATCCAGATTTTTCCATTATTTCCGGCACGGCTCTTGGTTCCTTACAAAAATCTAGAATCATCATGACCATATCATGACCAAAGTGGTCATGATAGTTATCATTCCGCAACAACTCCAAATACCTATCGCACGCTTTACAAAGTACCATGATCCCAGATTTCTTTATTCTGGCAGTGGTCTTCATACTTTGTACATGCCTCTTTGATTTTATCAAAGCCACGTCCCCACGCCTCAATCATACCACTCATGAAAAAAGCATTGGCAAGCTTCGGATTGTATGGTCTTGATGAATGCTTCTATTACATAATTTATTCTGGCATACTGAAAATCTGGCATCAAAGTGTTACCAGATTCTCAAGTACAATTAAAAAGCATAACCTAATTGGATTAATATAATCCACATACTTCTTTAATAAATTTTTTTATTTCATCATATACCTCATCATCTAAATCCTGATATGTCTCTAAAACATCATTTGTCCAATCTGGTCCATGCCCTCCGACTTGTTTAATGAAACGTTCCAATTGACCGACTGTAACAAGATATATACCTGCTTCTTTTAAAGTTTTATTTAAATTACTAAACGCTACGGTTGCATCTCCACTGGGCAAAGCTGCTACTCCACCCTGTTTTAGTGTTTCCCACTTTGATTCTGTTCGTAAAGCCAAACATAAATCACGTATTTCTTTCGTAGATAATTCTTGGTTTGTCGAACTACTTAATATATCAGAGACCTCTTTTTGAAAATCTTTTTTATTTATCACTTCTTTACGGCTATGTAAATTTGATACAATGATTCTATACTCTTTAGATATACTTTGCCATTCTATCCCACAAGCTTCCGCTATTCCTCTAAATATATTTTCTTCATTCAATACATCAATATCTGGAATCAATTTCACTTGAATATCAAGGGTTTTTAATGCTCTTGCAATTCGTGCCATACGATGTTTTCCATTACAATGAACAAAAAGTGTTTCCGAATATTTTCCCAGTTCTTGTTGTAGATGGCATTCTATAATAGAATACATCTTACAATCCGAATCACTCTCACACAAAACAACTTCATTATGAAACAAACTTGTCATAATATTAGAATATTTTAATAAAGGATCACTCCATATTTCCTTAAACTTATTACTTTCCAAAACAGAAAACGAATTAACATTTTCTTTTCTTGTAATTCTAATTATTTTTACCCTCTCTGGACATACATCTAATAACCCCTTAATAATATCTTCACTATGCGTTGAAATAAAAGCCTGCTGATTTTCCCTCAAAGTTTCCCCAATGATACGTCCCATCATGTTAGCCTGTGGTGGATGTAAAAATGATTCTGGTTCGTCTATCAAAAATGTACAATAATAATCCAACATCAAATATAGTAATATACCTGTAAAACTTTTTACTCCATCACCTTGATCCTGTACTTGTTTATATGTATCTAATATATCAGCATATTCCTCCTGTCGCATTTGCTCATCTGCAAAATTCTTTTCAAACTTTACTGCTTCTCCTATACACAAAGGAATATTAATTCCATTTTGCATATGAGGTATTAATTCTTTTCCAAAAGCTTTTTTAAAATTACTCCCCAACCATTCTCTGTAGTTTCTATCAAATGCCACATAATGAATTGGATTCTTTTTGACCGCTTTACGAGCTATTAATGGTGCTGGTTCACAAATCCCCAGCCTATTTAGTGTATCTAAATAAGCTACAAATAGAGATCTTGCACTACCATAATATTTATCATTTTCATACCCCGATATAGCATGAGATGAAAAATTATACCCAAAACCAGCATAATTTTTATATTCGCCATTATCTGTTATTACAGAAACTTTGTCTAATAAATCTTCCAATTTACCATCTCGTTTAATTATCTCCAAATCTCTAACTACAATTGTAGGCTTTTTGCTTCGACTCAGCTCATAGATATCTTTCAACCCTTGACTTTTTCCTGCATTATTAGGTCCTACAAATATGACTATATCATTCTCATTAATTTCTATTTCTTTATTATTGTTAAAAATTAATCGCGAAATATAACCGCCACTTTCCGAAATAGTTTTTATATTTGAATTCATGTCAGACATTTTCGCATCTGTCCTTCCTTAAATCAATTATTATATGTAACAATTTTCTTTAGATTCGTATATGATTAAACATATCCCCTTTCTTGAAAATAATTAGTTACTGCCACCTTAAAATCTACATGAATAATTTCGAAAGGTGTAGATAAATTTCCCTTTTCTATCAACTTTCGCCAATAGAATAACGATTCATTATATCCAATAACCACGCGACCATGTATCTTTTTTTCTTTTGATAATCCAAGGTTGTTTTCAAAGAAAGTTCTTACTTCTTGTTCAGTCCAGATACAATCACCATAAGTAATCTCAAGTAAACGTTCTACTACAGATTCATCTATAGATATTACATGCGTTCTCATAAAATAGTCCATGTCCAAGTCAAGAATCTTCATAAAATTAATTCCTTTCATTTAAATATGATATTCATCAACAGATCAAGGAATTTCTGACTAACCTTCTTCGCATCATATTCATATGCTTTACAGATGAATTAAAGTGCATCTAGAAGCACACGTCCATTGACCTTTTCCTTTTATATTTCCGAAACGTCTGGAATAATAATTATCTGGCAACACATCTTTTAAGATTGGATTTGTTTTCTCTACTATCGTATATAAAGCAATATTTATCTTTATCACTATATCATTCTGTGTTTTTATAAGTTTCCTATAATCGTTCTCCTCTCAAAAAAGCCCCGCATCCTTAAATCCTCAAAGTCTACGGGACATTTTAACACCATCTAGCATCCGCCTTATCCAAACAAACCGAAGGCGTTTACGGTACTCTTTATTTTTATAAAAATATCCCCTACGCAGACCTTCACATATTCAAGCAGTAAAAGCCTTCATAAGGGACTCAATACATCTCTTGTACTTTATTCAGCTTTTCCCACTCTCTTGTTGTTTTCATTATTATCATAACATAACAAAAAATTCCCTTGCAATAGTCCATATGGCCTATATATTCTTCTTTCGCTTTTTCCTTCCCCTATTCTCTTTTCCTAAAACAAAACTCCCCTTATCGGCACTAAACAAAGCCGATAAGGGAAGTCTTCCTTCTTTTTATTTTACCTCAACAACCCAGCCTCTGTTGTCTTCTATTTTTCCGAGCTGTATGCCGGTAATGGTGTCGTATAGTTTCTGGCTGTACTCGCCGATGGAACCGTCTTTAATCTGCATGACGCGGTTGCCGAAACGCAGCGCGCCTACCGGAGATATAACCGCTGCCGTACCGGTGCCGAATACTTCCTCAAGCGTTCCCGCCTCGTAAGCATCGATCAGCTCCTGTGCCGAAACGCGGCGTTCTTCTACCGGAAGTCCCCATTCCTTACAAAGAGCGATAACGGAGTTTCTTGTAATACCCGGTAAAATGCTTCCGTTTAACATCGGCGTTACTATTGTTCCGTTTATCTTAAAGAAGATATTCATTGCGCCTACTTCTTCAATGTATTTACGCTCTACGCCGTCCAGCCAAAGTACCTGGGAGTATCCTTCGTCATGTGCCTTTACCTGTGCCGCCATGGAAGCGACATAGTTTCCGCCGGTCTTTGCCTCGCCGATACCGCCCTTTACCGCTCTTACGTAGTCGTCCTCAATCCAGATTTTAACCGGATTCAGGCCTTCCGGATAGTACGCGCCTACCGGTGAAAGAATAATAATGAACTGATAGGTATCGGACGGACGAACGCCGAGGAACGGGTCGGTCGCGATAATAAACGGACGAATGTATAAAGAAGTTCCCGGCTTTGTCGGCACCCATGCTTCCTCCATCTTAACTATCGCCTTTACCGCCTCTACGAAGTCTTCTTCCGGAAGTTCCGGAATGCAAAGCCTCTTATTTGTATTGTTTGTACGCTTCGCGTTCATGTCCGGACGGAATAAAAGCACTCTGCCGTCTTCGCTGCGGTATGCTTTCAGGCCCTCAAACATTTCCTGCCCGTAATGGAATACCATTGCCGCCGGGTCTAACACAATCGGCTGATACGGCACAATACGCGCGTCATGCCAGCCTTTTCCGGTTTCGTAGTTCATAATAAACATGTGGTCGGTAAAAATCGTACCGAACTTTAACGGGTCCTCCGGCGTCGGAAGCGGCTTTGGTGTTGTTGTCTTTTCAATTCTGATGTTTAGCATAAAAATTTCCTCCTGCTTACCTGTTTCTTTTATTTATTTCGTATTGATTCGCATTTATTTCGTCCTTATTGTAACGCTTATTTATTGAGATTGCAAGCATAAACTCCTGACATTTACTTATGCCGACCGTCAATCATCGGCTGCCGTTACTCTCCGCTCGGTCCGAGGTAAGAAGGCTTTAACGGCTTTGCAAGCGGATAAACCACCATCTTCTGCAAAACTACTCCGGCATCCGCGGCGCCCACAACAAGGCGGTTTTCTCCTTCCTTTAGCGTCACGGTCAGTTCACACTCTCTGGTATTATCCAGTACATTTTCATTCCATTCCCTGTTCCAGCAGTTTCCGGCAAGAAAATGTTCCGGAAGCGTGGAGAATACCTGCGTTTCCCCGTCGTTTGCCGTCAGCGCAAGACACTGTCTGTCACCCGGATATAACGGATTGGTCGGCGCGACATAAAGGACTACGCCGTATTCTCCGGCCTCGGCTGCTTCTAACAGGTAGGTAAGCTCCGGCGTTTCATGCTTCTTTGCCTGTTCTTCGGTAAAGCTCTCCGTGGTCGGGTAAACTTTTACGGAATCTTTGGTGCGCCCGTAATTGTTTAACAGCCGGTATGCCGTCCTGCCGACGCCTTTGTCTTCCACAAAATCGCCCGCCTCAAAGGAAACGTAATCCCCGGTTCCCTGTACCTGCTTTGCGTATTCTTTCATAAAGCTCTCTTTTTTCAGTTTCACAAGCAGCGGCGCCACACGCTCTACTTTCAGTTCAAAATGTCTTCCGCCCGCCGTAATCCTGACGGTTCCTGCCGTGCCTGCCTCTCCGCCCGCAACGGTAACGGTAAGCCACAGGTTCATTTCGTACTGACCCTTTTCGGTGTCCACACTGCACTCACCTTCCGCGGCCGCCTCAAACTCAACCGGCTCTACGCCGCCGTTTAACAGCTCCACACGAATCGCGCCGCCGGCACGGGACGACGTAACCGTTATACTTCCGCCGAGCCATACTCTTTCTTCCCCGAACAGGCGGAGCGCAGGTCTTGCGCCCTTTACGCCGTATACGGTCTGCGCCACCGGGTATTTCCAGCCCTCGTCATTCCATGCGCAGAACCCGATATGCGCGGAAGACATCATATGATTCCACTTGCCGCCCGCCGCGTTATGGTACTCCTGCGTAAGCTCGGTATCTCTAAGAATCGCGCTCTCAATTTCTTTTGCGTAGCGGTTTGCCACCGTCATTCCGCGCTTTGCGTAGTAATAGTTTAACCCCGCTGCCGTCTGCATCTGAATGATATTCGCAGAAGCCACCGCCGGGAAATACACCAGTTCGCAGAAAGCCGCCTTATACTCCTTGCGGCACGCAAGGTACAGGCGCGTCGCCGTTTCCGCGAGCTTCTGCGCACGGGCACGCACCCGTTCCGTTTCACCGTAATGTACCGGATGGTACACATCCGCCGCCATTACCTCCGGACGGCGTATTCCGTTCAATCTCGTATACTCTTTTAAGATATAGGAAATTTCTTCTAATTCGCTTTCCGTAAACGCACTGCCAAACTGTTGCTTTACAAACGCGTCCGTAAACTGCTCCGTCGTATTCGGCGCGGACGTACCGTATTTTTCAAAATCATATGCCAAACTCATAAAGTAAGAAAGCGGAAACTCCTGCGGCTTTAAATCGCCCACATTGACAATCCAGATATCACGGATACCGTAATCGTACGCCATGGACATCTGCTCCCATACCTTTGCGATTGGCGTAGAGTTTACCCATTCATAGGAAACCGGGCCGCCATGATAGTCAAAATGATAGTACATTCCGTAGCCGCCCTTGCGCTTACGAAGCTCCTCTTTCGGCAGTGTACGCATATTTCCGAAATTATCCTCGCAGAGCATCAGCGTAACACCGTCCAGACCGTCCCAGTCTTTCAGACCCGCAGTCGTTTCGTCGCCGTAATAATACGCTTCTACCTCTTTGTAAAGCGCGAGCATCTGCGGCACTTTGGATGTATCCTCGTTGACATACTTCGCAATCAGTTTTCTCTGTTCCGTAATAATGTCTTTTAACAGGTTGATATTTTCTTCTAACGTGGCATCCGGCCCGAGCATTGAGCTGTCTCTCTCGCCGCGCATACCGACGGTAATAATATTCTCGTACTTTCCGCTGCGGTAAAGACCGCCTTCCCAATACTTCAAAAGACCGTTTTTATTTACATAATAATTCCACTCGGTTCCGTAAGGTGTATCCGTACCTTTGACCTTATCCCATTCTTCACTCGCGCGCAGGCACGGCTCATGATGGGAAGTTCCCATTACAACTCCGTATGTATCCGCCAGTTCCGCGCTTTCAATCCCCGGCCCGTCAAGCGGGAACGAAGAAGACCACATCGCCGGCCATAAATAATTTCCCTTCATGCGGAGCAGCAATTCAAATACGTTGTCATACATCTTCGCGGTAAAGCCGCCGAACTTCTCAAACGTCCAGCCGCCGAAAGACGGCCATTCATCGTTAATGAAAAAGCCCCTGTACTTTACGGACGGCTCCTTTGAGGTAATCATCCGCTCCTCCGGAATTACCGGCTCCTTACAGCGCGCCGGTACCACGTCCGCCCAGTAGACAAGCGGAGAAACGCCGATGCTCTCGGAAAGATGGAACAGACCGTAAATCGTACCGCGCTTATCGCTTCCGGCAACTACCAGCACCGCCTTGCTTCCCTCTCCGATTACGGTAATTTTATAAACTTCTCTTTTTCCTTTTACATCCGATAAATCAAGCAGCCCTTCGCTCTCATACAAATCCAGCAGCGGACTCTGTCCGACCGTCGCCGCCAGCACGCAGCCGGACGGCTTCTTTACCTTTTTCGGCTGCTCTATTTTCGGGAGTCTTCCGGAAACCGTCTGAATATCCGCACATACCTTCCCCGCAATCAGACGCACGCCTTCGTACGCCTCTTTCTCTACAAGAAACGGCACTGCACTGCTTCCATGAACCAACCTAAAATCCATAACGTCTCCTCTCTCTGCATCCGTATGCAGACAAAATTCATCTGATTTCATCATAGCATATTTAGAGAGAGGACACAACCGGTTTTTACTTTTCGAGTTTCCGTATTTTTTTAGTCCCTTTAAAAAATTCCGCAGATTGCACGCTATTTTATTTTTGCATACGCAGCGCTGCACCGGACTTCCTCTAAGAGGTAATTCCGGCTCCGCTAAAAACGCGGTCCTTCGGACAAATGCAAAAATAAAATAGCGTGCAATCTACGGAATATAAAAAAGCATACAAAATACGAAAACTCAAAGTTTCTACTTTTGATTTTCGCTGTACGGCAGGGTTACACGGAATACTCTCTGCAGCAGCTGCTTCGGTTTTAACGGCACCAGCGGATACAAGTAACTTCTTCCTCCGATGGTCTTGTTGCAGCAAATCGCGAGGATATCCAGTATCGTACCGGCAATAAATCCCCAGAGACCGAAAAATTGCGTTAAAAGCAGCAGTATAATACGCATAAATTTCAGCGCGTATCCAAGTTCCAGACTCACCTGCGTATAGTTTGCAATCGCTACAAAACTCATGTATAACATTGCCTCGGAGTTGAACCAGCCGGATTCTACCGTAAAGTCACCGATAATTACACCCGCGATGACACTGAGCGGAAGACTCAGCATACTCGGCGTATTGAGCGAGGCAAGGCGCAGGCCGTCAAGCGCAAATTCCAATATCAAAAACTGCAGTACAAGCGGAATATTCATGACTTCTTTCACCGCAATAAACTGCCAGCGTTCACTCAGCCATTCGGGATGCTGCATAAAAAGCAGAAACGTCGGCGTTAAAAACAGAGCAAGAAAGTTTGTTATAAAACGCGTCATCCGCAGATAGGTTCCCGTAACCGGCGGAAAATAATAGTCGTCCGCTTCCTCCACAATATCAAAAATCGTCGTTGGCAGAATCATCGCCGCCGGGGAGTTGTCCACCAATATAATAATATCGCCCTCTAAAATCGCCGCTGCTGCGGTATCCGGACGCTCCGAAAATTTAAACTTCGGAAACGGATTATACCATTTGCCGTGATACAGGCACTCCGCAAGGCTTTCCTGATTCATCGTCAGGGATTCCACGGAAATATTTGAAATTCTCCGTTTGATTTCCTCCAAAAACTTTTTCTCTACCCGGTCCTCCATATAGCAAAGCACAATATCCGTATGGGAAACCCTTCCTGCCTCCGTAATATACATGGTAAGTCTCGGGTCGCGAATCCGTCTGCGGATTAATGCGGTATTAAACACCAACGTTTCCACAAATCCGTCTCTGGAGCCCCGCATTACCTTATCTTTTTCCGGTTCTTCCACACCTCGCGCGGGATAAGTCCTCGCATCGATTGAAATTACCTTTGAATAGTCTTCCACTATCAGACACGGAACTCCCGACAAAATATTTCGTACTGCCTCGTCCGTCGATTCGATTAAATCCACTTCGCCATAAGGCATAAATTTTTTTAAGATACCATGGATATCCTCCGGCATATTCTCGGCCTTCAGCCCAAAGAAATATTGAAGCAGCTTTTGCACCGATTCATCCTTTACCATACCGTCGATAAAGTATATACAGGCCTTTTTGCCGCCCATCTCAAACACATGATACAGTACGTCAAAATTCTCGTCTACCCGCAGCGTTTCATTAAAATACGCAACGCTTTTCTCAAAATTCTCTTTTAAACCAGTCAAGACACGCCTCCTATCCGCAGAAAACTTGTACGCGCTTTTTGCCGTTGTTCTCCGCTTTAAAGATTAGCGTGTCCCGATTTTTACAAATCATTCAATTTTTTCTTGGCGGATTATCCGAAATATATTGATCCAAAATTTCCGCCGCATCCCCGATGATTCTCGGGCAGGGACGCTTTTTATAATATTCTTTCGTCCGCTCCTCCGGCACCGGTACGCTGACCTTTTCTTTCAGTCCCAGCAGTTCCCGGCAGACAATCGCTCCGTTTTTTTCACGGAACCTTCCCGCAAGTTCCTGTATTCTCGCATAAAGTTCCGCTTTTCTTTCTTTGGCTTTCGGGTCGGAATACCCGTAAAGCCTGCCTGCGACAAAAAACATGCCGCTCACCGCGCCGCATACCTCCCGAAGCCGTCCCATGCCGCCGCCGAAAGAAGAAACCATGGTCGCCAAAGTTTCCGGGCTTTCCTCGTAATAATCCGCAAACGCAAGCACAACCGCCTGCGTACAGTTATATCCTTCCAAAAAAAGCTCCATCGCCTTTTCGGCACGCGCTCCGTAGGTTTCGGCTTCCTTATCTTCTTTTATCGCTTCTCCTGCCTCTATGGTTTCTTTTTCCGCCGCTTCCTTTACCTCTATAATTTCTTCCTCCGTAATGATACACTGCACTTTTTTGTCATGCGCCTCGCACGGCACTTTTTCCGCAAGCTGCGCCGCAAACGCAGGCGCGGCGCGGTAGAACTTAGGATGCGCCTCTGTAAACCGGTCATAAAAACCGCCGCCGTAGCCCATTCTGCCGCCTGTTTTATCAAAGGCGCAGCCCGGTACGAACAGCAGCACCTTTTCCTCCGGATACTCTTCCCAGCGTACCGCTTCCGCCGTCTGTGCGTCCGGCTCCAAGATGCCGCGGTAGCCTTCACATAGCTGTGAAAAAGACGTAATCCGGTAAAACTTCATTTCCGTCCCTTCCACTTTCGGCACCGCCACCCTGCGCCCTTCTTCCATGGCTTTTTGTATTAAATATAACGTATCCGCTTCGCTTCGGCAGCTCACATAAAACAAAAGCAATTCCGCTTCCCGGTAGCGCCGCCACGAAAGAATCCTCTCGTTTCTTTTCTCATCCGCCGCCTTTCTTTCCTGTACCGGTATCTCATCCCGCCGCCTTTTCATTTTCTCCCGAAACTCTTTTTTCTCCTGCCGCTCCATAAGTCCCCCTTTAAATTCCCTCAGCGATATGTTTTCTGACTTTGGTATCCTTCTTTCGCTATAATATACATCCGCTCGCACCTTGCTCCCGGCGCGTCATGCGTCAGCACGTCATATGCGGCCAGAAACTCCATACCCGCCTCCGAAAGCAGCCGTTTTATTTCTTCCAAAGAATACGCCCGCTGCAAATGAACTTCTTCATATTTTTCATAGAGCGGCGCTTCCTCTTCTTCCTCCTCCGTTTCCGCCTTCGTAAACAAGGTCAGGCAATATTCGTTCAAACGCTTTTCTTCGTCATATAAGTTTTCCCAAATAAAGCTGACATCTTCCCTGTTTTCCGCAATAGTTGTATTCCCTAAAACTTCTCTGTACTTGTATTCGGTATTCAAATCAAAAATAAAAATACCGTCTTTGTCCAGATAATTGTTTACGAGTTTAAATACCGAAAGCAGTTCTTCTTCCGTCGTAATATAATTCATGCTGTCACAGATGCTGACAATGGCGGACACCGTCCCGTAAAGTTCAAACGAACGCATATCCTGCTGCAGATACAAAACGGAAGGTTCGCCTGTTTCCTCCTGCTCCGTCACAGCCTCATACTCCTGCTCTCTCGCCACTTCCAGCATATCTTCCGACAAATCAATCCCAATCATGTCATACCCGGCAGCGGCAAGCCTTCTTGTCATCTGCCCCGTGCCGCAGCCCAGTTCGCAGACCAGACCTTCCGGCACCCCGTACTCTTTTAACAGTCCGATTAAATACCGCGCCCATTCATCATACGGCACATTATCCATAAGTTCGTCATATACATAGGCAAACGCGGTATAACTGTACTTTTCCATAAAAACGAAACCCTCCGCTTTTTTAATATTCCGCCGTGTCAGACTTCAAACCGGAACCATTTAAAATCAAAATCACAGCCCGGCAGGAACACGAAATTCACCGTCGTTTTTCCGGTCACTTTCGTCAACGGGAAAGTCTGTTCCGTATATTCGTCGGAGCCGGTAAATTCCGCGATTTCATTTACGTCCCCGTTTTCCCCTTGGAAACGCACATGAATCGTATTCTTTTCCAGACGGCTTCTGCCGCAGATTGTGACACAAGACATCCCCTTCTCTCCAAAGTCCATTCCTTCAAAGACTAAGGTCACATTGTTTCCGATTCCGGTAACGGCGTCCTCCTCCACGGTAAACGTATCCCCGTAAACGGCGGTATTTTCCTTTGCAAAAAGCTTGGAAAACGCCTTTTCCTTTTTCGCAAACACAAATCCCTTTATGTGCATTTTATGGTCGGTGACAAAACTGATGCCGGTCAGACCGGAAAAGCGGCGCGGCAGGGTATAAGTGCGTTCCTGATAAGTATTCCAGCGGGACGGCACATGGTAAATTACCGTGTCCACCAGCTCGCTTTTCTCATCTCCCGGCGCGCCTTCCCAAATTTCAATCGGAGAGAGCCGGCTTTCCAGTTCAAAAATCGAAAGGGTAATCTCATCCGAACCGAAGTCTCCGAAATCCACGCCGTCAAAAGTTACGGTAGTTTTTCCTTCCCGCGCCGTCGCGACGCCGCGCTCGTTTCCGTTCGTTACCTCTCCCTGATGCCTCGTAAAGAGGCTTCCGGAAATAAATTCGTAAGGGTTTAAGCACGCCGCGCCCAGTCCCGTCACGGTAAAATCCATATCGGAAATCAGCCGTATCTTATCGGAGCCGTTTTTCGTATTGCAGCGCACGCGCATCTCACCGTCACCGAGCGCCGTAAGGCGTACCTGTCTGCCGTACGGCAGGCCTTTTGCACAGCTCATGCCGGAAGCGCCGCTTTGGACGTCGGTAAGTTTTGCGATATTAGAGTCTACACCGCCGTTGTTTGTCACACGCCATAAAATTTCCGGATAGCTCGCGTTTTCCGGATAAAGCGTTGCGGTAAGCAGCACTTCGTTTTGTTCGGCGGACAAACGGTTCGTTCCGTCAACGGAAATATCAATGCGCCGCACCGGCACTTCTTCCTCCATGCGTTTTTTCCATTCCGCGGCCGTTTCCGCGACGGTCTGCCCTTTTGCTTTCTCCGCCGCTTCCGTGCGTTCCCGTTTTTTAAGCCACTCCGCCTCCGCTGCCACGTTATCTTCCGTAGCAGAAATCCCTTCCGGCACTTCACAGTCCTCCGCCCGCAGCACAATCCTTTCCTCCGGCAGTCCCTTTGACGCCGCCGTTACGACAATCTCACCGGGCTCCGTCTTTGCGGCAATAACCGCCAAAAGCTTACCGGAAAACAGTCTGCGGCTGGTCGCTTTATAGTTATCGTAATCCGTACTGTCGCCGTTATCAAGACCGACCAAACGACCGGCGCCCTCTACCGAAACGTGTATCCGGTTTCTCGCATTCTTTACCGGATAGCCGTCCTTGTCCGCCGTTTCGATTTCCACAAAAATCAGGTCCGTACCATCCGCCTTTAAACTTGTGCTTTCCGGCTTTAATAAAATCCGTGCCGGGTCTCCGAAAGAATGCTCGCTCTCTCTTGCGATTTCCGCACCGTTTTCGTCATAGGCAACCGCCGTAATTTCTCCCGGCACATACGGTACTTTCCAGTGTCCCACAAGCTGCTTCCCGTGCTTGTGGTCGATTGCAAAATCTCCCTTCGATACGCCGTTTACAAACAACTCTACCCTCGGCGCGTTGGAACAAATCCGCACATCCACCGTCTGTCCCGCGGAAAAATCCCAATACGGAAAAATATGTACCATCGGTTTCTTTTTATAGTCCGTCCACTCCGCCCGGTAAATGTACGCGGAATCCTTGTAAAATCCTGCCGTGTCAATCTGTCCGAGATAGGCGCTCTTTGTATTGTAAGGCGTCGGTTCTCCGATATAGTCAAATCCGGTCCAGATAAACTGCCCCATGCTGTACTCCGCGTCCCGGTCCATAATAATACAATACTCCGTGGACTTCGCTCCCCAGCTTGTCGTGGAATTGCCGAGGGCGGAACACTGCTCGTCGTCGTCGCTTAACACCGACTGCTCTAACGGAAAATGGTAAATGCCGCGGCTCTGCACCGTAGAAGCGGTTTCGCTTCCGTAAATCACCCAGTCCGGATGCTCGTTATGATGCTTCTCATAGCAGACCTCTCCGTAATTATAACCCGCAATTTTCAGGATATCCGCGCACTTTTGGGCGTTTTCCCAAGGCATAAAGTTAGAGCCGATTGTAACCGGCACATTGGCAAGAGGGTCGTGCCTCCTTACTTCCTCCGTTAAAGCGCGGGTAATCTCCTGTCCGTGTTCGTCCGCGTGCGTATCATAAATTTCGTTGCCGATACTCCAAAGAATTACCGACGGGTGGTTTCTGTCCCGGCGGAGCCAGCTCGCCACATCCGCCTTATACCATTCTTTAAAAAACCCGGCGTAGTCATATTGTGTTTTATGGCGCTCCCACATATCAAACGCCTCGGAAAGAACCAAAAAGCCCATCTCGTCCGTCAAATCCATAAACTCTTTTGCCGGCATATTGTGCGAGGTACGAAGGGCGTTAATCCCCATTTCCCGCAGCTTTTCAAACTGTCTGCGCAGCGCGTGTACGTTAAACGCCGCGCCAAGACTTCCCAAATCGTGATGCTCACAGGCGCCGTAAAGCTTTACATGCCTGCCGTTTAAGAAAAAGCCCTGCTTTGTATCATAAGAAAGGGTACGGAAACCGATACGCTGTCTGATTTCATCGATTACCTCCCCGTCCTTTACAAGCTCCGTTAAAAGGGTATACAGCACCGGACTTTCGATGTCCCAAAGTTCCGGCGATACTACCGTTAAGTTCTGCTCGTCTGCCGCAAACGCTCCCGTAAGCGGCTTTCCCGTACTGTCTGCCGCCACACTGCCGTCCGGCGCAAAAATTGTCTGCCTTACGCATGCGCCGCCAAGCTCCCCTTTCGGCACAAACGAGAGTTTCCCGTTTGCCCCTGCGGGAGACGCAGCCGACAAAGCGCCGAGATTGGTTCCCGCGCCGCACTCCGCTTCCGTTGTAACCGTCACAAGAAAATCCCCGCCCGTCTCCTTCATATGCACATAAACGCCGTCGGAGGCAAGATGCACCTGCGGACGCTCTATGTACCACACATTCCGGTAAATACCGGCACCCGAATACCAGCGCGAATTCGGACTTTGAAAACGCACCTGCACAAAAATTTCATTCTCGCCCGGCACCAGCGCTTCCGTCATGTCAAACTCAAATGCCGAATAACCGTACTTCCACTCATACACCATAGCGCCGTTTACATAAACGGAACAATTCATATATACCCCGTCAAAACGCACCGAAACACGCCTTTCGGACGGCGTATAAGAAAATTTTTTCCGATACCACCCCTCTCCGTCACGATACAGTTCCTCCACGTCATAAATCAGCCAGTCATGGGGCAGATCCACTGCTTTCCAGCCTGTTTTCTCCCGCAATACGTCCTCTGCCGGCATCCCAAGAGGCTTTTCTAAAAACTCCCAGCCGTCATTCCATAATCTTTTTTCTGCCATCACCATTCTCCATTCGCGCTTGACTTATCTTCCGAAAGGCATTTTCTCAAATTCACGGTTTCACAGCCTTCTTAAACGGTATCGTCTCCCTTTCGGATTTCCTTTTCCTACTTTTTATTATACCGAAATCTTATATAAAATCAATAATACAGCATGCAAAAATAAGATAGCGTGCAATCTACGGAATATAAAAAAGTATACAAAGTGCGAAAACTCAAGCACAAAAAAACCGAGCCCATAAACTAAACGTTTACAGGCTCCGGTTTCCGATTTTCTCCCATTGTATTACCGTGTTCTTATTTTTTATTCTCCTCAAGGACGCTGTGCAGTTCTTCAAACAAAACATCATACCCCAGCCGTTCTAACTTCGGCTTCACAATGACGGTATGCAGATACACAGGAATCTCCTTATCCTCAAAGGATACCGTTTCTCCGTTGCAGGCCTTAATGCGCTCACGGACCTCCTCTGCGTATTGAATGTCTTCGCTGTTTGTCAGTACCGTAAACTCATCTCCTCCGATACGAAAAACAATATCGTCGGCTCCCGCCTGCCGTTCCAGACGTTTTAAGGTTTCTAAAATAACCAAATCTCCCGCTTTAAACGAAATGTCATTAATCGGCATCAGATGCTTCACATCGCAGCATATAAAATAACAATTTTTCCTCTGCTTAAACAAATCGTACAGTTCACTGATATCTACATTTTTATGCATACTATAAGTGTCTCCTTTCCGCATGGGTGGGTAAATCCGTGGATATAATTCGGAATACCGCGTATTCAGGCGGAACTCTGACGGATTGCAGTTCCACACACTTTTAAAAGCCCTGCTGAAAGACTCGTTGGTGCTGTACCCGCAGGCAAGCGCCACATCCAGCAAATTTTCTTTCGGTGCGGAAAAAATCGTCTTCGCCGCCAGCATCATCCTCCTCCGGATCAGATATTCCCGTACACTGATTCGGTTAATACAGCGAAACATCTTCTCTAAGGAGGCTTTGGAGCAGTAACATGCCGCCGCCACGTCTTCCGTCTTAATATCTTCCGAAAGGTGACATTCGATATACTCCAGGGCATCCGCAAGTATCTCAATTTTATTCATGGCCTTACCCCCTTTCCTTTTTGTTCTTTTAGAAGCACTTCTAAGTATACTATAACAAAAATAAAAGGGAAACGCTTGACTTTTTGAATTTTAGTTTGATTCAATATATACTCATTATCTCCGGCTACGCGAAGCATATCATTTATTGTTTTACTCGTACTCTCCACGAACTCAACAAAACCGTTTGGCAGATCGAGGTGTCCGTACATTTCGCTGATTGTCTCTTCCTTCATCTGTGCGTTATTGATGTCATTCACAATCGAATACAAATTCTCGAATGCTTTACTGAGAGAAATATCTTTATGTGTCGGCTCACCCTTATACTTTCCTCCACTCATTCCAAGTAATCTCTCTGACGAAAAGTTAAGAGATTTCAAAACTTCTGCTACCGGCTTTTTCAAAATTTCCGGAACATGCTCTTTTTGAGAATTCTTCACAAGCCATGTATTCAGCTTCAGAGCGTTCTTTGTAATTTTATCAATTTGTGCTTTCTTCTCTAATCTTTCTTTATATTCCTGTGTATATTCACGGCTCTTTTCCTTGATATCTCTAATTTCCTCGTCACGCTTCTGTTTCATGTTCCTAATCGTCTGCTTATAAAACTCTCTTGTATCATGTACGCTTTTTTCTATCTGCTGATTCTTCTCCTTCCGTAGTTCACTCATGGCGATACGATGCTCGTACTTTAATTGCTTAATTTCCTGCTCATATCTGTTTTTTAATGTTTGTTTATCCTTGGCACTCATCCATCTTACGCGTAACAATTCTTCCTCGTATCTCTCAGCAACAGACTTCTTTGAAGAAACATTCCAAAGCTGCATATATATGTCGGTTGCTATCGCCCGCACCGCTTCTGCTTTGTCGTATGCTTCTACAATTTCGGAAGCTCCCTTAACTGAATCGTACGCATCTAGCACCGCTGTTACCATATCGGCATCAGAAATGTCTGCATCAAACACGTCCGGGTAATTCTGCGCCCACTCTTTCCATGCTACATCAAGCGGTGTTCCTTCATTAGTAAGCAGCACCTTTCCAAAGTAATTACGGTTCCATTTTTTACCGTAAGCATACTCTGCCTCCGATTTCTGCGCATCATTTAGTGATACTCTTGCATTACGGAGCATAGACAGAATTTCTTTTGCATAGTCATTAGAAACAGTACGTTCTCTTGCTTCCGCAAGAATTCTCTGCGCCGTGTCATTGGCCTTCAGCATGAATGTATCAAACTCAACATCTTCTGACTTCAGGTATGTATATATCTCCTTCAGTTCGGAAACAAGACTGTTTTTCTTATACTGGCTATCCGCATTTTTAAGCAAATAAGATGCCACACTTTCAATATGAGTTTCCACCGGTATTTTCCCTTTTGTCTCCGTCTGTTCCAATTTGTTCTTTTGACGAAGCCGCTCAATATCTTTCCGAAGTTTTTCATTCTCCTTCTGCACGCGCTGCAACTCACCAACCGCATCATAAATACCCTCTGTCTCACGCACAGAAAAATTAATGTTGACTTTTTCTCCGCTTTGTTGTATGCTGTCTTCAGAGTCTTGAGTCTCGTAATTGCCACGCCCTTGGGCACGGAGGTTGAGTAATTCAGGGCTCTTTTTATCGCAGTCGATATTATGTATCCAAAACAAATTAGCGCCTATTTTTTTCTTTATGGATACTCTTACTCCATATTCTTCTCCATCCACAATTGCCTGAGAGTTAATATACGCAAATAATTCATTTTCACCATGCAGATTCGCAACATTATCTTCTTTCAACATACCATTCTGTATTATTTCCGGAAGGCTACGTATTGTTGCAACTTTTAGCATTTTTAATTCTTTTGGCAACGTCTGAAAACGATTCCCATTCCCCAGTGTTTCCTTTATTCCCTTTGCTGTAATCCGGATAACCATACCGGAATCTTTATTTATTACCTCGTTATCTTCAAAAAATCCTTCCTTTCGCAATTTCCCAATCACATTTTTCTGAATTCCGATATAATCATTCCACTTTTCATCAAGGTTATAGGTCGCAAGTTCTGCCTCTAAGTCAATATTCTCTCGTTCAGAGAACTTCACACTTGATTTGTCCTGACTTTGTGGTATACTATTATCAGATATATTTTGCTGGGCACCGTCTCGGACGTACTTGCTCGGGTCATTCTTTGGCCCAGCCCCCTCGGAAAATATATCTTTTTTATTTCCACTTTTCTTTACAGATTGAGATTCAGCAGCATCCTCCTCCATCGCCTGATTCGCCTTCACCGCCTTTTCAAACGCTTCATCCCAAACCTTCTGTATCTCCGTGAGCGTATCATGGTACTTGCGGGCAATCTTCGCCTCCATGCTGTTGGACTTGTACGCTTTGAGCAGATCAGAAAGCCACGCTTTCAGCTTCTCAATAATATCTCTCTTAAAAACAATTCTTCCGCACGAACATACAAGGCCGCCTACAATTATTGCCATGCAATCTATAATATGCGTATGCGCGACCTGCGCGTAGAACACTTAGAAGGCGTTATCCGCGACTGCACCGCTGGTGAGAGTACCAAAGCGCGTATTAAGTCCATGTTCAATATGATGTATGCTTACTGTATGAAGCACGAAATTGTAGATAAAAACTACGCTGCTCTGTTCTCTGTGGCCGCTGCAAAGGCCCAGATAGAACGGACGGAGTTTACATGGACGGAAATAGAAAAATTATGGGACAATATAGATATGCCGTACGTCGATACCGTCTTATTTGCTATTTACAGCGGTTGTCATCCTTCGGAAGTATTCGGTCTTGAAGTAGACAACGTATACATAGCCGAAGGATATGTAGTAGGCGGCATAAAGACCGAAGCCGGAATAGAGCGCGTTATACCTCTACACCCGGACATAATAGAATTATTTACAATTCAGTATAATACCGCTGTCTCAAACGGTTGGAAGTACGTCTTTATGAATAATGAATATAACAAAGGTACGTATACCCACATGACTTACGACGCTTACAAAGGTAAATTCAGCCGGCTTATGTCTTCTCTTGGTATGAAGCACTTCCCAGCTGATGCCCGCCATACTTTTATTACCTGTGCAAAGGAAAGAAATATGAATGAATATTTGCTAAAACTGATTGTAGGACACGCCATCGAAGACGTTACAGAAAAAACCTATACCCACCGCAAAATACAGCAGTTCCTCCGCCGGCAGCGGCATTGGATTTCCAACCAGCAGATGTTTTTTGTATTCTATTTTCTTTTTCATACAACGAAAAAAAGTGCCGCAATCCCTTGAAATTGCGACACTTTCTGTAATTTTTCCTATTTCGTTTTTTAGAACTTCCCAGCCTTTGCAGCTTCCTCGATGCTTACTGTAAGTGCCGATTTTTCAAGGCTTTACACAGTTTTGGTATCTATAGGGTATCTATCAGCGCA
>JAFLSZ010000005.1:19324-56561 GCA_022510665.1 Lachnospiraceae bacterium
CAGCGCAGGATCAGAGTATACGACTGTACCGCAATCTCCGAGGACGATGGACCGACTCTATCACTTCCATATGTAAGATCTGCTTTCTGTACCTGAAATTTTGCCAAATACAAATTATGCCTAGTCTACAGGTGTATAGTCTTTAATTATTTCCTTGATACGCTCCATCAAAAAAAACTTAGTCTGATAATCGATTCTTGTAACCCCTATATCGTCGCCCATATCAATATCCCACACACCATCAGAACGCTCTTTGTAGCCAAATACCTGATCTGCAATCGTTATATGACCGTAATCTATACTGTCATCGTAACTGCGCTCAGACGCTCCTTCGTAACCGAAGACAGTCATATCGCTATCGTCAGTGACAATAAGAATCCCATAATTCCACCCCTCATTTAGTCCCAGAAGAACCTCTTTACCGGATGGGCTGGTTCCCATAAATCCAGCTTTAATCCACGCGTCAAGCTCATCATAATCCAGTGTTAATACCTGTTTCGGGGCATCTGCTGATGTTTCTGGAGCCGGTGTCACCGATTGATTTCCGGCATCTGCTGATGTTTCTGGAGCCGGTGTCACCGATTGATTTCCGACATCACCGGCAGCGCCAGTCCCAGTCTGGTTCTCTGTCCCCGGATTTGAAGTCGGGGAAGCTTCTGGCTCTGACGCGCCACATCCCGCTGTCATTGTTACCACCATCAACGCTGCCAATACAATAGATACAAATTTGTTTTTCATTCTTATTTCTCCCTTCCTTTGCACACGCCATTTTGCATCGCAAGTCAAGGCGTGTGCGCAGCACAGACCTGCCAGTTGAAAAATTTTCAGCAGCAATTCATTATATGTCTGCAGCAATCCTACTCCTGTTATTCGCCAAAGGCCAACACATTCCTCCGCAATTGCTGCAAGACGTAGTATACAAGAACCACTATCGTTTCCATACCTTCCTCCTCAAGTTTTCCTCCTCAAGGGGCGTTATAAGAAACCCCCGCAAGTCTTGAAACTTACGGGGCATCTCCATTTCTTTAATTCCTATTTTTAGAACTTCCCAGCCTCGGCTGCTTCCTGAATCGAAACCGCTACCGCTACCGTCATACCTACCATCGGGTTGTTGCCGGCGCCGATTAAGCCCATCATTTCTACATGAGCCGGTACGGAAGAAGAACCTGCGAACTGCGCGTCGGAATGCATACGTCCGAGGGTATCGGTCATACCGTAGGAAGCCGGGCCTGCTGCCATGTTGTCCGGATGCAGCGTTCTGCCGGTACCGCCGCCGCTTGCTACGGAGAAGTACTTCTTGCCTGCTTCGTTTCTCTCCTTCTTATAGGTACCCGCTACCGGATGCTGGAATCTGGTCGGATTCGTGGAGTTACCGGTAATGGAAACGTCTACGTTCTCTTTCCACATAATCGCAACGCCTTCCGGAACACTGTTTGCACCGTAGCAGTTTACCTTTGCACGAAGTCCGTCGGAGTAAGCCTTACGGGAAACTTCCTTTACCTCGTTGGTATACGGATCATACTCGGTTTCAACGAAAGTAAATCCGTTGATACGGGAGATAATCTGTGCCGCATCCTTTCCGAGACCGTTTAAGATAACACGCAGAGGCTTCTGGCGAACTTTATTTGCCTTTTCCGCGATACCGATTGCGCCCTCTGCAGCCGCGAAGGACTCGTGACCTGCCAAAAAGCAGAAGCAGTCGGTGTCTTCCTCAAGGAGCATCTTGCCAAGGTTTCCGTGGCCGAGACCTACCTTACGGGTATCCGCAACGGAACCCGGAATACAGAATGCCTGTAAGCCCTCTCCGATTGCCGCAGCAGCGTCTGCAGCCTTCTTACAGCCCTTCTTGATTGCGATTGCCGCACCTACGGTATATGCCCAGCACGCGTTCTCAAAGCAGATCGGCTGGATGCCCTTAATCTGATCGTACACGTTCAGACCGGCATCTTTTGTAATCTTCTCAGCTTCTTCAATAGAAGCAATTCCATAGCTGTTTAATACAGCATTGATTTTGTCAATTCTTCTCTCATATGATTCAAACAAAGCCATGATATGTATCCTCCTGATTTATTTTGATTCGATTATTCCTTTCTCGGGTCAATAATCTTAACGGCATCTGCCACGCGGCCATACTGACCCTTTGCCTTCTCGTAAGCGGTGTTCGGATCGTCACCCTTCTTGATGAAATCCGTCATCTTACCGAGACTTACAAACTGATAACCGATAATCTGGTCATCCGCATCAAGAGCGATACCGGTTACATAACCTTCTGCCATCTCTAAGTAACGCGGTCCCTTCTTTAAAGTACCATACATTGTACCCACCTGAGAACGAAGCCCCTTACCGAGGTCTTCAAGACCTGCACCAATCGGAAGACCATCCTCGGAAAATGCGCTTTGGGAACGGCCGTAAACAATCTGTAAGAACAGTTCTCTCATTGCAGTGTTGATTGCATCACAGACAAGGTCGGTATTTAATGCTTCCATTACCGTAAGGCCCGGTAAAATCTCGGCAGCCATAGCGGCGGAGTGGGTCATACCGGAACAGCCGATTGTCTCTACCAGCGCTTCCTGAATAATGCCATCCTTTACATTTAAGGTCAGCTTACATGCTCCCTGCTGCGGAGCACACCAACCGATACCGTGTGTCAAACCGGAAATATCCTTTACTTCCTTTACCTGTACCCACTTTGCCTCCTCCGGGATCGGGGCTGCACCGTGATGTACGCCCTGCGCTACCGGGCACATCGTCTCTACTTCATGTGAATAAATCATGCCTAGACTCCTTTCAATCCATCTTGCAATATTAGTGAACACATCTTCGGCAAGAATGTGATATATTTAACAAAGCCATCCTCGCTTCTTCTGCGACCACTCTGATTCTATTTTCTCACAAAAATGCGATTTCGTCTACTCTTTTTTTGTCAAATTTTATGTTTTTCTTACTTTGCGGTGTTGCGGTGCTACCGCTCCTGTGCTACAATAATAACAGGAACCCGAAAGGCAGAATATCTGCATATCAACCAGCCGACGGAGGATGAAACGTCAACGGAACGGAGGAACTATGAAGAAACAGGATTATCTAAAATGGGACGAATATTTTATGGGAATCGCCATGCTCTCGGCGATGAGAAGCAAAGATCCGAACACCAGCGTCGGTGCCTGTATCGTCAGCACGGACAATAAAATTCTTTCCGTCGGTTATAACGGAATGCCGACAGGCTGCTCCGATGACGAGTATCCCTGGGAAAGGGAAGGCAACGTCCTCGAAACCAAATACTTTTATGTCTGCCATGCGGAACTGAACGCGATTTTAAATTATACCGGCGTCAATATGCGCGGCGCCAGAATATACACTACGCTTTTCCCTTGTAATGAGTGCACGAAAGCCCTGATCCAGACAGGTATCTCCGAAGTCATCTATCATTCGGACAAATATGCCGAAACCGACTCGGTAAAGGCATCCAAGCGGATGTTTGATTCCGCGGGTATTGTGTACCGCAAATATCAGCCGATTAACCGTCTGGTTACAATTTCGCTGTGACTTTATAAAGCATCTGTCCAAGGAAAAGAGGCTGTCCGCGCTTAGTGCGACAGCCCCTTTTTTGAAATTTTTTGTTCGTTTTCCCTCTATTCTTTGCTTAACTTTGCCGGATAATTCGGAAGTTTCCCGTCAATCGCAAAGATATCGTCATCCTCTAACATCTTTTTTCCCATACAGATAATGCACTTGGTTTTGCCATAACCTCCGCAAAATCCGCAGATTTTATTTTTGTTCAGCGGATTTGCCTTCTCTCCAAAGCAAACCACACAAACCGAAACACCCTCACCACCACACTGAGGACATTTTTTCACTGCCACCCACCTGCCTTTCGCAATATAACAGCATTAAAATTATACATTAATTACCGCGCGCATTCCGAGCACTTCCTTATTCGCGTCCAGAATCGGAGCCACTACCTCATTGATAAACTCCTCTGTCTGCTCTTTCGCACAGCCTGTATAACGCTCCGGCTTCATTGCCTTTTGCAAATCTTCCAGACTCAGATTGAATGCCGGGTCTGCCGCAATCAATTCCAACAGGTTGTTTTCCATGCCTCGTTCTTTTATGTTTTTACCGGCTTCCATAGAAAGGGTACGAATTTTTTCATGCAGTTCCTGACGGTCCCCTCCCGCTTTCACTGCATCCATCATAATATTTTCCGTTGCCATAAACGGAAGTTCCGCCATAATGTGCTTTTCAATTACCTTCGGATAAACTACAAGCCCGTCCGCTACATTTAAGTATAAATCCAAAATGCCGTCCACTGCCAAAAATGCCTCCGGCACGGAAAGACGCTTGTTGGCGGAGTCGTCCAGCGTACGTTCAAACCACTGGGTCGCGCTGGTAATCGCAGGGTTAAGCACATCCGCCATAACATAACGGGACAGAGACGCAATGCGCTCGCTCCGCATCGGATTCCTTTTATATGCCATTGCGGAAGAACCTATCTGATTTTGTTCAAACGGCTCCTCGATTTCCTTTAAATGCTGCAGCAGACGGATGTCGTTGGAGAACTTATGCGCGCTTGCCGCAATTCCCGCAAGCACATTCACAACGCGGGTATCCATCTTTCTTGAATAGGTCTGTCCCGAAACAGGGAAGCAGGAAGCAAATCCCATCTTCGCCGCAATACGGTCTTCCAGTTCCTTAATCTTCTTCCGGTCGCCCTCGAATAATTCCAAAAAGCTCGCCTGCGTTCCGGTCGTACCCTTTGAACCAAGCAGACGCATGGATGCAATCATATGGTCCACATCTTCCAAATCAAGTAAAAGTTCCATAATCCAGAGCGTTGCCCGCTTTCCGACGGTCGTCGGCTGTGCCGGCTGGAAATGGGTAAACGCAAGGGTCGGAAGGGCACGGTATTCCATCGCGAATCCGGAAAGCACGTTAATTACATTCAACAGTTTTTTCCGGACAAGTTTTAACCCTTCGGTCATTACAATAATATCCGTATTGTCACCGACATAACAGGAAGTCGCTCCGAGATGGATAATCCCTTTCGCCGTCGGACACTGTACCCCATAAGCATACACATGGGACATTACGTCATGCCGCACTACTTTCTCCCGTTCTTTCGCCACATCGTAATTGATATCTTCCGCGTGTTCTTTTAACTCCTCAATCTGCTCCTTTGTCACGGGAAGTCCTAACTCATGTTCTGCCTCCGCAAGCGCAATCCAAAGTCTCCGCCACGTCTTAAACTTCATATCCGGAGAAAATATATACTGCATCTCTTTACTTGCATAACGCTCCGACAACGGGCTCACATATCTGTCCTCAGCCATATTATTTATCTGCCTTTCTGCCGTAAAAAACGACCCTTTTTATTCTAAATCAAGTACAATCGTTGTAATGCTCTCCGCCGGAAGTTTTACGGTATTTCCTGCCTGCAGCGCCCCGATATTCTCATACAGAACATTGTTGGAAGAATCATCTATTCCGAGTACCGACTGGTATATCTCACTTCCCGTAATATAATACCCCTCTGCCGGAACCTGTAACGTCCGTTCTTTCTCTCCAAGGTTAATCACAACCAGCACTACTTTTTTCCCGTCTTCACTTACATACGCGGAAGTCTTAAAATCCATTTTGTCTTCCACTTCAGCACCCACGCGGATATATCCCGGACGGATAAATTCGGAGAAATGACGCAGCGCGTAATAATCCGCGCAGAGAAGCCATCCGTCTTTGTTTACTTTCTTTCCGCTATCGATTCCGATTAACTCTCCGCTCTCAAAATCCCCGGCAGCATTCGGCCAGACCGCGCTCCAATATATATACGCGTTCATATCCGCCCATTCCATGGCATTGTTAATCAGCGCCGCCGTCTGAAGGCCGCGTCCGCGGAAAAACTCGGTCTGCCAGCGCGCGTATCCGTATTCGCCGAAATACTTCTCCATATCCATGAAATTCCAACGGAAAGAGTCATACCTTACCGTATTATTATCTTCATTCGAATCACCGCCGACATACAAATGATAACCGATTCCGTAAATGCTTTCCGGTTTCGTATCAATAATTTCTCTTACATAACCGTACAGCTTTAACGGTTCACAGGTCATCGTTTCCGGCGCAATCATCTTAGGCGCTTCATCTCCAAACGCCTCCCGGAGCGCGTCATACACCGCCAGAAACGCTTTCGCGTAGGAAGCGTGTGTACTGGTTTCCGTCTGTGCAAACTCACATCCGTCATAACTTGCCACAAAATCACACTCATTCTGTATGGAAACATAGTCAATCTTAATACCCCAGTCACGGTAGAACTGAACCGATTCTACCCACCACTGCGCATATTCCTCATACATATAGGTACCGTCTTCATGTTTTGCGAGCGAACCCCCTCCGTTGATGCTGTGATTGGATTTCAGTCTCGCAGGCGGCGACCAGCAGGAAAGCAGTATCGTCGGCTCTTCACCGTACTTTGCCGCGCGTTCTACCGCTGCTTCATAAATACGAACCATCGGACCGACGTTGCCTGCGACGCCTTCCACACTGTAAGCATATTCGTTTTTAAAACGAATGATTGACATCTTCGCGTCCGAAAACGCCGCATCCAACAGCCCCGCAGTATTACCGGTCGTAAATACCTGATCCGAATACCATGTAAACGCACCTCCGAAGCCGTCTATTTTCTGATGTTTTTCATTCAAATCAAAAGTATATCGTAAATACTCTCCGTTCAAAGCGGTATCCCCCTCATCCGGCCCTGCCGTAATCTCCGGTGTCGGCGTCAGCGCACCGTCGGTAATTTCCGGTTCTTTTGTCGGTTCGTCCGTTCCTCCCGGCTGCTTTCCGCAGGCTGCGGTCAGCAACAGAAGCGAAATAAAAAACAAACTCCGTACCTTTTTCATTTTTCTTGTCCTCCTTCTTTGTCTTTTTACTTTCAACGGGCCTCTGCCCTTAACCTGCGCAGTTCGTCCACAGAAAAAGTATAACTGCCGTCACAGAACTGGCAGTTTGTCGTAATCGGCTCGCCGTCCGCAATCATCGCATCTAACTCTGCCCTGCCGATGCTGATTAACGCCTTTTCCACACGTTCTCTGGAACAGTTGCAATAGTAAGAAGCCGGTATCTTATCCAGCAGCTTTAAATCAAATCCCGTGAAAATATATTCTAAAATCTCCTCCGGCGTCATGCCCTCTTCTAACAAACCGGACACGGCCGTCACCTCGGTTAACTTCTGCTCCAGATGGGAAATGACTTCCTCGGTCGCATTCGGCATCAACTGAATCATAAAACCGCCCGCCTGCGCCACGGTATTGTCACGGTTCATCAGTACGCCGAGGGCAACCGATGACGGCACCTGCTCCGACGCCGCGAAATAATAAGTAAAGTCTTCCGCAATCTCGCCGGAAATCAGCTCCGTTTCACCGATATACGGTTCTTTCAGGCCCAAATCCTTAATCACCCTGAGAACTCCTTTTCCGACCGCACCGCCGACATCAAGCTTTCCTTCTTTGCTCGGCGGAAGCATTACCCCCGGATTCTGCACATACCCTTTCACCCGCGCCATAGAATCCGCGGTAACGGTCGCGGTTCCAAGCGGACCGTCCCCCATAACCTGAACGGTCAGTAAATCCTTTCCGCCTTTCATCATACTTCCCATCATTGCCGCGCCGGTCAGCAAACGCCCTAACGCCGCCGTCGCTACCGGACTGGTGTTATGAATTGTTCTGGCCCTTTCTGTCAGATTCCTCGTTGTTGCGGCAAACACGCGAATCTGCCCGTCCGCGGCACTGCCGCGGACAATATAATCCTGCTTATTTTCCATAAAATCCTCACTGCAAATTCTTTCCCGAAAATCCAAACGGCAGCAGTTCTTCTAACGTATATATCATATAATCGTCTTCCGAACGCGCCAGAATTACCAAAAAAGACTTCGGGTCGCAAAACTCCGCCATTACCTGCCTGCAGACGCCGCACGGCGCACAATAATCTTTTAATACGTCACCTTTGCCGCCCACAACGGCAATCGCAAGAAACTCTTTTTTCCCTTCACTGACCGCTTTAAAAAATGCCGTGCGCTCCGCGCAGTTTGTCGGCGTATATGCCGCATTTTCGATATTGCAGCCACCGACAATTTCATTCTGCGCCGTTAAAAGCGCCGCTCCGACCCGAAAGCCGGAATACGGTACATATGCCTTGTTCCGGTATTCACATGCCGCACGAATCAGCTTCCGGCAGACCATATCGCTTAGCATATCCGGCAATTTTTTTGTAGAATCTTTTATTGCCGGTACTTTTTTTCCGTATGGCTGCAGCTTTGTGTTCTTTTCTTCCGCCATAAAAACACCTCCGTTTCAACCGTTTCCGTCCGCGGCTTTGCCTCTGTATCACCGCTTTCTAAACCTGTCTTAAGACTCTTTTTCTTTTATCAGCTTTACAATACGGCTTGTCCCGAGACGCGCTGCGCCAAGCTTTAGAAACTGCTCCGCATCCTCAAGGGAAGCGATTCCGCCTGCCGCTTTCATCTGCACCCCCTCGCCGATATGCTCCGAAAAAAGCTTAATATCCGCAAAGGTAGCACCCTCTTTTGAAAAGCCGGTAGAAGTCTTAATGAACTCCGCTCCTGCCTGCGTTACTACACGGCACATCGCGATTTTTTCCTCCTCCGTCAGAAGGCAGGTCTCAATAATTACCTTTAACAGTCTGCCGCCGCAGGCTCCCTTAACCGCTTTTATTTCCTGCAATAAAGCGTCGTAATTTCCCTCCTTTACCCAGCCGAGGTTAATTACCATATCAATCTCGTCCGCGCCGTTTACGACGGCATCTTTTGTTTCAAATACCTTTACCGCCGTCGTATTATACCCGTTCGGGAATCCGATTACGGTACATACAGGCATTTTATCTCCCAAATAGTCCTTTGCCCTCTTTACATAAGACGGCGGGATACACACCGACGCCGTCCCATAAGTTACAGCATCATCACAAATCTGTTTTATTTCTTCCCACGTTGCCGTTTGTGCAAGCAGCGTATGGTCCACATACTTCACAGCTTTATACTCCATAAAACGCTCCAATCCTTATGCCAGTTCCAATGCCACCTGCATCATATCGCGGAAACTTATCTGTCTTTCTTCGGCGGAAAGCGCCTCGCCGGTATACAGATGGTCCGAAATTGTCAGCATACAAAGCGCCTGCTTTCCGGCATACGCCGCATTCAGATAAAGCGCCGCGGCTTCCATTTCCACACAGAGAATCCCCATCTCTTTCCAACGGTCGTTAAAGGTTTTGTCCGCATTATAAAACACATCCGAAGAAAGGATATTGCCTACCGCAACCGGAATATTTTTTGCTTCGGCGGCTTCCACCGCACGGCGCAGCAGAGCATAATCGGCCAACGGCGCAATCGTCCCCGGAAGGTTATACTGTGCCGCGTAATTACTGTTTGTCGAAGCGCCCATGCCGATAACCAAATCGCGCACCTTTACCTGATCGGAAATTCCTCCCGCGGAACCGATACGGATAATCCGGTCAACCCCATAAAAATTATATAATTCATAAGAGTAAATACCAATGGACGGCATTCCCATACCGCTTCCCATTACCGATACCCTTTTGCCCCGATACGTCCCCGTAAAACCTAACATATTGCGTACCGTATTAAAGCATGTCACATCCTCCAAATATGTGTCGGCAATAAACTTCGCCCGCAAAGGATCCCCCGGTAATAATACTGTCTTTGCGATTTCTCCCTCTTTTGCTGCGTTATGCGCGGTTGGTACTGCTGCCATTTTTTACTCCTTTCGGTTCAAATTACTTTTTCTTCCATGTTGTTTAGTATATACTGATTCCAAAAGAAAGTCAAGGATTTCACAAATGACGGCATCGTGCGGCGGATTTGGGCATAAAAACACCTCCTAAATAGATTTTGCTTATTTACCATGTCTATTTAGGAGGTATCCTATCATTTTATATAGAGTTCCGCAGTCGTCCTTTTTATCTCCTAACCCTTAACGGCTCCTACCGTCAGACCTTCTACAATCTGATTACTGAATATACAGTACACGATAACATTCGGCGCAATCGCGATAAGGATTGCCGCAAACATCTGTACATAGTTTGTTTTGTACGGCCCCGCAAAGTAAGATAACGTTACCGGAAGCGTTTTCTTCATCTTGTCGGAAATAAATACCAACGCAAGAAGCAGCTCGTTCCAGTTTCCTACAAAGGTCATCAAACCCGTGACAAAAAGTCCTGTCTTGCTGAGCGGAAGCGCAATGGTAAAGAAGCACCGGTAAATATTACATCCGTCAATACAGGCGGCCTCAAACAGCTCGCCCGGCATGGAGCGGAAAAATCCTACCATAATATAAATTGTAATCGGCAGCGAGAACGTGATGTACGGTATAATTATGGAAATCAACGAATCTGTCATTTTGATTTTTGAAAACTGTACATACAGCGGTATTAATACACAGTGTACCGGAATCATCATTCCAACCAAAAAATATGTCATCATCGCACCGGAAAACTTCCAGCGCATACGTCCGATTGCAAATGCCGCCATGGAACCAAACAACAAGCTGACTACCAGAGTAGCACTGCAGACAATTACGGAATTTCTTAACGCTACACCAAGATATGCTTTTTCCCATGCCTCTTTAAAATTTTCCCAATGCAGCTCTTTTGGAATACCGAACGGGTCCAGCGTCAACTCCGAATTTGTTTTTAAAGAAACTATAATAATCCACAAAAGCGGAGCAAGATAAACAACTACCAATACTATCAGGAAAATAAGAATCAAAACCTGACTTACCTTTAACTTCTTTCTGTTTCCTTTCGCCATTTTCCGTCCTCCTTACATCTCGTATTCTTCCACTTTGATGAAACGATTTACTAAGAACGTGGTGATCAGACACATGCCGAGAAGCACCATGCCGATTGCACTGGCATATCCCATCTTACTGTAACGGAATCCCTGCTGGTATAAGTGCGTTGCCAGCACCTGTGTCCGGTTGGACGGCCCGCCTGTTGTCATATTAAAAATCAGGTCAAAGAACTTTAAGGAACCGATACAAGTCAGGGAAAGCGAAGTGGCTACCATCGGCTTAATCAGCGGAAGTGTAATATGCCAAAACGCTTTCGTCTTTCCGCAGCCGTCAATATATGCCGCTTCATAAAGAGACGGAGAAATTCCCGTAATCTGCGCCATGTAAAGCATCATTGTCTGTCCTACATACTGCCATGTCGCAACAAATCCTATCATCCACATCGGAAGAATGATAAAGCCTTTTATTTCCATCAGCCAGTTCGGTCCCTGAATTCCGATTTTCGCGAGCAGGTTATTGATACCGATTCTTGGATTGAAAATAAATGACCATAAAAGACCGAGCGCCGCCGAGGAAAGCACGGCCGGAAGATAATACACATTCTTAAAGAAGTTTCTTCCTTTTTTTATATTTGTCAAAAGAATTGCAATAAACAATCCGATTATCTGCTGAGTAACTGCGGAAAACAGCATAAAGAAAATCGAATTCTTCAGTGCTATTTTCATAACGTCATCCTGCTTAAACAACTTAATATAATTTCCCAAACCAATAAAGTTTATCGTCTTCATGCCGTCATAATCGCATAAAGAATAATAAATAACTAAACCTATCGGAAGCAAAAGAATCGCAGTAAATAAAATAAATGCAGGTGCAATAAAAATTATAATTGCTTTTTTATCAGAAAAAATTTTGTTCATATTAATTCCCCCTGTAACACTTTCCGAAACGCTTCCTTCAAAAATATACGGGACCGGCATCCACCAATCCCGTATATTTTAAGTACACCTTACATTAAGAACTACTTATTTCCAAATATTCTGTGTAAAGAAATCCTGAACCTTCTGAAGTCCTTGCTCTACGGTGCAGGCGCCAAGGAAAATATCTACCATAGCATCATCAAAGGTAGCACCGGCCTCCGTGCTAGGAAGAGACTCGTTATAGAATCCCAAAGTACCGGTAGCCTTAGAAAGAATATCCATTACATAAGTAAGCTGTGCCGGAGCCTTTGCCTTATCAAACGTAATGTTGGTTACCGGAATCTTTCCGCCTACTTCTGCAGTATACTTCTGAGCGGTCTCGTCGGTGAAATACTTCATAAGAGCGATACAAGCTTCTTCATGCTTCGTGGTAGCGCTCATGCAGAGGTTATCGGTCTTAACGATCATACGGTTCGGGTCAGCGCCGCCTTCAATTGCCGGGAAGGAGAATACGCCGCACTTTGCTTCAAAATCCGGGTTTGCACCATTGATCTGACCGATTGCCCAGGAACCCTGAACCAACATAGCAGCCTCTCCGTTATAGAAAGCAGCGGTAGCCTGGTCATTGGAATCACCTGCAGCGGTGGACTGGAAATACTTAGAAAGCTCAACCAGCTTGTTTGCCGCGGTTACAAAGCTCTCACTCGTCCAGGCAATCTTGCCTGCATTTACGTCAGTCAGGTTATTCGGGCCGCCTGCTCTGTCACAAAGGTAGCCGGCAATCATGGATAAGCACCATGCGGTACCTGCGGAACAGGAAATCGGTGTATAGCCTGCATTCTGCAGCTTCTGGCAGGCATCAATGAGCTCCGTGAAAGTGGTCGGAACTGCTACGCCTGCATTAGCAAACATCTCCGTATTATAGAATACAAGAGCTGCCGCAAAGTTGGTCGGAACCGCATAAATCTTTCCGTCATAGGTGAGTCTTTCGAAAATACCGGCAGAGAAAGAATTATACCAATCCTTATCATTATTAAGGATAGAGGTAATATCTTTCGCAACACCGTTATTAACGACATCCGTCAATCTCGGACCCGGGTCCATGATGAATACGTCAGGGGTCGTATTGGAACCAACCATAGCGTTAAACTTTGTGATGTACTCTTCAAGGTTTGTCGTAATCGGAGTTACCTTGTACTGTCCTTCGTAGTCCTTGTTGAAGCGTTCAATAACTTCTCTGTAACCGATGGTAATCAGGTCTTCGCTTGCATCAAGGTCGTCCCAGAACATCCAGGTGATTTCCTCAACGTCTCCGTCCTTCTTGCTCAGTGAAACGAGGTCATCTTTATGATTGAAAATTTGAACGGCACACAGGAAACCGTTACTTTTAAACCTAATACACATCTTACATTATACGACAACTGCAAAACCGAGGACTATGTACTTCATTGGCATATACCGCTTGAAATCATTATGCCGTTGACGAACGCTTACACGGTATATTGTAACGATAAAACCTTCGTGCTGCAGGAAGGGCATATTCTTATTATTAATTCGGGAACGCTCCACCATATGCCCGCGCAGCCCGGACGCCGTATTATTTTTCAGGCGGATTTTTCGCTCTTGCGCAACCTGCGCGAACTAAACGCTTCGCTCGCGCTGATTTCCTATGCCAAAGTTTTTACGCCGGAGAACTCTCCTGCCATTCACACGGAACTCCAGCAGATTCTCTTGGAAATCCGCGAAGAATACGGCAGCGACAGCCTCTTTTCCGAAGCCGCCGTTTATGCCAAACTTATCAATATGTTCGTACTGATTGGCAGAAACCACACGCTGAACAGTGAGATTTTCGACGTACAAAGCAGAACACAAAAAGAATATGTGGAAAAATTTATGTATATCTGTCAATACATTGATTCCCACTGCACCGAGGAACTGTCAATCGAAGAAGCTGCCGCGCTCATCGGTTTCAGCAAATATCACTTTTCACGCCTGTTTAAACAGTTTACGAATACTTCTTTTTATAAATACCTGAGTCAAAAACGGATTTCCTATGCAGAAAATCTGCTGACCACTTCCAACATTACGGTTACAGATGTTGCGGCAAGTTCCGGTTTCCCAAGTGTTTCGGCCTTTATCCGCATGTTTAAAATTATCAAAGGCTGTACGCCGACCGAATTCCGCAGTATGTATGAATCCTGACTTTACTTGCCTTTTTTCATAAATTATGCTATATTAAACTCAATAAACTACCGAAACTTCCAAGGAGGAATTTACATGGCCGAAAAAACTTTACCGCTCGCGAACCAAAACGAACTTATCTGGAAGGACAGAAAACGAACCAAACTGTTTGCCCTGCCTTGGACCTTTACCGTTTATCGGCTGACAAAAGACCGTCTGTTAATTAAACACGGCTTTTTTACAACGCAGGAAGACGAAGTACGCCTCTACCGCATTCTGGATATTTCTTTAAGAAGAACCCTTATTCAGAAGCTGTTCGGCACCGGCAACATCGTCTGTCATTCCAGCGATAAAACTATGGGAGATTTTGAGATTATCAACGTGAAGCGCTCCAATGACGTAAAAAATATTCTTTCCGACCTCATTGAAAAGGAACGCATGGAAAAGCGCGTATCTAACCGCGAATTTATGAGTGACGGAGAATGCGACTCCGATGACGTCGACACCGAGTAAACGGCCCGCTTTTCTTACGAATCACGCATACTACTACATACGGCTTTTTGCCGCAGCAGATTGCACGCGGCAAAATTCAAAGGCCCGGTTACCGTTCTTATGTAACCGGGCCCTCCCAGTCACAAAAACCGAGTTGAGTATCTTTCAATGACTTAACCTTTCTGTCCGTAATTTTATCTTCCGGCCCGATATTCCCGCATAATAACGGGGCGTTCGGATCATACAGCTTTACGTTTTCTCTGACTTTTTCCTCATTAAAATTCGCATAGCAATATTTACACCCGTTTAAACAGGTATTATATGTCCCTACTTCTATACTTTCAAAGCACCCGCACTCTTTTCTTTGATTTTTGTCTTTTTCGCCTCGCAATTTACACCCTATTATCTTTTCAATTAACTCCTTGTCTATGCAGCTGCCGTGACGGATACCAATATCCTCAAAATCAATCTGCTCCGCACAGGTATCAATAAGCAAATGATATTTTGAAGCAATCCCGGTCATTTCCTTTGCCAGACCGGTCATTTCTTCTTTTGTCATTTCTTTCACTTCCAACCCGATTATATTTCGCTTTGTTTTCACATATAAATCCACAAAACTTATCACTACTTTTTCGGTATAGCCGGCAAGACGCGCCGCGATTTCCTCAAATGCTTTTAAATGGTACTCTGCGGAATATCTCCTGCTTATTATGACAGGGTCATATCGCCATATCACTTTTTCCTTTCCTATCTTATCGGACAACTCCTGAAATATGGAAATAAGTTTCTTTCTTTTATCCGGAAGATTAGGCTCCATATCCTTCCCGTATCCGGTAAGCGTAAACTGGAAATAATAAGCATAATTCCGTAAATGCCCTAAGTATTTCATCATTTCTGCGGGATTCTTTGTCCAAAATACAATACAATCCACCACGTCGGGCGATAAATCTATTCTGCTGATTTGATGTGCATTCATAGGATTGCGCACATACAAAAACCCCTCTTTTATTCTATTAATAAACCATTCCGAATAATAACTCGGTATATCGGTTCTTCTGCTTACACTTAATATCATAACGAATTTTCCTTTTTCAGCAGCCCGTAACCCGCTCCCAGCGTAAAACTAATCGCGTGGACAGCCGTTGTAAGAGGAAAAATTAAATTACTTATTATAAAATAGCCAATGACATAATTCCTCTTCCTTACGGGCATATATTCCAAAAGCTTCTTCTTGCTTAACCTTACCCAAATCAGAAAAATGCCTATAACAGCAAATATCCCCAACGAGGCCCCTGCCATAGTCTCTTTCCTAAAAATCATACACCAGACCGCCGCCGAAATCATTATGCTCAAATGATATACGAGCAGATAGTTTATCGTTCCAAGTCTTTTCTCTACAATATTACCCAAACACCACAAAGCAGAAAGATTAAAGCACAAATGCAGAATTCCTATGTGCAGATAACCGCATGAGACCAGTCTCCAAAACTGATGTTTAACAAAGATAAGTTCATACTGCGCCTGTCCGTAATCCAACAGATTGCCTCCGCCGGTAAGAAAAATCCAAAAACGATTTCCGCCGCCCATAATTACGTTTATTACAAATGCCAGTACACATAAGGAGATAATAATTGTGTTCCCCAATCCTCTTTCTTTTATAAATCTCATTGCGAATATCCCTCATTTATTCCGTTATGGTCTTTGCTGTCTGCCGCATCTGTTTTTATTCCACGGTATCCTCGGTATCAGTATCCTCAGCCTCCCAAACTTCCAGACTCAGATTGGGATTTGTCCGGACGGCTTCTTTCAGCACTTTCAGCACTTTTGCACCGTAGCCGCCTGTCCGGCAAAGCCTCCCCCTGCCTTTCAGTACAATGTTACACTCTCCCAGTTCTGTCAGGCAGTCAAACAGGGCATCCAGATTTTTTCCGTAATAATCCGGGAACTCAAACATCTGCGCGAGATACCGGTGCGCCTGTTCCCGTTGAAGCAGTTTTTCATAATTTAATACGACTTCTTTCACCATATCACCTCATACTCTTTCGTAACCGTTACTTCCGAAAAGGTCTCATAATGGTCCGATGTGTAAAAATACAGCCCGTCATCGGAGAAGACCAGGCGTCTGGAACCTCTGGAACCGTATCCGTTTGTGTCAATATCACATTCCGTATAATTTCTGCCCTCCGCTTCGGGAAGCAGCCCTTCCCGGTTGCCAAAGGAGTCTCCGCCGATGGCAGCGCCTTCCCGATATTTTTCCACGGAACCGCCTTCCCAGCCTAACTGTCTGGCCTCGCTTTTTGTAATATAGTTGGGCGGCAGCTCATCGTACACTTCCAGATACAGTACCACATTTGTCAAGTCATAATAATACTCTCCGTATACGGGAAGCTTGTCATTCGTCACATCTTCCCGGAATTCCCCGTTCTCCGGGCTCTGCCCCTGTTCTTCCGATTCGTATCCCTGCGGATTTTCCGGCGCGGCATCCTCATATACGCCGCACGCCGCCATAATCAGCATTAACAGAACCAGAAAGATTCCCAACACGCGTCTCTTTTTCATTGTTCTTCTCCTCCGGATTATCAAACTATTTGTTCTTTTGTTGTCCTTCCGACAGCAGGACTGCCTTCTCCGTAAATTGGGGCACTATGACGCGTCCTTTTGCTCCTCTTTGATTTCCCAATGTATCAAAAACGTCAGTGCCGCCCGCAATATAATAATGCCGGCCACAATGGCAATTTCTTTCCACTGCCGCACTATCACGGTCCTCAGGATTTCGCTGCCAAGCTTAAACTCCAATCCCATTGCCAGACCTTTTGCCAAATAAATTCTGGTATCCGCTTTTCGCGTAACGTATTTATACAGACTTACCAGACTGGTAATAATAATTACGATGACACCGATATACTCAAAAAGCAAAATACCGACCTCTACGACATATTCTAAAATTTTATTAAGTATCTCTATCATTTTTCTCACCTCTTTCCCGGGTTATCTGGTTTCATTGTATATCAAATATCTTTCTTTGTCCATAAAAATACCTTAAACGGCAATCTTTTATATCACTATAATTTCAGCATTTCGCGTACTCATATTAAAGATGTTAATTCTTTATGAGCACCAATCATTTCCGTCGACCGTCATCTCATATTTATACTCTATCCGTTCCTCATCGGAAGACCTGTTTTTTCTGCCGCCATGGGTATCGGTTCTTTTCATGCCGATTTTTTCCATGACCTTATAAGAGCCTGTATTTTCGCTGTCGCAGTGGGCAAAAAAATGATGAATACCCAGTTCGTCCGACGCAAAGGCTACTAGCGCTTTTGCCGCTTCCGACGCAATCCCCTGTTTCCAGTATTGCTTATGAATAATCCAGCCAAGTTCTCCCGAACGGCCGTCTTCATCCAAATAAAGACTGACTGTCCCGATGTGCTTGTCCTCTATACAGATAGCAAACTCAAAAAATGCAGGCTTCTCCTTTTTCCATTCCTGTTCTGCATTACGCAAAAACTCGAGGGTCTCGTCAAGTCCTTCATTCGGCAGATAAACCATATATTTCGTGTTCTCATAGTCGGAAGCGTATTCATGCACGGTATGCAGATACGTTACATCCAACGGACGCAGCACAAGCCGGTTTGTCCTGATTTCAAAAGATTCCATGTATAGTTCTCCCGTCATTTTTCGTTATGTTTTTTACTTAACGGGGACGCGGCTGCGCATTCCCCATTCGGCACAAAGACCAATTCAATGTTGAGACTTTCACTTCATCCGCTATATCCCATAGATTATCAACAACCCTGATTTCTACGTTTCTCTTTATTAATTCTGCAAATAAGTCATTTAACTGATATTTAGCTTTCGGTATCTGGGTCGTTTTTGACACATAATAACCGGCCACGTCATCTTGTAAAACAAAATCATCTACTTCAAACTCATACACATATAATACGGTATTTCTCATTCTATCAAACCACTTACTTTCAATTACAACCGTGTAAGAAGCGGTTTGAGAGGTAAAAAATCTTTTCCTGTCCGATTCCGTTGTATTTTTATTTAAATGATATGTAACCCTCGGGCAGTCCCTTGGCGTAAGAAAATTAGGAAGTTTTGCCTCTTCCAAGGCCCATACCAATCCGACCGTTTTATCCAAATCATTACGGAGCGGTAATCTCGGCTCAAATACCTGAATATTTTCTTCTTCGCTAACATGAAATAACCTCATGGCGCTGCCCCCCTCTGATATCTATTTTACTCTCCCGTCATTTCTTAAAATTCTTTCATTTCGGCAAACTCAACTCCGAGACGTATCTTTGCATTCTCTCAGTGACCAGTTCGTCGTTTTTCATGGATATTAATTCCTCTTTACTTACCCACTTGTATGCAACCGTTTCGCCGTCCTGTAACGTTATATCATTCTTGTTCCAATCCGTTACACAAAGGTACTCGATATAGTTTGATTTCGTCTTAGTGTCTGACTCTCTTCCGACCTCGCTAATATCTTTCGCGATAATTCCGGTTTCTTCCCTCAGCTCTCTCACGGCACATTCAAGAGGCACTTCTCCTTTCAAAGCGGAGCCTCCCGCTGTCGCTTCCCACATTCCTCCGTAATGTTTACGGAAATCTCTTTGCATGATAAGATACGAACCGTCTATATGCCGCACAATTACGTCACACACCAAATGAAACATTCCGTCAGGTATTTTTTCACCCCTAATCAGAATAACACCCTCTATTTTATTAAACCCCGAGTCGTATGCATCCCAAAGCTCCATACAATACCTCCCGCTGTTTTGAATAACCTGATTTGTGTCTAAGGATTTTCACTGAAATAATCCTCTGCCAATAATCCGTATATGCAGGCATCGACGATTCCTTTGTTGCTCCAGTCTGCTTTTCTTAAAGTGCCTTCATATCTTAAACCGCATTTCTTCATTACCCTGCCGGAGTTCGGATTGTTCGGATCATGCTGTGATTCAATTCTCTTTACTTTTACTTCCTGAAAGAAAAACGGAATAATTGCCGAAAAAGCTTCGCTTGTATAGCCCTGCTTCCACCATCGGCTTCCGATACAATAGCCTATATGTACTTTCTCTGTTCTCTCATCCATGCCGACAACAGATATAGTTCCGATTGGTTCCCCGAGGTCCTTGGGTACAATCGCCCACTGGTAAAACGACTTATCGGCATAACCGTCAACCCACTCTCTCATCACTCTTTCCGTTTCAGAAGTGCTGTGCATAGTAGTCCAGCGCAGAAATTCCGTAACTTTATCATCACTTTCCCAGTTACGAAAAGCGGCTTCTGTATCGCTCATAGAAAATTCTCTTAATATCAATCTAGGGGTTTCAATTCTGACAGTACCCTTATGTTCCATATTCTTCGCTCCTCGTATTATATAGATATAACCATTCTTTAACTTTTCTACAGGCTAGGCTATCGTATATATGCCAATATCAACGCCTTTTACATGAATGGTTTCCTTTATGAGTGGTTTTCCCATCGGTATCTCCTTTATCACTTTCTTTAAATGTGATTTGGACAGTTCTATCACGATTATTATACCTCATGACTGCGTCGCTTGCAATACAGGATAACCTTCTTGAGTTTCCGTAGTTTTATCCACAATACAGTGTTCTTACTGGCATCTCCATGAACAACTTTCTAAAAATGCCAAAAAAATAAGGAACCTTAATCCTTTTTGATGTAAAATTAAAGGGAAAAATCAAAACGCCTCTTGCCTACGAAATCACTGATTTCCTTTGGGCTGGTCGTAAGACCCAAGTCCATCTAGGGTGGGGAAGTCCCCCGCCATTTTTTTACAAACGCAGCAGGGGTGACAAGATATTGAAAGAGCTTAGCATTTTTATAGATATTACATAATCACAATGGTTTTTCATAACCAGCAGGAAGACATTCAACCCGCCATTTCAAAGCTGAATCAAGAACTTTCATACCTGAAACCGGATAACCTTTGCATACATACGGGTCCTATAGACTTATACAATGCCTTCATAATTTTCAACTACAAACTCAAATTGTTTAATCCAATAACTTGCTTTTCAATTTATGTATTTCCATTTCAGAAATCCCTTTTAATAGCAAGTAATTTTCTATTGTTTCATACTTCTCTCTTATATATGTTATTACATTCTCCATGTATTCTGGTTTTACATACAACAAATAATTTGGAAGAGCAGCTTTTGCTATCTTTATCATTTCGTATAAATAAACATTTGATATTTCGTAATCTGCATATATATCAATATCCGATACTCCTGCCAATAGTAGCAATAATCCAGAAATCATTCCCGTTCTATCTTTACCCTCTTGGCAATGAAAAAGCACACCACCAGAAGAGTTTGCCATTGTTCCAAAAATATTAGCAATAGCTATATCATTCTCAATCATGTGATAATAATTTTCAATAATATCATTCTCCGAATTTATAGGTTTACTATTTATAGATAGAGGAAAGTTATAGCACATAAATCTTCTATCAGACACAAAAGCATTGGGGTTTGCATTTGCAATATTCTCGTTCCTTATGTCTATAATTGTTTTTATATTATTCTTAATCAAAAATTCCTTCACATCATCAGATACCGCATGTGGACAATCACTACGAATAAATCTTAATGGTTTAATATAATTTCCGTTTATTGTTTGTGTATATCCCAAATCTCTTGCATTAAAAGTATTAACCCAATTATATCTTTGCATTGTACTATCCTCACAAATCGTATTTATGAATCTTTACTACATCATACCAAAGAACTTAAATGCTTCAACTATCGCATATTCCTTTTCGATAGGGCAAGTGGGCACCTTGTTTTTGCCACTACCAACATTATAGTTTATTCATTCCTTGATTCCAACCCTATCTTTGATTTGTCCAATATAAAGAGACGACACCTTCATACCATACTTCTCAAAGATATATGCCTTAATCTCCTTATATGTGGCAATACCACCTCTACTATACTTCACCTTTGAACAATCTTCAATCTTCGCCTCGTCATATCGAAGATTGGAAACATCCAAAGACAGATTTATGAAGTGGATTTCTTGATTTATTTTTCCCGTCGTAACAAGACCACCGTCTCCACATGCTCCGTCATCGGAAACATGTCCACCGGCTGCGCCTGAACCAGCTTATATCCCTTCTCTTCCAAAAACTTTACGTCTCTCGCCAGTGTCGCCGGATCACAGGAAACGTAAACAAGGCGTTTTGGTTCCATTGAGGTTATCGTCTGCAAAAGCCTTTCGTCGCATCCTTTCCGCGGCGGGTCCACCACGATGACGTCGGCGCGCATACTGCCGCCGCTTTCAAGGTATTTGGAAGGGACTACCGCTTCTGCGGCCCCCTCAAAAAATTCAACGTTGGCAATCCCGTTGCGGCGGGCGTTTTCTTTCGCGTCCTCAACGGCCTGCGGGACAATTTCCACACCGTATACCTGTTTTGCTTTTTCCGCGAGAAACAAAGAAATCGTACCGATGCCGCAGTATAAATCCCAAACGATTTCTTTTCCGGTTAATCCCGCAAATTCGAGAACCTTTTCGTACAGCACTTTTGTCTGTTTCGGATTCACCTGATAGAAAGAAAGCGGCGAAATCCGATAAGCTATTCCGCCGATATAATCCGTAATATAAGTATCTCCCCACACCGGGATAATCTCTTCTCCGAGAATCACATTCGTTTTCTCACGGTTGACGTTGATACACACCCCTTTTAGGGTCAATCCTGTCCCCGCGCCGTTTTTTTTGCCGGAAGGTTCTTGTGACGGTGACAACGCATCTCCAAAACTTTCTACCGCCGCTTTCAGGCGCGCTGCCAGCAATTCCGCCTCCGGCAGACGGTTTCCGTTAAGAATCAGGCAGACCAGCACTTCTCCGGTCACTGCGCCGACTCTTGTTAAAATATGGCGTACCAGTCCCGCATGGGCCGTCTCATCATACGGCGCAATATTATGCTGCTCCATATGGCGGCATACGGTTTCGCAAATCACTTCGTTGACCGGCGCCTGAATGGCGCAGCGGCCGCACGGAATCAGCGCATGGGTATGTCCCGCGTAAAATCCGGTTACGATTCTGCCGTTCTTGTCCTTCCCTACCGGAAACTGAGCCTTATTGCGGTATGCAAACGGCTCCTCCATACCAAGAATCGGAAGGAATTTTGCCTCGCCACGCGCTGAGCCGTCCTCAAACTCCACTCCCCCGATTCGCTCCAGGCACTCTTTTACCCTGCGGGCTTTCCAGTCCATCTGCGCCGTATAGCTCATCTGCTGCAGCTGACAGCCGCCGCACTTTCCCGCAACGGGGCACACCGGTTCCGCACGGTTCGGGGACGGAGCCAGACACTTCTCTATTTTGGCATAGCCGTAGGTTTTCTTTGCTTTTAATACTTTTGCCTCAATTACATCGCCCACAACCGCGCCTTTTACAAACAAAGTGTATCCGTCCGCTTTGCCGATTCCCTCACCGCCGTTTCCGATATCCGTAATTTCAAGTGTTACCAAATCATTCTTTTTCGGTGTCATACTGCCCTTCCTAAAACTCCGGTTCTCTTCCGGCTTTACTTCCGTTTTATTTCTCATATCCGTTCGGATGCGTACTATGCCACTTCCACGCGGACGCGATAATCTGTTCCATGTCGGTATACTGCGGCTTCCAGCCGAGAATCGTTCTCGCCTTCTGGCTTGACGCAATCAGAGTCGCAGGGTCTCCCGGACGCCTGTCCGCCGGTTCTTCCTTAATCGGAAGGCCGGTTGCACGCCTTGCCGCGTCAACAATTTCCCTTACGCTGTATCCTTCGCCGCTGCCAAGGTTAAATACGTTGCTTTCGTTTCCCTTCATCAGATACTCCACCGCCAGCACATGGGCCTGTGCCAAATCCATTACATGGATATAGTCGCGCACACAGGTTCCGTCTTTCGTGTCGTAATCCTGCCCGCAGATGCTTATGTGTTCCCTTTTTCCAAGCGGCACCTGTAAAATCAGCGGAATCAGGTGCGACTCCGGTGAATGTGCCTCACCGATTGCACCGCTTTCATGCGCGCCGCAGGCGTTAAAATAACGGAGTGCCACATACTTTAACCCATGCGCGCGGTCCGTCCACTTCATCATCTTTTCCATCGCAAGTTTTGTCTCACCGTAGGCATTAATCGGGGAAGTTTTGTCCTCCTCCGTAATCGGAATCCGCTCCGGCTCGCCGTAGGTTGCTGCCGTGGAAGAAAATACAATTTTCTTTACATCATGCGCAATCATGGACTCCAACAGCACTTTCGTGCCGCATACGTTGTTGTCGTAATATTTTAACGGATTCGTCATACTTTCCGCCACCAGCGAATTTGCCGCAAAATGAATTACCGCGTCAATCTTTTCTTTCTCAAAAACCGAATCGATAAACGCACGGTCTCTGATATCTCCCTGATAAAATCTTGCCTGCGGATGAACCGCTTCTCTGTGGCCGGTTTCCAGATTATCTGCCACAACCGTATCAATACCTCTTGCTACCAGTTCATACACCATGTGGGAACCGATATATCCGGCTCCGCCCAATACTAAAATTGTCATCGCAATCCCTCTACTTTCCTGTTTTTCTTATATTTGCCTCAAACATTTTCTGGAACCCGAGCCATCCTGTTTCTTCGGTTCCGTTTAACAATGCCGTAACGCCTTCAAGCTTTGCGTCCAGATTATCCGCCATGCTAAGCGCCAGCGCCTCCGCAAGTTCCGGTTTTTTCGGCGAACCGTATTCCAGTTCTCCGTGATGCGATAAAATGCAGTGAAGCAGTTCGTTCTTTCGTTTTACCGTAAAGCCGCCCAGTTTATCCATGCGCTTGGAAAGCCAGTCCGCGCCGATGTAAATATGACCCAACAACTGCCCCGCGTCGGTATAATCATTTTCCGGAAACCCTGAAATCTCCGAAAGTTTTCCTACGTCGTGAAACATTGCCGCCGTTAAAAGCAAGTCGCGGTCAAGTATCGGATAATTGTCCGCAAGGTACGCGCAGAGCCTTGTCACAGAAACCGTATGTTCCAAAAGGCCGCCTATAAAATTGTGGTGCATTGTCTTTGCGGCGGAATGCTTCGAAAACATCTCCTTAAATTTAGGGTCTTCCTTAAAATAGCTTTCCGCGAGCAGCTTAAACTGGCTGTCTTTTAACGTCGCAATGTAGTCAAGCAGTTCCTGATACATTGCTCCTATATCTTTTTTTGTACAAGGCATAAAATCATCGATATCGTATTCTCCCTCGGAAAGCCTTCTTACTCTGCGGATATTTAACTGCAGGGTTCCCTGAAAGCTGACAACCTGCCCTTCCACACGGATATAGTCCATTACTTCAAAGTGCTCGATACCGGCATTTAATTCCCATACCTTGCCGTCCATTGTACCGGTCTTATCCTGTAACAAAAGGGAATAATAACTCTTTCCCGCCTTTGTCTGCAGTGTCTGTTTCTGTTTACAAAAATAATTTTCCGAAAAAATCTCCCCGTCCCGCAGTTCTTTTAAATATCTCATAACCTTGCTCCTCCGTCCTTTTTTACTCCCGTCTGCCGGCACACGTTTTGCCGTTTCTCTTCGCTCCCTTTTAGTGCATGCGTTCCTCCGGGGTCAGATAAACAATCTGTTCGGTACGCACGCCTTTTATTTCCCTGCTGACCGTAATCCTGATATTTTTCCCCTTGGAAACACTGCTTACCGCCTCATAAAACTGCCTTACCTCCGTTATCGGAGTTTCTCCTGCCTGTGTAATGATGTCACCGGTCTTAATTCCGGCCGCCATTGCCGGAGAAGACGGCAGCACGTCCGTTACATAAATTCCCTCCGGAAGGCTATACAGTTCCGTCATCACCTTTTCCACCGCTTCCAGACGCAGGCCGCAGTATACCCGCGGCATATTATTCAGCGTATGCTCAATAATTTCCCGCATTCCGCTTACCATCGCCGCCGTAAAAACGCCCGTTTCTCCGCTATTCAGCGTATTGCTTACGATTCCGATAACTTCGCCGGACAGATTAAAAACAAATCCGTCGCCGGAAGCATATTGGGTAATGCCTGTGGTAAAATAAAGCACTTCGTCGTCAACTACCGGCACCACACGGTTTACGCCGGTTGTCATTCCCAATTCCATCGCACCCGCGTGGCCGTTCGGGTTTCCGAGCACCATTACCGGAATCCCTGCCTCTACTTCATTGAACGTAAATTTTGCTTTCACCGGCAGACTTTCTTCCTCTACCCCGCTGACCGCGGACAGCCGTACCGCCAAAACCGCCAGACGATAATTTGTATCATAGGAAAAAATCGTACTTGAAAACCTCTCCCCGTTTGAAAACGTAATTTCAAACTTCGTAGCGCCCTCAATACTGTCTAGGTTCACCAAAAACAGCATATCGACGCCGTTATCCGCTACATAAAGGCCGGAAGCGTTTTCTCTTGTTTCGTAAGCTTCCTCAAACCAGTCTACTCCCTCCGTAATCGCGGTAACCCGTACAAGCGATTTTTCCGATGTACGTGCCAGTTCGGATACGCTGGCGTAGATATTTAAAAAATCCTTTATCGTTTCTTTTTGTTCCGTTCCGTCCGCGGGGTCTCCTTCCGGATTTCTGCCAATCGTTACCGTAATCTGCGGCGTAATATCCGGCATCGTCGGTACGGCGCCTGTCGGCAGCGGCTCTGCGGACGCTGTCGGCGCCTTGGTAGGCATTGGAGTCGGGCTTTTGGTCGGCACAGCCTTCGGTGTCGGCGTCGTATCTCCGAAACCTACAATCCTCCGTCCATTTCCATCCAAACCCAGTTTATCTATCAATATACTGCCCGATATTACAAGCGAGGGGCCTGCAATTACGCCGAAAAGCAGTCCAAGACCAACGGTACGGCACAACGTCCTGCACCACTTTTTCCATTTATTTTTCTTTTTCGGCACAATCTGTTCCTGTATAACCTGATATTCTTTTTGCTGTACACCGTCCTTATTTTCATCCATAGCGTAACCTCCTGAAACAAAAAACCGACTCTTTTTCTTTCGTTAGATTTCTTCGCTTATTACAAGGGGGAGCGTGAAAACAAATTCCGTTCCGACCCCTTCCGTACTAATTACATTTATATTCTCTTTATGCGCGGTTATAATCTCTTTCACGATAGAAAGACCCAGCCCGGTTCCTTTTCTGTCTTTTCCGCGCGAGCTGTCGGACTTATAAAAGCGGTCCCATATTTTTGACAAATCCTCTTTCGTGATACCAATACCGCCATCCTTTATCGATACCATTGCCTTTTTTCCTTTTTCCTCCACACTGATTTGTATTTCCCCATACGAATGACTGAATTTAATGGCATTATCGACAAGATTATAAATAACCTGTTCAATTTTGCCCGGGTCGGCATATACAAAGGTTTCTTTTTCGGAGAAAAGAAGCTGTATCACCAGACGCTTCTTTTTACACATTCCCTCAAAGGTATTTACCAGTTTCTTTATTACATCATTAATATCAAACTCCGATGCCTGCAGAGGTATTCCCTTCTGATCAAATGTATTCAGGGTCAAAAGGTTCGAGGTAAGCTTTGTCAGACGTTCTACCTCAAACAAAACAACATCAAGATATTTTTCCTGCTGTTCCGGCGGAATCGTCCCGTCTTTTATGGCCTCCGCATATCCTTTAATCGAAGTGAGCGGCGAACGGAAATCGTGAGAAATATTCGAGATGATTTCCCTCTGGTACTCACTGAATCGATACATGGCGTCACCCATATAGTTTATAATATCGGCAAGTTCCCTGTACTCCCCTTTGGAGCGCACGGTAAACTTTTTCTCAAAATTCCATAAGGAATAGGCGCGTGCTGCGGAAATTGTCTTTTTCAAAGGAAGTACCATAAAACAATATATCACTATAAACACAAGCAGCACTACCAGCATTGCGGCCAGATAGTACAAATTCATATAATAGATATATGTACGGGCTTCCTGCATGACCGATTCCATCGTCACCAGCGTGCAGACATAGCCTCTCACCATATACTGGTATGTAATCGGCACGACGACAACCAGCATCGGTTCCTCCATAGCTCCGCGGAAATACACATTCCGGTGAAAGGTTTCTGAAAGAAACTCTTCAAAATCCTCGTCCAGCTCCGAAAATTCAATTACCTTACCGTTAAGCGGCGCCGTATCTCCGACTACTTTTCCCCACGGCGCCGTAATCCAGAGCCGCACATTCAAAAGCTCCGAAATCGGAGTTATATCTGTCATCAGTCTTGTAATGGTAATCCGATTAGTATAATATCTCTCTACATATCCGTCAATAATCATATCGGTTTCTTCATACAGTCTCTGTTCCCGTTTCGCAAATACCTTTTCCTCTACCCGTTTCGCGTATACCGTATTCACAAGCAGAAATAAAATAGCCGCAATAAACAGATACGAAACCGCCAGCTTCTTCTTTAGGCTTCCCCTCATACTTTCTTTACCTCAAATTTGTAACCGATTCCCCAGACCGTCGCAATACTCCAGTTCGCGCGGTCCTTTATCTTCTCACGCAGGCGCTTCACATGAACATCTACGGTTCTTGTGTCACCGATATATTCATAGCCCCAGATATGGTCAAGGAGCTGCTCTCTGGTAAACACCTGATTCGGATGGGACGCAAGGAAATACAAAAGCTCCAGCTCTTTCGGCGGCATTTCCACCTGTTGTCCCAGATAAGTAACCGCGTAATTTGTCTGGTTAATCAAAAGGTCCGTGTAGATTACGCACTCTCCCTGCTTCTCGTTCGGGAACATCTCTTTTTTCTCCGTCTCCGGAGTAAACCGGCGCAGTACCGCTTTTACTCTTGCCACCAGTTCCTTGGTGTCAAACGGCTTAATCATATAGTCGTCCGCTCCCAGTTCCAGACCTAAAACCTTATCGAAAACCTCTCCCTTTGCCGAAAGCATAATAATCGGCACCTTGGAATTTTTCCGGAACTCGCGGCAGACCTGATACCCGTCCATGCCCGGCAGCATCAAATCCAGCAGTATTAAATCCGGCGCGTATTTTTCAAACTGTTTCAGAGCTTCCTCACCGTCCGGTACAATCAAGGTATCAAAACACTCTTTCATTAAATACAGGGAAATCAATTCCGCGATGCTGGGATCGTCATCCACAATCATTATTCTCTGTTTTACAGCCATATCCCCTTCTCCTTTAAAACTCTACAATGGTCACTCCGTGGTCGCCTTCGCCGAATCCTCCGACCCGGTAGCTTTTTACATAGCGCAGACGCTTTAAATACTGATGCACCGCGTCCCGAAGCGCTCCCGTACCGCGTCCGTGAATAATCGTTACCTGCGGCAGATGTGCCAGATACGCATCATCCAAATATTTTTCCAAAACCGGAAGCGCTTCGTCCACACGCATTCCGATTAAGTTACACTCCGGGCTGATGTTCATGCTTTTGCTCATTTTTATCTTTCCGGTTTCCGTCCTTGCCTTCTTCTCCGGTTCCTTTTCAGGTTCCGCCGGTTCAATATCTTTCAGGCTTACCTGTGTCCGCAGTGCGCCTATTTGAACATACAGCTCTCCTTTGGCGTTCGGAAGCGTCGCAGCCGTTCCGATCAGGTTAAGACTTAATACATGTACCGTATCGCCTACTTTAATATCCTCCGCGGCAATCTGCCGGTTCTGTTTACTTTTTTTACGCTTTACCAAAAGAGAATTTTCTTTTTCTCCGAGCTTTTCGCGAAGCATGGCGCGTTCCCTCTCCATATCGCGTCCTTCTCCGCTTTTTTCCCATTTGTTAAACTTCTTTATCGCAGCGTCCGCGTAATCTTTCGCTTCCTGTAAAATATCTTTTGCCTGCTCGTTTGCCTCCCGCAAAACCCGTTCTTTCGCGGCGTCCAAACGCTCGTTTTTCTCGGCAAACTTTCTCTTTAACTCCTCTGCCTCGGCAAGACGCTTCGCGGTTTCTTCCGCCTCCCGCTCCGTCTCAATCCGTCTTTTTTCCAAATCCGCAATTACATCTTCAAAACTCTGGTCCTTTGCCCCGATAAAGCCTCTCGCGGTTTCGATAATCTGCTCGGAAAGCCCCAGTTTTTTCGAAATCGCAAACGCGTTGCTCTTTCCCGGAATACCAATGAGCAGCCGGTACGTCGGACGAAGCGTTTCTACGGAAAACTCACAAGACGCGTTGGATACCCCTTCGGTCGAAAGAGCAAACACTTTCAGCTCGCTGTAATGCGTGGTTGCCATCGTCCGTATTCCCTGACGGTGCAGATACGTTAAAATCGCCATCGCAAGCGCCGCGCCCTCTGTCGGGTCGGTTCCCGCTCCCAATTCGTCAAACAGCACAAGAGAATTTGCGTCCGCTTTTTCTAAAATGGACACCGTATTCGTCATGTGAGAAGAAAATGTACTAAGGCTCTGCTCAATGCTCTGTTCATCTCCGATATCGGCAAACACATCTTTGAACACCGCAAGCTCCGAACCGTCAAACGCCGGAATATGCAGTCCTGCCTGCCCCATTAAGGTAAACAGGCCCACCGTTTTTAAAGACACCGTTTTGCCGCCCGTATTCGGCCCCGTAATGATAAGCAGAGAAAACTCTCCGCCTAAATAAATGTCAATCGGCACTACTTTATGCGCGTCAATCAGCGGATGCCGTCCCTTTTTGATATTGATATACCCCCGCTCGTTAAACTTCGGCTCCGTTGCTTTCATTGCCTTGGAAAGTGCCGCCCTCGCAAAAATAAAATCAAGCTCGGTCAGTGTCTGCATATTGTACGCGAGATTTTCCACATGTTCCGCCGCCTGAGCTGAAAGCTCCGCCAGTATTTTTTCTATTTCTATCTTTTCTTTTTCCGCCAGTTCCGCCAGTTCATTGTTAAGCTTTACAACCGCCATCGGCTCCATAAACACGGTAGAACCTTTGGAGGAACGGTCATGAATCATACCGGAAAACCGGCTTTGATACTCCTGCTTTACCGGCAGACAGTATCTGCCGTTGCGCATTGTAACCAGGGCGTCCTGAAACATCACCTGATTGTCCTGCGCGTTTACAATGGACGAAAGCTGCTCCTTTATTTTATCATTGACAACGCGCATCTGCCGACGCACCTGTTTTAAACCCGCACTCGCATCGTCTGCGATTTCTTCTTCAGATAAAATACAGCGCTGAATCTCATTATTCAGCGCCACAAGCGGTTCAAGCAAAGAAAACCGCTCGGAAAGCGAATCCGTAAGTTCTTCCTGCCCGCCGGTTCCGTACTGCTTTACCCGCAGCGTTGCGGTCAGCACCGAACTGATTTTTAACAACTCCACCTCCAATAAAGAAGAACCCACCTCCAAAAGTTTAACCGCACCCTTGATATCCGGAAGCCCGTGAAACGAAAGCCCTCCTTTTTGGAATATCCTCGCAAGCGCGTCGGAAGTCTCTTTCTGTAAAGACAGAATTTTAGAAAGCTCCGTCTGCGGCTTTAACTCCGCACACAGCTTTCTGCCGGGTTCGGAACCCGCAAACTGCTGCAGACGTTCCGTAATTTTACCGTACTCCAAAGTACGCAGCGCTTTTTCATTTATATTAGCCATAATAAAATACCTCTTACCAAAACACAAAACAAAACTGCCTGCCGGTCAGTCTTAGTCAACCTCGCTCCAGCTGTGCCGGTGCAGTTCTCCTTTTGTCTGCATATGGGAAAATCCGTTCTGCCGCAGCGCTTCATAGGCAACAACCGCCACGGAGTTGGAAAGGTTTAAAGAGCGGATTTTTTCCAGCATGGGAATCCGGATACAACGCTCCTTGTCCCTCATTAAAATCTCCTCCGGAATACCGGCGCTTTCCTTACCGAACATAAGATATGCTTCTTTTTCAAAGGATACTTCCGTATATAACTTCTGCCCTTTTGTCGTCGCCATGTAAGGTCTGGCACCCGGATTTTTTAAAAGAAATTCTTCGTAATTTTTATATACATGAAGGTCTATTTCTTTCCAGTAATCCATTCCCGCACGCCGCACCGCTTTCTCCGAGATATCAAACCCCAGCGGTTCAATTAAATGTAGCCTGCTTCCGGTTGCAACACAGGTACGTCCGATATTTCCCGTATTTGCCGGAATCTCCGGTTCCAACAAAACAATATTTAACATAACATCTCCTTTTTTATTTAGTTCCTTTCCGCGAGCTGCGCATCCTGCCCGGAGACTTTATATCATAGGAAATGCAGAGCATTTCCTATGATATAAACAAAAGGGTGAAGTTTATTCACCCTTAATTGACACATTAAGCTCGATTGATTTTCCGTCATGTATTGTCAACGGAATACCAACATTGGCCGCATAGCTTGTAGAAAATACTACATTACCGGAACACATCGTCGGAGGGGTAATATCTATACCGATACCCTTATTGGAAAATATCGTAGCGGCGTTGCCGAGAATCATATTTCCCAGTTCACAAATCGCGCTGGTAGAAATCTCATTCATTTCCGTCACCGGCATCATCATCATCTTAGAAGACACCTCGCAGGCAACTTCATTTCCAAACGCAATCATTACCTGTCCTTTCATTTCTCCGGTAACACCAATCATAATAATTAACGCGTTTTTTTCAAAGGTTACTTCCTTTTTTACCAAAGGTTTTCCTATCTTTGTCTCTATTCCAAAATCATGCAGCACACTTGTTGCCGCTGCCAAAAAAGGATTTATATACTCAACATTCAGTCCTGCCATTTTGCATCATCCTCCATTTCAATCTTCTTTTTGGAGTCTCCTATATGACCTATCATGGCTTGTATTGTATCACATTCTTGAACTTATTGCAAGCACCGTTTTCAGCTTCTTTCGGATTCTCTGCAATGCGTTGTCAATTGACTTCGGTTCTTTCTCCATAAGCTCCGCGATTCTTTGATAAGGAAACCCCGCCGTATAATATGCCAGCACCTGCCGCTCCATATGACTAAGGCACGACACCACCTCTTCTTCAAGCTGAATACTGCGTTCCCTGTCAATCACAAAGTTCTCCGGGTTTTTCTGCCAATAATCAACCCCCTCATACTTTTTCGCGGAACTCCCCGGCTGTTCGGCATCTTCCGAACCGTCAACCAAATCAATGGACACATAATTGTTCAGCGGCTGATTTTTTTTTGTGTTGGAATACTTAATCGCCGTGTACATCTGTCTGCTTATACAGAGTCCGGCAAACGCCGAAAAGGATTCGTTCTTCTCCGGTTTATACTCGCAGATTGCCTTAAACAGCCCGATCATACCTTCCTGTATCAGATCTTCTTTGTCCGCACCGACCAGATACAGCGCCGTCGCTTTACTTCTCACCATATTTTTATAACGGTTGAGCATTTCCTCCATTGCCGCATTCTCGCCCTTTTGGCAGCGCAGAATCAATTCTTTTTCGGGTGTGGCAGAAATTTCGTTTTTCTGTTTTTTTTCGCTGTAACCCATAGCCTTTCTCCTTACTCATCTTTACAGAGCCGCATCTTTTCCAGCATCTTTGCTGTTTCGGGCGGCAATGAATCCAAAAGGACATTCCGTTTTCCGGGCTTTGCCGTTTTCTTCTCCAAAGTTTCTCTCATTTCACGCTCCGCAAGTTCCATTTCATGCCGCAGTTCCTTTGCCGTCATACGCGCCGCGCCGCCCGCGAGAATAATCATCTGCTCCAAACCGTCGCCGGTTGCCACCCGCAGATTATACTTTCCGCCCATCTGCCACGACACCGCCTCAATAAAGCTGTCGGCTGTCAGTGCCTCTCTGGTATAAACAATATCAATCCCGCCGTAATGCAGCACGCTTCCGGCACTCCCTTTTGCCTTATATCCGTCAAATACCAGAATGATGTCGTTTTTCCGGAACGCCTGATAATTTACAAGCATATCCGCAAGTTTTATCCGTGCGGCCTCCAGATCTTCTTCCGAAAGTCTGCGCAGCATGGGCCATGCGAATATAATATTGTATCCGTCCACCAACAGAATTTCCCTCATGCCGCGCCTCCTTTCTTCTATGGTTTGTCCGCCGCCGTCACGCGGACATATTATGCACTATTCCCATACTTTATTTGTAGGAACGCTGACGCACGATTTCGTAAGCAAGTACGCCCGCTGCCACCGACGCGTTTAAAGAATCGATTTCACCTTTCATCGGAATACTCGTGATAAAATCACACTTTTCCCGAACCAACCTGCTTACGCCTTCGCCCTCGTTCCCGATGACAATGCCGATTGGTCCGGTCAGATTCTGGCGGTACATCACTTCCCCGTCCATCGCCGCGCACACAAACCATAGCCCTTCTTTTTTCAGTTCCTCCATCGTCTGCACAAGGTTTGTCACCTTGGCTACCGGCGTATAATTCAATGCTCCGGCGCTGGTTTTCGCGACGGTCGCGGTAAGTCCTGCCGCACGCCTTTTCGGAATAATCACACCGTGGGCTCCCGCAAGATTCGCGGTACGAATAATTGCCCCCAGATTGTGCGGGTCCTCAATTCCGTCCAGCAGAATCAAAAACGGCGCTTCGCCTTTTTGCTTTGCAGCCTCAAGAAGGTCGGAAACTTCCGCGTATTCATAGGCCGCAGCATAAGCGATGACCCCCTGATGCTTTCCGGTCGCCGACAACTGATCCAGGCGCTCTTTTTTAACAAAAGACACTACGGCGTTCTGTTTTTTTGCCTCTTTTAAAAGGGTACTCATCGCTCCTTCTTTGTTCCCTTCCAGCACAAGCAGGCGGTCTATTGTTTTTCCGGCGCGAAAAGCTTCTAAAACCGCGTTTCTTCCCTCAATGGTCAATTCTTCGTATCGCATAAATGTTCTTCCTCCGTTATTCCGGTCTTTGCCATCAAAAGCATCCGCTCCGTTTGTCCCGTCAGATACCAGTAACCGAACAAAGCCTCAAACCCTGTTGCCACCCTGTAATCCCCGATGGTGGCGTTTTTCGCACTGGTATAAGACTTTGCGTTCCGCCCGCGGCGAAATACCGACAATTCTTCTTCGGTCAGCAGTTCCTTTATCCGGTAATAAGCATTCTTTTGTGCCTCAGCCTTTACCAGCCTGCTGGCATGTTTATGCAGCACATTCACCGGCGCATTTCCCCGTTCTACCAAAACGGTACGGATAATCATTTCATATACCGCGTCTCCGATATACGCAAGCGTAAGCGGAGAATACGTCTTAATATCCTGCTCCGTCAGGGAAAATACTTCACATATCCGGTCTTTCATTTCGGGATTTATACCAGTTCCCATACAACCCCTTCTCTCGTATCCTTAATCGCGACACCCCTCGCAAGCAGTTCGTCGCGGATAGCATCCGCTTTCGCAAAATCCTTTGCCTTTTTTGCTTCCTTACGTTCTTCGATTTTTGCCAGGATAAACGCGGTCAGTTCTTCATCCGCACCGTTCTTTCCGCCGTCTGAATTTTCTTCCCCTTCTGCAAGACTCAGGCCTAATACTTCGTCCATTTCCTGTATCAGGGCAAGTTTCGTCGCGTCGTTCATATCATCCTTTAATACATCATACACCACCGTAAGGGCGCTGGACGTATTAATATCATTTGCAAGCGCCTCCAAAAACTTCCCGCGGTACATTTCCTTTTTCTCCGCGTCTGTTTCCCCGTCCGTTTTTAACGCCGCCACTCTTCTTACCAGCTTCTGATACGCCGCTGCCACCTGGTCAAGTACCTCATAAGAAAATTCAAGCGGCTTACGGTAGTGGGACTGTAAACAGAACATACGGTAAACCAGCGGATTGTAACCCTTTTCCTCCAACAGCGAAACCGTTAAGAAGTCGCCGTTTGACTTACTCATCTTGCCGGAACGGTCGTTCAGATGATGAACATGGAACCAGTAGTTACACCATTTATGCCCCAGATATGCTTCACTCTGCGCAATTTCATTGGTGTGGTGCGGAAAAATATTGTCCACGCCGCCGCAGTGAATATCCATATTTTCGCCAAGGTGTTTCATGGAAATACCGGAACACTCAATATGCCAGCCCGGATAACCGATTCCCCACGGACTTTCCCACTTCAATTCCTGCGCGTCAAACTTGGACTTGGTAAACCAAAGTACAAAATCACTTTTATTCTTCTTATTTTCATCCTGTTCCACATCATCACGCACGCCCACCAAAAGTTCCTTTTCACTCTGACTGGAAAATACATAATAATCCTCTAACTTAGAAGTATCAAAATAGACGTTGCCGCCCGCCACATAGGCGTATCCTTTCTCCAACAGCACCTCTACGATATGGATAAAATCGGAAATGCAGTTGGTTGCGGGCTCTACCACATCCGGGGTCTTGATATTTAATTTTTTACAATCCGAAAAGAACGCGTCCGTATAGAACTTCGCAATCTCCATTACGCTCTTATTTTCACGCTTCGCGCCCTTTAACATCTTGTCTTCTCCGGTGTCCGTATCGCCGGAAAGATGTCCCACATCCGTAATATTCATCACACGCTTTACGTCATAACCCGCAAAGCGCAGTGATTTCTCCAGAACGTCTTCCATAATATAACTGCGCAGATTTCCGATATGCGCAAAATGATATACGGTCGGACCGCAGGTATACATCTTTACCTTTCCGTCCTCATTCGGTACAAACGGTTCTACTTTTCTTGTCAATGTGTTAAATAACTGAAACTTGTTTTCCATGTCGTACTCCTTTTGCTTTGCTGTTTCGTATTTTTTATTTGTTCTCCGCTTCGGCAGAAAGCTTTTTTATCTGTTCTTTTAACTTTATAATTTCCTGCTGTAAGCGGTCAATTTCCATCATAACAGGGTTCGGCAGATGTACCTGATCCAAATCCTCCCGCGGTACACGTTTATTGTCCCGCTTTACGACGATACCCGGCACGCCCACTACCGTGGAATTTGGCGGTACTTCTTTTAATACCACGGAGCCCGCTCCGATTTTAGAGTTTTCTCCCACGGTAAAGGAACCCAATACCTTTGCCCCGGCGCTAATCATAACATTATCGCCAATCGTCGGATGGCGCTTTCCCTGTTCTTTGCCGGTTCCTCCCAAAGTTACTCCCTGATAGAGCGTTACATTGTCGCCGATGACCGTCGTTTCTCCGATGACTACGCCGTGCCCGTGGTCAATAAACAGCCCTTTTCCGATTTGTGCGCCCGGATGAATCTCGATTCCGGTTTTTCTCGCAGTCCGCTGGGAATACCAGCGCGCCAGAAAATAATGTTTTTTCAGATATAATTTATGCGCCAGACGATGTCTTAAAATCGCCCGGAAACTTGGATACAGAAACACTTCCCATGAGGTTTTAATCGCCGCATCCCGTTCTTTTATCACTTGCATTTCTTCCCTGATATACTGAATAAAACCCATAGAAACCTCCTTTATAAGATATGAAATAAAAAACACCGCTTCTTACGAAGAGGTGTCATAATACACGGTTCCACTCAACTTTTACAGGCACCTGCGCGGCATACGCGGTATTCCTGTTCTCTTTGCATGCTAACGGCTGCCGCCGTACAAGGCTACCCGCGTTATGCGCTCGCCCGTCCGCTCCGAAATGCACTTCGCCAAATATGCCTGCCGGAACCGCTTTCAGCCGATGACGCTTCCTCTCTGATGCCGCACCTTTTGGTTACTCTTTTCTTCACTGCGTTTACTCTCTCTATTATATGCAAAAAAAGCGGGATTTGTCAATTATTTTTCTTCTCGAGTTTCCGCATTTTTTAATTGCTTTAAAAAGTTCCGTAGATTGCACGCTGTCTTATTTTTGCATGCGCAGCGCTGCACCGGACTTCCTCCAAGAGCCGTTAAGCCGCTCGGGTACGTCCTCGCGTCTAATCGGCTCTAAGAGGTGATTCCGGCTTCGCTAAAAACGCGCTCCTTCGGACAAATAC
>JAFLSZ010000050.1 GCA_022510665.1 Lachnospiraceae bacterium
GTGCCGGAATCGTTATACAGATAGGTGCCGATAGGGAGCTTACCGGGGCTGACATGATAGGACAAGGCAGCATCCGGTTTCGGAGCTTCCAGAATACCGTGTTCTATCATGTTCCGGCTGCCCTCAAAAGTCTCCTCCGCAGGCTGGAACATGAATTTTACCGTACCTTCCAAAGAGGCCTCGTCCTCTTTAAGCAGTTTTGCCGCCGTTAAAAGCATCGCGGCATGAAAGTCGTGCCCGCAGGTATGCGCCTGTTCTCCGGTAGGACAGGCAAAAGGCAGACCGCTCTCCTCCGGCATGGGAAGCGCGTCCATATCGGCACGCAGAAGGAGTACTTTGCCGCCGTGACCCAGCGTGGCGGTAACGCCCTCGCCGCATTCCTGCGGCTTCAAGCCGTATTCTTTCAGCTTTTTCATCACATACGCCTTGGCTTTGGGCATATGCAGCCCAACTTCCGCGTTCGCATGGAAATAACGCCGGTTTTCAAGTAATTCCTCGCGCAGAGCGCATGTACGTTCAAAATAATTCATAATTCCTATCTCCTTCGCAACTGATATATTCTTGCTCTGTTTGTTCCCAGTGCCTCAATATCATCCATCTCGGAAAGTATGACTCTTGTTCTTGCTTCACTCAAATCCAGAAGTTTTGCTATATCGCTTGTTTTTGCTGTTCCATATTTTTTTAAGTATATCCGGATTTTTTCTTTATTTTGGCTCGTTTTATTCGCTTGTTTTTTATCGCTTGTTTTATTCGCTTGTTTTTTTATAAATTTTAATGTCAGCGAAGTTCTATCCGGATCAAAATTTTCTTCTATTACAGGTTCTTCCCATCCTTCATCTTCCTACGCCAGTGTCTCGCGCAATGCCCTGAATGCAAGTTCTCCTAACAACGCAGTCTGCGAAGGTTTTATTTGAGCGAAAAAAACAAAATGTTCTATTATGAGGAGCAGATTAAAACATTTATTAGCCCCCCTGGGAATCTATTTATGCTTTTTTAAAATTCGATTAAAAACTATATTTATAATCAAAATTCCAATGAAAAATATTGCTGTGCAGAAACCAACAAACTGAAAAAGGAAAAATAAATTTATTTTGCTTATAGAAATAGATTGAGTTTGGTCGGGTGAAGTAAACGTATAGTCGTGCAGAAGTACACTAGATAAGATATCTGTTGCAAACCAAGAAATGAAAGCACTAATAAATCCCCATACAGTTTTAATAATATTATTCCGTTTACTGATTAACTTAGTGTTTGCCATCATTCTTTGCAAAGTATCAAGTTCTTTACTGTATTCTTTTGCTTTTGTTATTTTTTCCTCTATGATACCAATATTTTCTTTGCACCACTCCGTCGGATTTTCAATTACTTCATTAAACATATAATCATCAATTGTTAAATATTTGTCAAGCCCTTCTGGCAAGGTTTCTATTTCTACTAATTTGCTTTTTCCAGCGTAAAAATTAGGTGAATGATTTTTTATCATTTCTTCAGAAAACGAACTTTCGATAAAGTTTATTTTTGTCTTTATCTCATTTATCATGCCATGCCAATCAATTCCAAAATCTTCAATAATATATGCAGATGTTAATACTTGTAAATATTTATCCCAATTTAGTATATTCTTATAACTGCCCGCCATATCTTTAGATTTTGAAGAACGTAATTTATTTATGTAATCTCTTTTATCTATTAATTTGCCTCTCAAATCCAAAAATAATTTTTCTTTGTTTTTTCTACGTTCAGCCACATCTTGTTCAACGGTAAGTAATATATAATCTGCACAATCGTAAAAGGCCCTCGCGCTATGTGTAAAAGCTTCTTCAAGTTGTTTAAGGCTATACTTTTGTTCGAAAAGCATATTAAAGTCTTTGTTTGAAGATTTAAAATTGTCATCTTCCAAACCCTTCCCAAACAATGCCATAAAATGAGAATAAGCGTCTCTCATTTGAAATATAGATGGAACAAAAACGGATTTATCTGGAGTATTACTTTCACACCACATTAACCATTTATTTGCTAAAAATGAGATATTCACCAAATAATCTAATATATCTACAGAGTTGTACATATCATCCATTTCTACAGAAATGTTCTTATCATTCATAATAACTTCCATCCTTTTTTACATTTAAATTAATTTTTACATCTAAATTAAAATGTAGGCTTGATAAAAAACATAGCATATCAAGCCTACATTATCTTAGATTGTTATTTTGTGCTAATGCTTTTTTTCACCCTATGTTTATCTTTATAATGCGACAGACGCTCACCAGTCGAAACAAGACCTATAGCTAATCTAACAGATCCTGATACTTTCCCCGAACGTCTAGTAGTCTGTTTACGTATTACTTTAATATCGGGGACTTTTGGCTCCCAATCTTTTTCAATCATATATTTAATATCTTTTCTTAACATAATAATCACCTCCACCTTTATAAGTATACTGAAGTGTACCGAATTATACATTAATATTATCTTCACACTATTTTCCACTATACCATACTTTTAAGACAATGTCAACAGAAAAAATTAAAAAATTTTCTGCATCAAAAAGAGCATGGATAAGTGCAATTCCCACATGGAAAAGCGTGACTCCAGATACCTCCGCTATCCTCTGTTTGTCATGCGATTTTCAAGGAACTGATTAGAGCTGATGTCAGCTCCCGACTATCTAAAATGTATTTCTGCGCTTTATTCAAAAAACTTCATTTTCTGTTTGACTTTTAATAGTTAATTTTTTATTTTAGCGCTTACATTTTGACATAAAGCACTTGCATTTTGACATAATTTAGTATATTATGGGTATAAGAGCAAATAACTGTCTATTATTGGAGGGATACTTATGGCACTGACTCAATCAAATTTTAATGAAGAACCTCGTGTGGCGGCTCCAAATGAACCTCATTTGGCATGTGTCCTTTTGTTAGATACATCGGGCTCCATGTCCGGAGAGCCAATTGAAAGCCTTAATCGTGGCATTAGTAACTTTATTAAGCAAACGTCAATGGACGAAATGGCAAAAAAACGTGTCGATGTTGCAATCATAGCGTTTGACGATGAACCGAGATTGGAAATGGATTTTACTCCGATTTCACAAATGGAACCTATTCGCTTAACAACCGGTGGTCGTACTTCAATGGGTGCTGCTATAAACATGGCAATTGACAAAGTTAAAGAACGTAACCGTTTCTATGCTTCACTTGGAACACAGTGCTTTAAACCGTGGATTTTTATGATTACTGATGGCGCTCCGACAGACGATATAACGGCGGCAGCTCAGCGCATTCAAGAAGAAGAAAATAAAGGTTCCCATGGAAAACTGAAATTTTGGGCTTTAGGTGTTGGCGATTATGATAAAAAAACGCTACATACCTTGACTAAGCGCGTGATGGAACTTGAAAATACGGATTTTTCAGCTATTTTTAATTGGTTAAGTGAAAGTATGTGTGCAATATCCGTAAGCCGTGTGGGCGAAAATGTTCAGCTTGGAAATCTTCCGAAAAACGCACATGTTGTTCCGCCGGATTGGAATAATTGAGAAATTCGATTTGGAGGTGACGGTGTGCTCATTTCATATGGAATGTCTATTGTAGGTTCTTCGCATGTCACCAAGAACTCTCCCTGTCAGGATTCGCATTGTTATCAGGTCCTGTCAAATGGTTGGGTGACAGCGGCAGTAGCAGATGGTGTCGGCAGCGCAAAGCATTCGGAAATTGCGTCAAAAATGGCATGTGATATTTTTATTGAGACATGCAAAGAGCAGATTACAGAAGATACAAAATTTTCCGAGGCAAAAAAAATTATTGCCGAGGCATATAGAAAAGCGGATTTAAAAATAAAGGAATATGTAGGTGAACTTGAAGATTCAATTACAGATTACGATACTACGTTATCCGCTGTTATCTATGACGGAAGAAAATTAATATACGGTCATTCCGGTGACGGCGGCATTGTTGCGCTTACATATAATGGTGACTATATTAAAGTGACCGAGCCGCAGAAAGCAGAAGATGGTATCTGTGTAATACCCCTTCGTGCAGGTGAAAACCATTGGGAATTCGGCGAATGTGAAGCAGATGTAGCCAGTGTTTTACTGGCAACCGACGGCGTATACGACAACTTTATGCCCTATTTATTAAAGGGACAGCCGGTCGAATTTTATATTCCATTAATCCGTTGGTTCATGGACAACAATGTAATAGGAATAACAGAACAAAATCGCCAAGAGGTGGAGGATAGCCGCAGAAGCTTTTTATGTGGCGATAGTTGTAAATCTATTACAGACGATAAGACAGTCTTGGTTGTATTTAACGCAGATATGTCACCCAAGTTGAAAGAGGATTCGTATTACGCAGAACCCGATTGGAGCAAATTGCAGGATATTTGGAATCGTAAGGCATATCCTCATTTGTACAAAGATAAATCGGACGATTTTTCTGAAAATGATTTTAAAGAGAATCCGTCTCAAAACGAGAGAACTTGTTCTGATGAAGTTGAGACAGACTCCTTTCAAAACATTACGAAGCACTCCTCTGGGTCTGATACGCAAACAAATATTCCGGACAACCCGGTCACTGATGATACGGCAAACGGAAACCAAAGTAAGTTTTTTAGTATTTTTAAAAGGCATAAAAAGTGAGGGTATAATATATGGTTCTGAAAGGAAAAGGCGGTATACAGTATAACCTTGAAGCCCGTCCGTTTGCACAAGGCGGGGAAGGCTTAATTTTTAATATTGATGGTCACCCGGATAAAGTTTCTAAATTATATAAACAAGGAAAGGCTACGTCTGACCATGAGCGAAAATTAATAAAAATGATTATGACTCCGCCCAGTCAAGATGTACTGGACCAAATCGCATGGCCGTTAGATGTACTTTATGATACCGGACAGGCTGTCGGTTTTGTTATGCACAAATTCAATTTAAACGAAGATTTAAATGTAATGTATGAATACGGTTCTTCGTCCAAATATCCTGAGATAACTTGGGGCAATAAGATCAAAATCGCCAAAAACCTTTGTGTGGTTTTAAATGCCGTTCATGAAGCAGGACATATCTGCGGAGATCTCAATCCTAAAAATATCAGTGTTGATCCTAACACCGGTCATGTTACTTTTGTGGATACCGATTCGTATCATATTACCGACGGTAATAATGTATATCGCTGTAATGTTGGTATGCCGGAATATCTGCCCCGAGAAATTCAGGTAAAAATGCAAAATGGCCTTACTGCCGCTTCATTACCGACATTTACTCAGGCGACAGATAATTTTGCACTGGCAGTCCATATTTTTCAATTACTTATGAATGGATGCCATCCGTTTGCTTGTATTACTATTCCTTCAGCAGATTCCGTTGTTTTTCCCGACACATCCGACAGCATTCTGAAAGGTGAATGTCCGTTTATCATGAATGTGCCAGGAAAAAAGATTCCGTTGTATGCTCCGCCTATAGACATACTTCCGGATGAAATCCAAAAATTGTTTAAACTTGCTTTTGTCGATGGTCATACCTCTCCTTCTGCCCGTCCTTCCGCAGAAACATGGTACTATGCTCTTGACAAACTGGAAAAAAACTTAAAAAAATGCCGAAATGCGTCACATCATGAATACCTGCAGAGTTTGTCTGACTGCCCGTGGTGTGCGGTTGACGCACGCTTTTCATCAGCATTGTCCGGAAACAAACCAAGTTTGAAACAATCTACCTATACCCCTCCTTCTCCTGTACACATCGGAAATACAAGTGGAAATTCAAGTTCTTCATATACGGGCGCAAGTCGTTACGGTTTTTCCGGATATTCGAAAAGAGGCGGTGGGAAAATGAAAAAAGGCATTATTATTACGGCTTCTGCGTTGCTATTGGCAGTCGCTGCAGTTTTTGGTGTTACTTCTTACATAGCAAATAATAAAATTGATAATGTTGAGTCTCTGATCTCAAATCTTCCGGACTCTGTTTCCGATTACAGTTATTTTGAACAAGAAATTATAGAGGCCTATTCGGCGTATACCGATCTTGATCCTAAATTACAAAAACGTGTTGAAAACGCCGAAAAACTACTTGTCTGCATGGATGGCGTTAATCTATACCGGGTCGAACTTATCAGACAAGTTTTAACGGAAATATCAGAAGAGAGCGTCCAAAACACTGATATTCTGGAAAGACTTAATAAATTGTATACAGAACTTACAAATAAGCAAAGAGCATCGCTTACGGCAGAAGAAAACCAGGCTCTTGAACAGGCATCCTATTTATATGTAACGATCAATGGCATCAATGAATTGTTAGACGATGTGGTCGGTAAATACAATACCTTATCCGACATCAAAAAGAACTATGTAAAATTGACGGATCACTATAAAAATCTTGTCTACAATTACTCCGAACTTGATTCCATTGATCAAATATATAATTTGCAGAAGTCCTTGAATTTTACCGCAGCCAACGGCGGCTGGGCAGTAAGTGCAACTGCGGGCGCGCAAAGCAGCTTGTCCGGAGATGTTATTATTCCGTCCGAATATAAGGGACAACCTGTTACAACAATACCGGAAGGCGCTTTTTCGTCATGTACCGGCATTACCTCAATAACGATTCCCGATTCGGTAACAAGCATTGGCAAAAAGGCTTTTAGCGGCTGCTTAAATCTCCAATCCATCACTTTGCCGTTTGTGGGAGCAAGCCGAACAGCTTCCGGTAAGGAAGGCGTTTTCGGATATATCTTCGGTGATAATTCGTACAGTGGTGGGACGTCGGTTACGCAGTGGTGTTCGAATGCGGCCACTGCAATAAATTATATACCAAACCAACTCAAAAAAGTAACGATAACCGATGCGGTACAGTTAGGCTACGGCGCTTTCTATAACTGTTCGATGCTGACAGAGATTAATCTGAACAGTGAAATCGTCGGTTCCTCCAAGTATACATTCTTGAACTGTTCCGGAATAACAACAATTAATATTCCGAATATTACTGTCATCAGCGAGTCAATGTTTGAAGGCTGTTCCTCACTGACAACATTAACATTAAGTGAGTCTGTAACGGGAATTGAAGCAAAGGCATTTAAAGGCTGCTTGAACCTGACCTCTCTCAACTCCACAACAGACGGAGAGTTTATTATCGGCAACAGTGTTCAGTCTATAGGGAAAGATGCGTTTACTGGCTGCATACAGCTGCAATCCATCACTTTGCCGTTTGTGGGAGCAAGCCGAACAGCTTCCGGTAATAAAGGTGTTTTCGGATATATTTTCGGCACCTATTCGTACAGCGGTGGGACATTGGTTACGCAGTGGTGTTCGAATGGAGCCACTGCAGCAAATTATATACCAAACCAGCTCAAAGAAGTAACAATAACCGATGCGGCACAGTTAGGCTACGGCGCTTTCTATAACTGTTCGATGCTGACAAAGCTTACGATTAATTCCGGCGCAAAAAACAGTGTCGGAGATAAGGCTTTCACAAATTGCGTAAATCCAAAATGGAATTAGTGTGAAAGGATAAGGCACAAAGAGAAGGGACGGGGCTGTGAAAAAAACCTGTAAACAAAAGAATGCTTTTAGGTTTAAACTGAGCTGCTCCTCCCCCCTACTCTATCCCATTCAGCCTGCGGGACAGCCTATTGCTTTCCCGATAAAGGCCCTCCAATAATCGAGATGCCTCTCTTAGTCTCTCCGCCCATTCTATTTCCTCATGAATATTATTTTCTTCGTACTCTATCCCGAGTGCTTTTAACTGCGTCAGATTGATGCTTTTGCTAACGCAGGAAAGCTTTCTTCCTCTTATAACGCAGGTAAAAACCTGCGTCACTTCTGGGATTTCCGAAAGTATTGTATCCTCCACAACTTTAAATGCTACATTCCAATCACCGTTATCAAAACGATAGGTATTTCCGTTATCATAAGTGACTTTGCGGATAGACAGTCCGTTTTCTTCCCAATAAGATACTACCTTCCGCCTTTCCTGTTCCTCAAACTCCTTTAAGGACATATTAGGTACATCTCCATATATTTCACGATAAATCTCCTCAAAGCCTTTTTCGGCATTGTTATCCCATTCCTCCCTGATACTCTTATAACTCTGTGCAAAACTTAACATATCCGCCGCTTTCTCATACTCTCCGTTTTGTAAAAAACGATAGAACTGCCTGTTCATCCAAATATCATCCAGATTAGTAAAACAAATACCCTCTCCCTTTATCTCATTGGAAACCAGAAAACCAACTCCCAGCAAAGGAATCACCATCAAAAGCGCAATCAGCGAAATACGCCAGCGAAATCTGATTTTGCGAAAACTTTTCTGTAAAACCGCTTTTTCTTCCAACGCTTCCGGAAGCGGCTCTTCCGCGACCATCTCCTCCGACGTCCGCATTTTTTTAAGATACGTCCGGCAGTCGTCACAGCCATTCAGATGCGTATCGACCAACTTACGGCTATCCGCACTGCAAATATCATCCTCATATAATAACAGTAGGTCCCTGCAAACATCACATGTGATTTTCATACTGTCTCCTTCCTTATATCAAATATTTTTTGTTTTAAGAAATCATTTCCGTAATTTGTTTTTTCGCGCGGAAAAAAGTTACCCGCGCCCAGCTTTCGGACTTTCCGAAATTTGCCGCAATCTCTTTTAACGGCACTTCACCGAATACATGCATAATGAAAACCTCACGGTAAGGCTCCTCTAAGCGAAGTACCGCCTGCCTGACACGGCGATATTCTTCTTTGCGGATGGTACGTTCCTCTAAGTCCGGAGCGTTATCCGTCAGTTCCATGTCCTCTAAGCCTCTGCCGTCCAGACGTTTTCGTCTGCGGCACTCTTTTAACCATGCGTTTTTTCCAATCTTGCAAAGCCATGTATAAACGCTGCATCTTCCCTCAAACCGGTCAATATGCACAAAAGCCTGATAAAATGTCTCCTGCAGCAGCTCTTCTGCTTCGTTCATGTTGCCCGTAAGCGTCAGCAGAAAGCGATACACCGGTCTGCCGTATTCTTGATATATCTCCTGAAATGTCGCCATTCTGCTCCTTTCCGTACACAATCATTTAAAAAAATACCGCAGCCGCTTCTGCGACAGCAAAGTTCTATGACAAAGCACCGCATACAACGGATGACGCCACTGAAACGCCTTATATAGAAAAAGTATAATATAAACCGTCACAACCGGCGCAATTATAAACCAAATACGTTCCTCTGCCTCTATTTTCTCACACAGCCTTACTAACGGGGCATGCAAAAGATAAATTTCCAATGTATAGGCACCGACCTTTGTAAAGGGAAACCGCCGCTCGGTAATAAATGTCAGCAAAAATAATCCTAACGTAATTCCCAGTATATAACATAACAAACGCGTTGTAGTTCCCTGCATAAATACTTCCGATATTATCTGCTTCTGCTGCTCAAAGCTGTCCGCATGATATAAAAATTGTACCGGTATCCATTGTCCCCTGACTAAGAATAACATAAAATAAATACAAAGCGCAATCGCTCCTAACGGGCGCAGCCGCTTCCATTCCATGTCCTTTGAAAGAAATATTCCCATAAGAAAATAGGGCAAAAAACAAATCGTGCGGGATAAAGAAAGCGTTCTCCCTATATAAGGACAGTTTCCGGCAAAACATCCCGCCAATACCGCGCCGACAACTATCCCTGCCTTTACCCATACCTTATTCAATTTCGGATATTTCGAAATCAAAAGAAACCAAATTCCTCCGATTCCGGCCATACAGGCCATGCTTAAAAGATACCACAGATGCCAGAACGGCGTTAAATGCGAGCATTCCGCTCCTAACAGCCTCCTTATTATTACAATCGGCAGCTGGCAGCAGCCATACAGCAAAAACATCTGCTTCATCTGTCTCATACAGTCTGTCCCATTTTTGATAAAAAGACCGGAAAGAAACAAAAACAGGGGCATATGAACCGAATAAATAACGCGATAACTCTGCATAAAAAACGGATGGTTATCAATTTGCCCCTCTATCATATGTCCGAAGACTACCAAAAAAATCAACACCAGCTTAATATTGCAATAACCGGCATCCCTTTTCTTAACATTCATACTCTCACTGTCCTTCATTTTTATGTTCTTTTTTAATTTTCCTTTTTTATATTTTCTTTCGATTATTAGAGACCGCTTTTTTTAAAACGTTACAAAGTTTTTAAAAAATAATTTAATTTACTCCTGCCTCTTGCGTTTTTGCATTTGTCCGAAGGAGCGCATTTTTAGCAAAACCGGAATCACCTCTTAGAGCCGCTTAGACGCGAGGCTGCACCCGAGCGGCTTAACGGCTCTTAGAGGAAGTCCCCGCTTTCCTTGACACCCTCTCAAATCATATTGTATAATAATTTCTAACAAATCTTGGGAGGCGTTGAAATCTATGGAAAAAATATTGTCGCTTGCGCTCTATCCCGCGCTTTATGAGCCGGATATGGGAGTTGAGTTCGCCCAGTTCCCGTCAAAAGAATATACCGATACCTACCGCACCGACGTGTTATTCTACGGGCTTTCCACAGACGGCAAGACCTTTGAACCGCTGAATAACAACAAAGCGGTCATGTCGCCGCAGGGGTGCGAAAAACTCGGCTCACCCTCGCTTTTCAGAAAACACGAAGGCGGCTATGGACTTATTGCGTCGGCAGATAACGCGTCTCCGCAGATTCTTCTTTTTGATTCTGATGACCTTCTCTACTTTACAAACCAACGGCTTTTCACGCTCAATGACGCGGGGATTACAGTCAAAAATCCAACCGTCTTATACAACAAAACGGAGTACGAAATTTATTGGGAAGGCGGCGACGGAAATTCATACGTCACAAAAACGAGGGATTTTGAAACGTTTTCGAACCCTTCCGAAACCGACTATAAAAAAGAACTGATAGGCGCAGACGTGTCTCTGCCCGACTATGCCGCATCCGGAGAGGCCTCGATTTTCCCGCTGACAAAAGAAGAATACGACCGCATAAGAAAAAAATACGGAAGATTAAAAAGCATCTCGGTTGAAACAGGGGATATTTCGATTCCGGCAGGCAAAGAAGCGGCTCTGCCGGATAAGGTCAATGTCGTATACAGCGACGGCTCTAAGACGCCGATGGGCGTAACGTGGGATTTGGACGGTCTCGACCTAAAAAATCTTACGGCAGGAGAGTATACCGTCAAAGGAACCGTCACCGCAACGGCGGAATATCACAGTCCTCTTGCCAACTACCGTGCCGACCCTTACGCTGTCTATGACGAAGAAAAGGGAGTCTACTATTTCACGGGTTCAAATATGAATGAAAACTCGGCAAACGGCGGCGGAGCGTATCAGAGTATTGTCATCCGTCAGGCCGCCAGCCTTTCCGATATTACCGACGCCGAAGAATTTGAAATTTGGAAAGATACGACGCTTGATGACGGAACAAGGATAACAGGCTGGTACTGGGCGCCTGAAATTCACAAAATCGGCGGAAAGTGGCGTATCCTCGCGCTGGCTTCGGTCAGGAAGCCGTCAGACTCCGAAGGTTCGGGAAAACAATGCGTCTTCACCTGCAACGGCAGCGACCTGACAAATCCCGACAACTGGGAATATACCGGCTACATCCATGACACAACCGACGGGCAGTCTGTGGGTTCGTTCGACACGACCTATTTTGAATACAACGGGCAGAGTTACTACGTCACGCCGAAGTGGTCAAACATCTGGATTACGACCGTTAATCCCGACAACCCCCTTTATCCGACAGGGCCGCTTGTGCGCCTTTCTTCTGCCGACAGAGCCTATGAGACAAACAACGGTTCCGGCAAAGCAGGCTGCAACAACATGACCGGCAGCAAAGCAGGTCAGGCGATTCAGGAGGCGTCCGCCGTGCTGATTCACAAAGACAGAATCTTTATCGCATACGCGGGATGTACGATTGACATGATGTACTGCGTCTGCCTGCTCTATGCAAACCTTAGCTCCGACCTTATGAATCCGGACAGCTGGCAGAAGTACCCATATCCGATTCTCGGCACACAGGATTTAACCAGAACCATAAAAAAGGCCGACTATACCGCAACGGACGGCACCACTGCTGTCACGGGCCACGGCGACAGCGGGCTCCTTAAAGGCAGCGAGGGAAAATATTCCGGCATCTTCGGTCCCGGCCACAACTCTTTTACGGTTGACGAAAACGGCAATCCGGTGATTATATATCACGCAAGGGATTGGAACGACGCCTATCCGGGCGCATCCGGGCCTGATAAATACGGCCTTGTAGACCCCGGCCGGCATGCCTACGCCCGTCCTGTAATTTTTAATTACGAAGGCTTCCCTGTCTGCAATCTTACGGCAGAGGAATATCTGGCACAAGACCTGAAAGAGATTGAAATTAAGATTATCGTCAACGGAAAATAATGGGGGTAATACTATGGTAGACAAAAATCGTCCTTTGTACATTTTTAAATATCTTTGGGAGCATACGGATGAGGAACATCCGGCTATTATCAATGATATTCTTGCTTATTTGGAATCCAACGGCATCCGTGCCGCCCGTAAAACCGTGGCGGCGGATCTCGTACAGCTTCAGGATTGCGGATTCGATGTGGTATGCACAAAAAGCCGGCAGAATAAATATTTTATCGGCAGCCACAGCCTTGAACCTGCAGAGCTTAAACCTATCGTGGACGCGGTGCAGGCCGCGAAGTTCATATCCCCTTCCAAGAGTATAGAGCTTATCGAAAAACTCTCCACCCTGGGAAGCCCGTATCAGGCAGAGCAGCTAAAACGCCGCCTGTACGTCGAAGGCAAGACAAAGACCCATAACGAAACTGTCTGCTATACCGTCGACCTTTTGCACTACGCTATCAGTAATGAAAAAACCGTAGAGTTTCGGTACATAGAATACACCCCGAAGAAAGAAAAAATTTTTAAACATAACGGACAGATTTATAGGCTCTCGCCATATGATTTGGTCTGGAACAATGACAGCTATTATGTATTCGGCTGGTCGGAAAGCCATAAAAAGGTGGTAAAATTCAGAGTCGACCGCATGAGTCAGGCATCCGAATCTTTGATAGACTTTCACCAAAGGCCGGATGACTATGACATTGAGCGTTTCTGTAATCAGGTATTTATGATGTTTGACGGCGAACTCTGCCGTGTCCGGCTCCGCTGTGACAACAGCATGATGAAAACAATTATTGACCGTTTCGGGGAAAACGTAAAAACCTCGCTGCTTGACGAGAACTCATTTACGGTTGAAGTTGAGATTTCCGCAAGTCCTACATTCTATTCATGGATTTTTACCTATGAAGGAAAAATCAGTATTATATCGCCTCAAAATGTGATAGAGCAATACAAAAAGCAGCTTCGGAGCGCTCTTCGGAGGCTGCAATAAAAAAGAATAAAATGCACAGCCATTTCCTATGATATAAAAAAGGTGGGCGCTACTTCGCCCACCTTTTTATATTTTTCTCCTACCTCTTGAAATCGAACGTACGTTTGTATATAATGTAGTTACAGTGTTCAGTTCCCATTGAACAGATAAGGACGGTGACTACTATGGATAACCCGAATACATTCGGAAGTTTTTTAAATACCAAACGACAAGAACAAAAAATATCCTTACGCAAGTTTGCGGAAATGCTGAAAATATCTCCCGTATATATGTGCAACATGGAAAAGAACCGCAATCCCGCTCCAAGTGAGGACGTATTGGAACGTATGGTTTCTCTGTTGCTTTTATCGGAGGAAGATAAGAGCTATTTCTATGACCTTGCAGCAAAATCAAAAAACGCGCCTACCGTATCGCGGGACCTGCCGGAATACATAATGGATAGGGACATTGTCCGGGTCGCCCTGCGGACCGCAAAGGATATGGACGCAACCGATGAGGAATGGCAGGAGTTTATCTCTATGCTTGAGTCAAAAAGAAAAAAAATACAGGAGGAACAGGAATGACCGAATCCAATTATATGCGTCCCGCTCTGCTTGAAGCCATCGCCCGGAACGCATTAAAAAAATACGATCCGTCTTTGCTTGCGAGTCCGGAGCCAACGAGCGTTCCCATAGAGTATATGATAGAAGCTTTTGGCTTATCACTGGAATACCAGTATATTCGTAAAAACGGACGGATTCTTGGGGAAACCGTGTTTGACGACGACTACATCCCACTTTACAACATGGAGCAGCACAAATACGAACTGGTCTATGTGGCACATGACACAATTATCCTTGACGCAAGCCTCCTTCAATGTCGGACAGACGGACGCTTACGTTTTACCGCCGCCCATGAACTGGCACACTGGCTGCTGCACCGGGAGCTTTATTCGAAATACGGTACTGCCCCGGTTTATAAAAGTATTTCAAAAAGCTCGGATGAGGATAAATACATCGAGCGGCAGGCCGATACGCTTGCCGGCGCGCTGCTTATGCCAATCAATCAGGTTAAGCGCTCTTTCTACCGTATTTCCGGCACAGACAAGGTTGCCGTCCTTGCGGAACAGTTTAATGTTTCCAGACAGGCAATGGAAATCCGGCTGAAAGAACATAACCTCATCTAAAACCGTAACGAGGGTGAGAGAACTGTTTTCGTTTCGATTTATAATTCTCTGAAACGCGGCATCCTTGGAGGATGCCTGCTTCCCTCGTCTTATTTTACCCATGGCGTTCAGTAAAAACTGAACATAGCAAAAAGGACGTGATTATATGCTTGTAATTGAACAATTCCATGAAAACCCGGACACACAAAGCGATTATGTAAGATGCCCCGCCTGTAAAAAAGGACGGTTATGCGATAAGCCTGCCGGCGATAAAGCAGCCGTCGCAATTAAGGTTACCGTTCCCGTTAAGAAAAACAGCCGGATTATTTTAAAGTGTCCTAAGTGTTCCCAAAAGTTTCTCATCTACCTGTCAAAAGATGAGAAAATAAATTAAAGAATAAAATAACGATACGTTTGTACATAGCGTCATCCGCCGGACAAGCCGAATTTTTCGGTAAAGCAAGCCGGAAAAGAGCCTATATCCACCGATTCGGTGAGAACAAGGACTTTCGAGATAGAGCATGACAAGCAGCTTTTAAGCTGTGGACTCATGCTCTTTTTTTGTCTTTATTTTTTGAGTTCTTCCCGCTTAAAAGCAGGAAGGAGCTTATTATGCCAAATCTCTGTTGGCAGCCGTATATTGCCGGATATCCGTAATCTCCGGATTTTTGACCTCAGTTTTTATATCAAAAATTCAAAATTCAGGAGATTACAATATGAAAAATACATTTTTAGTCAAAAAACAAAACGAAAAGGGTGAAACGGTGCTTACCGAAGTATCCGCCTCCGAATGGTTTGCCCTGATAGAGGAAAACCGCAGCCTGCCGAAACAGCAGCAAAGATATTTTATCGCGGACTGCATTGAGGACAGCCATGAAATTGACCGTATATTTATCGAGGTATCCCGCGAGGAGCATCACAAATGGAACAGCAGTCACACGATTTCGGAGAGGAACCGAAAACTCGGTAATTCCTTTCTTCATCTTTCGCTTGATGATTTTCTCGCCGGTTCCGAAGAACTCCGTGTCGCGGATGTGCTGGCGGATACATCCTGTACGGAAGGCGCTGTTCTCTCTCAAATGAGGATGACGGAACTGCAAAATGCCCTGCGCTTATGGAAACCGTGGGCCATGGACTTTTATTACGCCTATCTTGCCGGCAAAAAAAGAAAATGCACCGGAAAGATTGCCGAAAAATACGGCGTATCCCTTCAAACCGCCCGTTCTTATAAAAGGCAGTTTGAAAATTTCGTAAAAAATTTTTTAATTTGACCTTTCGTTTTTTGCTCCCCGTGTTGTGGAAGCAATAGTGAAGGGATAAAAAAGCTTTTACAACCCTTTGACAACAAAATAATACAACGCGTCTTTTAAAACCCAAAAGACGCTCCTCCGAATGCAGGCGCCGCGCAAAGGAAGGAAACAACAATGACAAACAAACCAAGAAAGAAAGGAAGGAACAAAACATGCCTACTACTCCAATTTTTATTTCACTGCACACTCTTGATGCCCCGAAGTATTATCATCCCGATACATTTACAAATCAATTTTCTCCGGGAAACATAATTTATCTGGGAAATTCCGTCACGGGCGGAAACCCGCCTTTCAGCGATTCCTATGTGATTCCGAACGAAACGGATGTACAGACAGCGTTTAACGGAGTTGACCCGTTAAGTAAGTTATTTTTTGTGGAAAGCAACAGCGCTCATCACATTACCAAATTCATTGTACAAAGAACTTATGCGCGGCTGATTTCACAAGGAAAAATCAACGCCGGGAAAAAGATTCTTGTTGTCAATTTCGACCAACACGAAGATTTTGAAGGTGCCAACGGGAAGCTTTTATGCTCAAATTGGGGCGCACATCTGTGCAGCGAGACAAGCGAAGCCGACTATATGGCAATCGGACTTTCCCAAAACAGACGGGTAATTTTTTGGGAGAATTGCGGAACAGAGGTAACGCGCAGAACCATAAACGAAGCAGATACCTCTCTAACCGGCATTTACGACAAATATGATGCCATCTATGTAACCGTTGATATGGACGTGCTTGTAGGTGAGAACGCGACACGGACAAACTGGAGGGATGGTTTTATGCCGCTGGACGAATTAACTGCTTTGCTGAATGCCCTGCCGGCAGGCAAAATCTTTGCCGCGGACATCACGGGATTCCCGCCTCTGCAAGCTAAAAAATCCACTATACCGTTCAACGACAACATATTGGATTCGCATATCACTGACATAACCACGGTCAAGAGCATTTTAAGTCAGAAAATAGTATAAAAGGAGGACGCCTAAATGTTATCAGTAATTCCTTATGATCCATCTATCACTTTGGGAAACATCGTCGATCCCAACAAGCTCGAACAGCTTGAAAAAATAGGCGAAATGCAGGCTTCCATCGATATGGAAGAAGATAAGATGAATTCGTTGATTACACTGAAACGAAGCATCGATTCCACCATTCAGGAACTCGACAACATGAACGTCGATACGTGCGAACTGGCGGAAGAGAGCAAAGAAATCGGCACGCAGATTCAGGAGGCTGCCGTTCAGTATGCAAGCGCCAAGTTAAGCGGCAAAAAAAGCATTCAGGATCTCAAAGCGCAGTCAATCGTAAGCTCTTCCTGGGAAAGTCCGCTTGATTATAACCGCACCAAGATAAAGAAAATGCCGCTTTCCGCCGACTCGATGAACATGAATGTGCAATACTTTTCAAGGGACCAGAACGATCAGAGTTCCAAGACGCAGAGCCAGAACATACAGGCCTTTATCAGCAATGAATTTAAGTTTCTCGGCGACACCTTTTCCGATCAGGCAAGTAAAGCCGCTGCAAGCCAGATGAACAGCCAGTATTCCAGACACGATATCGCGGGAACCCTCGTAATCGCGGTCAGCTGTACACATAAAGACGCAGCGCTCCTTGCCCCGTGCATAATTGACGTTGATAAAGCGATTAATGTATGGAATGCCATGTACAAAGACGACATGATAAAGACGGACAGTCCGGCAAGTCTTTTGAGTATTGCGCAGAATTCCCAGACCGAAAACGAAAAGGCTCTGACAATCGTTTCCGGCGCAACTTACGGTTCCTGTTTTGTAGGAATGGTGCATATCCTCAATTCAACCAACACCATATCCTCGGAAAAAATAAACAGCCTCGCGGAAAGCATACAGGCACAATGCAAGATAAATTCGTGGTTTTCCAGCGCCTCCGGCGGCTTCGGCCTGAGTGAGCAGTTTGCCGCGGATATTAAAAACCTCCTCAGCACGCAGGATATTATGTCCCACTGTACGATTACGACACGCGGCTCTATTCCGTCTATCAAATCCAATCAGGTAAAGATGGCGGTTCAGCAGTTTATGAATTTTGACGGCAAATCGGCTATGGACAGTATTGCAACTCTCCAAAACGCTACGGCGTCGGATAAGGATTCGGTAGACGCATCCGCGGAAAAAGCAAGAATCGGCCAGCAGATGGTTGCATTGAAAAACGCGCAGGTTAAGGGAGTTCTGAGCGGTCTCAGCGAAATCGACGACGGCAGCAATAAGGTTCTCGATATCAACTCAATGATGACGGCATTCGAAGATTATATTGACAAAGCACTGAAAGGCGAGCTTGGCGTTCCGATAAATTATTATCTTAAAGCAATTCCAAAGTCTCAGCTCGCACAGATGTGGGTCAGCAAATATTTCCCGAATAACTTCCTTAAAGTTACATCGGACGACAGTACGCAGCCGGAATCTAACTAATCTCACTTCACTCTGTACCTCTCTGCAAAAGGGTGTCCCAAAAGCCGTAAAGCGGCCGGGGACACCCTTATCTTCTGCCTCACTGAACTGTCAAATACTGCCCGGCATCAGCTTTTCCATCTGCGCTTTTTTCTGCTGCATGGAGGGATGGACATAGACGGAAAGTGTCGTTGTGATACTGGAATGGCCAAGAATTTCCGATAAAGATTTTGTATCAAATCCCATTTCAATACAGCGCGTCGCAAACGTATGCCTTAATGTATGGAACGTATAGCTGCCGATTCCGTTTCGTTTAAGATATTTCCGGTAACGCACATAATATTGATGCGGCTCCGTATAGTTTTTATTCCCCGTCAGCAAATAACAATCGCTTCCGCGGCGGCACTTTTTTAAATATTCCATCAGAAAACTCGGCAAAGGAATTACACGGATTGAGCTTTCCGTCTTCGGTTCACTCATAATTACTTTGGTTTTTCTGGATGAGTGCGGGTCTAAATCAGAGATACGCTCGACGGTTCGGCAGATACTTACGGTAGCATTCACAAAATCAATATCGGCCCACCGCAGACCGCAAAGTTCCCCAATCCTGACGCCGGTAAAAAGGGTAAACAAAATCCCGAGACTTACATTGTCATTCGATTCCAGCAGACAACGCTCTATTTTTGCCCTGCTTTCATCCGTAAGAACTTTCATGTTTCTGCTCTTTCTTTGCGGATATTTCAGACGGCTGATGTTTTGGCACGGAAAATTATTTTCGCTTCCGTATTTGAGAATTGTTTTAAGGACGCATAAAATATCCGTAACCGTCTTCGGTGCAAGTCCCTTTCCTCTCACCCCCCCTCTTGACAGAAGAATTACCGTTAATTCATTTAAATATTTCTGATCTATTTTTTCTATCTCATATCCTTTCATAAGAGGCAGTAAATATTTCGTTACAATACGATGGTATCTCGAATAGGTAGATTCCCTGACACTAAATTTTATATCAGGTAGCCACGCGTTCACAAGAATTTCAAACGTCTCCGCCCGTCCTGCCGGTATGGAACGTCCGGAAAGCGCCATTGACCGCCCCGCGTCTTTTTTTGCCTTCGCTTCCGCGTATGTAGTCCCGTAAACATAACGATATTTTGCTTTTCCGCCTTCATAGTGATGAATATACCTCGCTTCCCACCGCCCGTCTTTACGTTTGAAAATATTCTCTCCCTTTTTTGGCATAAAAATCTCCTTTCACTGTAAATCTGACACCGATTTTAACTACAAATAAATAATACCGCAAGTAACGGAAAACAACGCGTTGCGCGTGCAAAAATAAGAGAACGTGCAGTCTGCGGAACTTTTAAGTCAACTAAAAAATGGCAACTAAAAAATGCACAAACTCAAACTGCAAAGACCTTGTTTCGCAGGAACGGATGTTATATAATTAATAAAAAATTATTTTGATTTTTAAGGAGGACTTATATGGATATCAATGTAACCAAAGACGTGAAATATGTGGGCGTCAATGACCATGAGGTAGACCTATTCGAAGGACAGTATGTAGTTCCTAACGGCATGGCCTATAATTCTTATGTAATTCTTGATGAGAAGACCGTCGTCATCGATACGGTTGAAAGACATTTTACTCATCAGTGGCTGGACAATGTTGCGGCGGCTCTTGGCGGCAGAAAGCCGGATTATCTGCTCATTCAGCATATGGAGCCGGATCATGCCGGAAATATCGACAACTTTATGAAAATTTACACCGACGCGCAAATCGTAGCCTCCGACAAAGCCTTTGCCATGATGAAGCAGTTCTTCGGCACCGACTATGCCGACCGACGTATCGTGGTTAACGAGGGCGATACCCTGACCCTGGGCAGGCACACCCTGACCTTTGTGACCGCTCCCATGGTCCACTGGCCGGAGGTCATTGTT
>JAFLSZ010000051.1 GCA_022510665.1 Lachnospiraceae bacterium
CTATCTTATTTTTGCATGCGCAACGCTGCACCGGACTTCCTCTAAGAGCTGTTAAACCGCTCGGGCGCGTCCTCGCGTCTAACCAGCTCTAAGAGGTGATTCCGGTTCCGCTAAAAACGCGCTCCTTCGGACAAATGCAAAAATAAGATAGCGTGGCGTGCATTCTGCGAAACTTTTTAAAGCAACTAAAAAAATGCGGAAAATCGGGATTTTCCCCTTGCATTTTTTTAAAACTAGGTATATGATAGGAAAGTAAAAATTAAATAATGCGGAAAAAGTCCGCGAACGGAGGTAGTAAGATGAAGAAAGCAGCAGTATTTCTTGCGCTACTTATTTCTCTCGCCGCACTTTGTGCCTGCAATGGCGGCAGCAGAGGAAAGAAAGGTTCGGACGATAAATCCGCGGTTGTAGGAATAACACAGGATTTGGACAGTCTTGACCCTCACAAAGCAGTAGCGGCAGGAACCGATGAAGTCTTGTTTAACGTCTTTGAAGGACTTGTAAAGCCTTCTGTGGACGGAATTCTGGTTCCTGCGGTAGCAAAGGATTATACGATTGCCCCGGATGGGATGACGTATACGTTTTATCTGCGTGAAAACGTAAAGTTTCACGACGGAGTCCTTGTTACTGCGGATGATGTGGTTTATTCGATAAAGCGGTGCGCCGGTTTACTCCCTGACCCGGATCCTGAGGTCGTGGTGGAATCGGCGCTTTCTGTTATTTCTTCCGTGGAAAAAGAGGGAGAGGACACGGTTGTCCTGAAACTTTCCGAACCGAATACGGAACTGATTGGGTTTTTAACGTGTGCGATTATTCCGGAGCGTTATGCCGGAGAACAGGCTCCGCCGATTGGAACGGGACCGTTCCGGTTTGTCTCCTATTCGACGCTGGACAGTTTTGTCGTGGAGCGTTTTGAAGATTATTACGGGGAAAAGCCGTATCTGGAAAAAGTTACGTTTAAAATCTGTGCCAGTACGGATGCCGCGTTTATGGAGCTTTTGGCAGGCGGAATTGATATTTTCCCGTATCTGACGGAGGAACAGGCAGCCCAGCTGACAAAGGAGTATTCTTTGGAGGTAGGCGCAAGCAATTTAGTGCAGGCAATGTTTTTGAATAACGATTTTGCGCCGTTTCAGGATATCCGGGTACGTCAGGCACTTTGTTACGGTGTGGATAAGGAAGAACTGTTAAAGATTGTGGCGGGCGGACGCGGCCATATCATTGGCAGTAATATGTTCCCGAATTTCGGCGTTTATTACGAAGAGGCGCTGGAAGACTATTACACCTACCAGCCGGAAAAGGCAAAGGAGCTTTTGGCGGAGGCAGGATACAATGAAAGCAATCCGTTACGTTTTGTTATGAAAGTGCCGTCCAATTACGACTTTCATGTGGCGACCGCGCAGGTGTTGGTCGGACAGTATGAAAAAATCGGCGTGAAAGTAGAGATACGGCTGATTGAATGGCCGGCATGGCTGACGGAAGTTTACCGTTCCAGAGATTACGAGGCGACGATTGTCGCGCTGGACGCGGCACTGGCGCCGAGCGACGTGCTGAAGCGTTATGTTTCAAGCGCTTCCAACAATTTTGTAAATTATAAGAGCGAGCAATTTGACGAACTGTTTGCGAAGGCGTTGGCAAGCACCGTAGAGAGTGAAAAGGCGGCATATTATAAGGAAATCCAGACATTGCTTACGGAAGATGCGGCAAGCGTTTATCTGCAGGATGCGGCAAAACTCGTCGCGGTAAATAAGCGGTTTACGAACTTCTTATTCTATCCGGTTTATGTACTGGATATGGCGGCAATCCGGCCGGCAGAGTAAAGATTTTTAAGAAAGGAGGGTTAGGAATGCCATACTGGTTGAAGAAAATAATCGCATTGCTTGTGACATTGCTTGGGGCGGCATTTTTAACCTTCCTTGCTTTTGAAGTAATCCCGTCCGATGCGGCGCTTTCAAAGCTCGGAATAGACGCGACGGAAGAAGAAATAGCGGCGCTGCGGGAACAGATGGGATTAAACCGCCCGCTTTTGACGCGTTACGGGAAGTTTCTGCTCGACGCGCTGCGTGGGGATTTTGGCAAATCCACACAGTACGGCATTCCGGTAATAACCCTTTTAGGGGAGCGCTTTGGCGTTACAATCGGGCTTGCCCTGCTTTCTTTTTTGCTGATTATCGGTATTTCCGTACCGCTCGGAATTCTTGCGGCACGGGCAAAAACGAAAACGGGGGAAGGAATCGTGGCGTTTTTTACGCAGACAATGATGGCGGTTCCGCCTTTTTTCCTCGGAATGTTGATTACGTTATTTTTTGGTCTTGTGCTGCGGTGGTTTATGCCGGGAGCTTATGTACCGGCAGGAGAAGATTTCTTTGGTTTTCTGGCATTTATGATTTTTCCGGCGTTTGCGGTGGCAATACCCAAAATCGGTATGACGGTGCGCTTTTTACAGAGTTCTTTAAAAGAGCAGATGCAGTCGGATTATGTGCGTACCGCGAAAAGCAAAGGCTGCGGCAGGCGGCGTGTGCTTTGGCGGCATGTGCTGAAAAACGCGCTTGTGCCGGTGGTGACGTTTCTTACGATGGTAATGGCGGAAATTTTAGCCGGAAGCATTGTTATTGAGCAGGTGTTTAACCTTTCCGGCGTCGGACGGCTTTTGTCGGTCTCGATTTCCGCGAGAGATTATCCGGTGGTGCGGGCTATCGTACTATACACGACCGCAGTGGTGGTACTGTTAAATTACGCGGCGGATTTGCTGTGCAGACGTCTGGATCCGAGAATTAAGGAATTGTAAAAAACGGACAGACAGAAGGAAGAACGGGAAATAGGAGAGGGAAAAAGGGAAAAATTAAGAACAAGGAAAGGAAATGCGGGATGCGGTCCGGACGGTTAAGGAGAAACAGAAAACGGAATATAAACTTAATTATCGGCATGGTGCTGTTTTTGGCGGCGATACTGTTTTCACTGATTGGCTGTTTTTACACGCCGTATGACCCGAACGTCATGAACGCGGAGTTAATGAATGCGGCTCCTTCGCCTGCTCATTTGTTTGGAACGGATAATTTTGGGAGAGATGTATTCAGTCGTGTCATGAAAGGTGCGGGAACGACTTTTCTGGTAGGATTCTGCGTGGTATCCATCGGAGCGGCAGGCGGCTGTCTGCTGGGAGCGTTTACGGGATATTTCGGCGGAAAAGCGGACCTGATTCTGATGCGCATTAATGACACGGTAGCCGCCATTCCGAGTATTTTGCTGGCGCTGGTGTTTGTAGGAGCGTTCGGCAGCGGAACGGTACAGCTTATCGCGGCGTTAGGGATTTTGTTTATCCCGAGTTTTGCGAGAGTCACAAGAGGCGGTTTTGTCGTGCAGAAAGAATTGGACTATGTAAAGAACGCGAGGTTAATGGGAGCCGGACATCTGCGGATTATGTTTGTACATATCCTGCCGAATCTCAAAAGCAGCCTGTTTTCCGCGATTGCCATCGGATTTAATAACGCGGTGCTTTCCGAGGCGGCGATGAGTTATCTGAGCCTTGGTGTACAGCCGCCGGACGCGAGCCTCGGAAGAATGCTTTCGGAGGCGCAGCCGTATTTGTCACGTGCGCCATGGAATGCCGTCGCGCCGGGATTGATGATTTTAATCAGTGTATTGGGGGTAGGCTTACTTAGTTTAGAGGGCGGTGAAAAGAGTGGCTGAGATAAGGAATGCGGCAGATGTTCCTGCCCGTGAATTATTGCGTGTAGAGGAGTTAAGGGTATCGTTTCCGTATTATGCGGGCGGTGAAAAGACCGTGGTAGACGGCATTTCTTTTTCCCTAAACGAAGGAGAAATTCTCGGAATCGCGGGAGAGTCCGGTTCGGGAAAAAGTATGACCGCGCTTTCCGTTATGGGGATTCTGCCGGAGGGAGCAAAGCGCGTCTGTAAAGGAATTTTCTTTGACGGAAAAAATCTCTGCACGGGAGATAAGAAAAAGAAAAAGGAAGAAGAAAAACTGCGGCAGGAGCTGTCGGGCCGGGAAATTACGATGATTTTTCAGGAGCCGCTGACAAGTTTAAATCCTGTTTTAACAATTAAAAAGCAGATGGAGGAACCGCTTCTGCTGCACAGACATCTTACTGCACAGGAACGGGAGACAGAGATACTGGAGGCGCTTTCCCGGGCGGAATTAAAGAACGGGGCGCGGCTGCTTGACGACTATCCTCATCACCTTTCCGGCGGAATGCGCCAGCGGGTGATGATTGCCATGGCAATGATAAATAAGCCCCGCCTGTTAATCGCGGATGAACCGACAACGGCGCTGGATGCGGTGACGGAGCGCGAAATCGTCAGATTAATTAAACGACTTGCAAAAGAAAACCATACCGCGGTCATCTTTATTTCTCATGACCTTAGCGTATTACGGGAGCTTTGTGACCGTGTGATGATTATGAAAGACGGCAGAATTGTAGAAAGCGGCAGTACGCTGCGGGTATTTGAGACGCCGGAGAAAGAGTACACGAAACGCCTGATGCAGGCGGCGGTAAAGGGAGCAAAGGAAAAGAATTTAAAGGAAGAAACGCCCGGAGCGGGAACGTCGGAGAACTCTGAAAATCAAGAGCCGGTATTGACGCTTCGCGAAGTATCGGCAGCATACTCCAAGTCCGCGGGCTTTTTTTGCAAACCGGAAGTAAAACAGGCGGTGTCGGAGGTTTCTTTTTCGGTCTGTGCCGGAGAGATTTTCGGTATTGTAGGGGAAAGCGGCTGTGGGAAATCGACGCTTTTAAAAGCCGTTTCGGGGCTGCTTACCGATTATAGCGGAAGTATTTTCCGCAAAGAAGGCGGTATCGGGGTTCAGATGGTATTTCAGGACCCGTATACAAGTTTAAATCCCGCAAAGCGTGTCGGATGGATTTTGGAAGAACCGCTGCGGTTAAATACCGCTCTCAGTAAAGAAGAACGCCGTGAGCGCGTGCGCGAAATTTTAAAAGAGACCGAACTTCCGGACGATGTAGCAGACAGGCGTGTGTCTGAACTTTCCGGCGGACAGAGACAGCGTGTGGCAATCGCGGCCGCGTTAATTTCCAGACCGGAACTGGTATTGCTTGACGAGCCGGTATCGGCGTTAGATGTTACGGTGCAGGCGCAGATTTTAAACCTTCTTCTGCGGCTTCGGCGTGAACACGGTCTGACCTATGTATTCGTTTCCCACGACATGGCGGTAGTGCGCAAAATCTGCGACCGTGTTATGGTGATGAAGCAGGGGCGCATGATAGAGTGTGAGGAGACGGAGAAATTGTTTTCGGAACCGAAAGAAGAATATACGAAAAAACTGCTTGGTTTTTTGGGTGCCGCAAACGAATAAGAGGTTCTTTTTAAGGCGGCTAAAAAAATGCGGAAATTCGAGCGAAAAAACAGTTGACAAGACAAGACTTCTGGTATATTCTATGGATATACAATACGAAATTGTGATAGAGGCGCATTGATTATTAGTACACTGCGGGATATGTCAGGGCATAGAGGAACGTAGCGGAAAGGATGAGATGCCGAAGTTTGCGGTTACCTGGGAATCGCATGCTGGGGTCAGGGTTAACAGCTCTGGGACTGTCATCATTTATTTGATGGAGGGCTATCGAAGAAAGTACCGCGCGGGGAGATTCCCTTTGGCGGCACATTGCCGGAAGGCAGTCTTCGAGAACCGTCGTCAGACGGTTTTTTTCGTGTAGGCAAAGTGAGCATGGAAATTGGCATGGGAGCTTGCTCCTGGATGCCAGATTCCATGCGAACGCGCCCGCGACGCAGCGGCGAAGCCGCGAAGTGAGGGAGGCGCGAAGCGCGGCCTACACGAAGAAACAAAAAACTGCAGAGGGCGGCGAACGCGCCCGCGACGCAGCGGCGAAGCCGCGAAGTGAGGGGGGGCGCGAAGCGCGGCCTACACGAAAAATGAACCATGATATTAAAAACGGAGGTGTAATAAATATGGCTTTATTTGAAGGAGCGGGCGTTGCGATTGTAACGCCGATGAAAGCAAACGGAGAGGTAAATTACGATAAACTTGGAGAGCTTTTGGAGTTCCAGATTGCGGGCGGAACCGATGCAATCATTATTTGCGGAACGACAGGTGAGGCATCCACGTTAAGCCACGAGGAACATTTGGAGTGTATCCGCTACACGGTTTCTAAGGTGGCGGGACGGATTCCTGTTATTGCGGGAACGGGCTCTAACTGTACGGAAACCGCGGTTTATTTATCGACGGAGGCGGAAAAAGCAGGGGCGGACGGCCTTTTATTGGTAACGCCGTATTATAATAAGGCGACCCAAAAGGGCCTGATTGCGCATTTTGCGAATACGGCAAAGGCGGTAGATATTCCGGTTATTTTGTATAACGTGCCGAGCCGTACCGGATGCACCATTTTACCTGAAACGGCGGCTGCTCTTATAAAAGAAGCAGATAATATTGTCGGCATGAAAGATGCGACCGGAAATATCAGCCAGACGCTGCAGACGATGTATTTGTGTCAGGGAGATATCGATATGTATTCCGGCAATGACGACCAGATTGTACCGATGCTGTCCGTAGGCGGAAAAGGCGTTATTTCCGTATTGTCGAATGTGGCGCCGAAAGAAACGCATGATATTTGTGCGAAATTCTTTGAGGGCGATGTAAAAGGAAGCCTTGCGCTTCAGTTAAAGTATCTTCCGCTGATTGAAAATCTGTTCAGCGAAGTAAACCCGATTCCGGTAAAGGCCGCATTGAATCTTATGGGAATGGAAGTCGGACCGCTTCGCCTGCCGCTTACCGAGATGGAAGACGCACACAAAGAAAAACTGGCGGCAGAGATGAAAAAATTAGGAATGATAAAGTAAGCCGCATGGCCGGTTATGCTGAAAATCGATACTTCTGATTTGCAGGCGGCAAAGGCGGAACGGGCAGGATACGAACAGGAGGAATGAAATGGTACGCATTATTATGTGTGGCTGCAACGGGAAGATGGGACGTGTAATTTCCGATTTGGCGGCAGAAGATAAGCAGACAAAGATTGTTGCGGGTATTGATTTTAATACGACGCAGTATTATGACTATCCGGTATTCGCGTCGCCGGCGGAGTGTACGGTAGAAGCGGATGTAATGATTGATTTTAGCTCCCCGCAGAGACTGACGGAACGTCTTGCTATGGGTATTGAAAGAAAAATGCCGATTGTGTTCTGCACTACCGGCCTTTCCGAGGAACAGTTTGCACAGGTGAACGAAGCGTCAAAGCGGATTGCGATTCTGCGTTCCGCCAATATGTCGTTAGGAATTAATACAATCCTGAAATTAGTAGCCGCAGCGGCAAAGGTGTTTGCGGATGCGAACTTTGACATTGAAGTCGTGGAAAGGCATCATAACCGGAAAGTGGATGCGCCTTCCGGAACAGCTCTTGCGATTGCGGATGCCATGAATGAGGTATTAAAACGGGAATACACATATAAGTATGACCGTTCTCAGGAGCGTAAGCCGCGCGAGAAAAAGGAAATAGGCATTTCGGCGGTGCGCGGCGGTACGATTGTCGGCGAACATGAGGTGATTTTTGCCGGTACGGATGAAGTAATTGAGATTAAGCATACCGCATACTCTAAGGCGATTTTCGGAAGCGGAGCGCTGCAGGCGGCAAAATTTTTAGCGGGAAAGCCTGCCGGGATGTATCAGATGAGTGATGTAATCGGAGAATAGTGTCATAGAAAATGCGAAGCAATTTCTTATGAAATAAAAGAAGGGCTGCTGTACGAACATGTGCAGCAGCCTTTCTAACTTGTGCGAAAGATTTTATTGTGCCGTATCGGCACCCGTATTCTCGGAGGTATTATCACTGTTTGTAAAGTTTTTGTTTAACTCAATCAGAAAATCTGCAAAGGTACTGTCCGGTTCAAAAGCTGCTTCCGCAACAGCTTCGCCTTCTGCAGTCACTGTAATACAGCAGGCACTATAATGACCGTTGTCAATCTGTGCGAATATGTAAGCAGTGCCTTCAGATTTTGCAGTTACAATACCGCCCGCGCTGACGGAAGCAATTTCCGGCGCGGAACTGGAAAACTTAGGAAGCTCTACCGTATTCATCGGGGCAACCAGCCAGTACATGAGGGCGCGCTGTCCGACAACCATGTCCGCCTCCTGACGCGACAATACAACGAAAAGCGCCGGAGGACCGACGGTGATTTTACATTGCAGCTTCACCGGCTCATCGGATCCGGAATCCTCGATAATCGCGGTAACGGTTGTTGTACCGACGGAAAGAGCTTTTACCACTCCCTTGGAATCCACAGAAGCAATCTTAGGATATTCGGAAGTATAAGTAACGGTTTGTGTTTCTGTCAAGTTATAAACTTTAAGGGCATAGCTCTTACCCTTTACAATATCCTTGGACTTTACATTAAGTTTCGGCTCCGTGGTGCCTGCGTATGCCCTGACCGGCTTGACAGACAGCGGAATGAAACCTATAAAAAGCAGAAGGACGAGAGTAATGATACCTTTGAACAAACATTTATGTTTCATGGCATTGCCCTCCAATAAACTACTACGGAAATCCTTGCGTCACATCCTACGGTATATCATAGCACCACTTTTTGTCAGAACGGTGTCAGAAATTAAGAATTTTATAAGATTTTCCGGGGAGATTCTTTGAAATTCAACTTGTGTAATGAGGTGAAAAAAAGTATAATAAGAGCAGAAAACAGGAAAATAATAGTGTTTGGTAATATGGAACGGTTTCAAAGACGGCAAGGAGGAATGTTGATGCAGTACATTTTAATTGCGGATGACAATGCGGATATTACGGATGTATTGGCGGCATATGTGAAAAAAGAAGGGTATGAACCTTTAATTGCAGCCGATGGGGAGGAAGCATTACGACTGTTTCGGCAGTATGACCCTGCCGCTGTTTTATTGGATGTTATGATGCCGAAGGAAGACGGATATGAGGTCTGCCGGAAAATCCGCGCGGCTTCGGACACGCCGGTGATTTTGATTACCGCCCGCGGAGAAGATTTTGAGCGGGTAATGGGGCTTGATATCGGTGCGGACGACTATATTGTAAAACCGTTTTCTCCGAATGAAGTCATGGCGAGACTGCGTGCGGTGCTGCGCCGGATGTCACGGACGGACCGAGAAAAAAATGAGAATATATTAAAAGTAGGAAATCTGGAGATAAATTTAGAGGAATATACGCTGCACATCGGCGGACAGAGGATTGCGCTCACGAAAAAAGAAATTGAAACAATGTGGACGCTTGCCAGCAATCCCAAAAAGGTGTTTACAAGAGACAATTTATTAGACAGCCTTTGGGGGTATGACTATGTCGGGGATACCAGAACGGTGGATTCACATGTAAAACGCCTGCGCGCGAAGTTAGATAAGGCAGAGCATGCGGGCTGGGATATCGCGACTGTCTGGGGGGTCGGATATAAGTTTGAACTGACGGATAACAAAGAATAAGGAAAGCGGCAGCATATCGGAATGTACGGGTATAACGCCGCAGGGAGAAACAGATGGAAAAGCAGGTAGGAAAGAGAAAAGTCCATAATTTATTGTTTATAAAGACCTATCTCGGGTTTGCGGTAATTATTCTTTTGTTTGCCCTGATTTTAGGTGTTATTTATATGCGTTTATATGAGCAGGCGATGATGGAAAGCTACCGGGAGCAGGCACGGGGTAAGGCGGAAAGTGTAGCAAAGCGCTGTGCGAATTATTTTTTGAGCGGAAATGCGGCAGGCTGGCAGGATTATCTGATTCTGCTTGGTGAAATCGAGCGGACGGAAGTATGGGTAGTATCGAATGAGGCGGCGATTTATCCTCTGACTCCAGCGTTTGCGCTCAGCATGGAGTCCTTTACCGCACTGAGTTCGTACCAGAACAGTTACCGGGATATTATTAACAACGTATTTCACAATATTCCCACGTCACGTACCAGTTTCAGCGAAGTGCATGAGATGAATGTTGTTACAATAGGAATGCCGGTTACGGGAATAAACGGAGAAGTGGCAGGCGGAATCCTTTTGAATACCCCGGTAGAGAGCCAGCAGGAAATAATTAACGGCAGTTGGCGTCTGATTATTATCAGCGGCGTCATTGCGCTTGCCATCGCATTTTTGGCCGCGCTGCTTTATGTGCGGACACTTTCCAAACCTATTTTAAAAATACGTCGTACCGCGCGGAAACTGGCAGAAGGTAATTATGAAGTGACGACCGAAGTAAATCGGAGCGACGAAATCGGTGATTTGGCGCAGACGGTGGATTTTCTTTCCGTGAAGCTGAAAGAAAATGAAATCGAGCGCAAGAATCTTGACCAGATGCGGCTGGACTTTTTTGCAAATGTATCCCATGAACTGAGGACGCCGCTTACGGTTGTGCGCGCCTATACGGAAAGTCTTGTGGACGGTATCATAACCGATCCCGAAAAAGTACGGCAGTATTATGAAAAAATGCTGGGAGAGTGCAAGGGAATGGAGCGTCTGGTCGGCGATTTACTGCTGCTTTCTAAGATGCAGAATCCGGATTTTACGGTAGAAAAAGAACCGGTAAATCTGGTACAGATTTTTGAAGATTTAAAGAAGCGCGCATGGGCTATCGGCAAGGAAAAGAATATTACGGCGGACGTATACACGGAGCTTCCGGTTATCATGATGCTTGGCGATTACGACCGGCTGCGGCAGATGTTTTTTGTAATTATTGACAACGCGGTGAAGTTTTCTCCGGAAAATTCGGTGGTGTATATCCGCGTCACCTGTGAGGAACAGATTTTGGTGTCCATTCGTGACGAGGGCATCGGTATCAGCGAAGAGGACCAGAAATATATTTTTGAAAAGTTTTATAAGTCGAAACTGCGCGAGAATGCAAAAGGTTCGGGTCTTGGGCTTGCAATAGCGAAACAGATTGCCATAAAGCACGGCGGCACGATTGAAATGAAAAGTGAAGTGGGAAAAGGAACGGAAATTCTGTTTACGTTCCCTGAAATGGAGGAGTCGGAAAAAGATTTGTTTTAAATACCGATATTCGGAGGAGGAAGGCTATGAAATTCAGTAACGGTTGTTGGCTGCAAAAGAAAGGCTGTCAGTGCTTTGCACCTACGGAGGCTTATTTTACAAAAGTAACGGAGACGGAAGTAACCGTCTGTGCGCCTGCAAGTCATATCTACAATAAAGGGTGTACATTAGGCGGAATCAATCTGACATTAAAAATTACTTCTCCCAGAGAAGATGTAATAAGAGTACAGACCTATCATCATTTGGGCGCGGTAGTGCAGGAACCGGCGTTTGAACTGAATTTGCGGGAAATGCCGTTAAAGGTAACGGAAACGGAAGGCAAAATTTTAATGGAAAGCGGCAGGCTGGCGCTTGAAATTACGAAAAAGCCGTGGAGCATGACGTATTTGAGGAACGGGAAAGTGCTTACAAAAAGCAGCGGAAAAGACCTGGCTTTGATGAAGACGGATTGGGCGGGAGAGTATTATGATAAAGGCGATAATACGGAAACCTATATACGGCAGCAGCTTTCGCTCGGTGTAGGAGAGCTTCTTTACGGCACCGGAGAGCATTTTACGCCTTTTGTAAAGAACGGTCAGAGCATTGATATCTGGAATGAGGATGGGGGCACCAGTACCGAACAGGCCTACAAGAATATCCCTTTTTATCTGTCCAACCGGGGCTACGGTGTTTTCGTCAATCATCCGGAGAAGGTATCCTTTGAGCTCGGTACGGAAATGGTAACAAGGGCAGAGTTTTCCGTGGAAGGCGGATATTTAGACTATTTCCTTTTCGGCGGCGATTCCATGAAAGAAGTTTTGGCGGCGTATACGGATATTACGGGAAAGCCTTCGCTGCCGGCGCCGTGGACGTTTGGACTCTGGCTGTCTACCTCGTTTACGACGGATTATGACGAGAAAACCGTAATGAGTTTTATCGACGGTATGTCAGAGAGAGGGATTCCTCTCAGAACCTTTCACTTTGACTGCTTTTGGATGAAAGAGTTTCATTGGTCGGATTTTTTGTGGGATGAAAGAGTATTCCCTGATCCTGAGGGAATGTTAAAAAGAATAAAGGAAAAAGGACTAAATATCTGTGTCTGGATTAATTCTTATATCGGACAGGAGTCCCGTCTGTTTCGGGAAGGCATGGAAAAGGGGTATTTTATAAAGCGTCCTAACGGACAGGTATATCAATGGGATATGTGGCAGCCGGGAATGGCAATCGTAGACTTTACCAATCCGGAGGCATGGCAGTGGTTTCAGCAGAAGCTGGAAGTTTTGCTGGACATGGGCGTGGATTGCTTTAAGACGGATTTCGGGGAGAGAATTCCGGCAGAGGCCGTTTATTATGACGGCTCCGACCCGAAAAAGATGCATAATTACTATACCCATCTATATAACAAATGTGTTTACGAGCTTTTGGAAAGAAAGCGCGGAAAAGGAGAGGCAGTGCTGTTTGCACGTTCCGCAACCGTGGGCGGGCAGCGCTTCCCGGTACATTGGGGAGGAGACTGCTGGTCGGATTATGAGTCGATGGAAGAAAGTCTGCGGGGCGGTTTATCCCTGTTAATGAGCGGTTTTGGATTTTGGGCGCATGATATCGGAGGTTTTGAACAGACGTCTACACCGGATGTTTATAAAAGATGGGTAGCGTTTGGGCTGCTTTCTTCCCACAGCCGTCTGCATGGCAGCGGTTCTTACCGTGTGCCGTGGCTGTATGATGAAGAAGCGGTGGACGTGTGCAGGTTTTTTACCCGTTTAAAGGCAAAGCTTATGCCGTATTTGTATGAAGCGGCCGTTTATACGGGAAGGACGGGGGTTCCGATGATGCGCGCCATGGTGCTGGAGTTTGAAAAAGACCGGAATTGCAGTTATTTGGACAAGCAGTATATGCTTGGAGACAGTCTGCTGGTCGCTCCGCTGTTTCGTGAAGATGGGATTGCGGAATATTATCTGCCGGAAGGAGTCTGGACGGACTTCTTTACCAACGAAACGCTGGAAGGCGGCAGATGGTATACAAAAAAGTGTGACTATTTCAACCTTCCGTTGATGGTAAAGGCTGATTCCGTCGTGGCTCTGGGGGCCGGAGAGGACAGGCCGGACTACGATTACGCGGAAAATGTCGAACTGCGTATTTACGAACTGTCGGAGGGGTGCTGCGTGGAAAAGTCGGTCTATGGTACGGACAATCGTGAAGAAGTAACGATTTGCGCCGCCCGGAAAGACGGAAAGATTGTTTTGGACGTGAATGCGGCAAAACCGTATCGTATCCGTCTGGTCAACCGGACGGTAAAAGCCGCGGAAGGGGCGGACATTGCAGTGGAAGGAAAAGATACCTTAGTAATCCCGAAAGACTCCCATATGGTTCTTTATTGTTAGTACAGAAGTTATAGGAAAAAACTTAAGAGAAAAAGTCTTGTCAGCATACGGAAATAAAGTTATAATAAACCTTGGTGTTTGTAAAAAAATAATACATTTATTAAGTGAAAAATTAATTTAAGAAAAGACAGAAAGCAGAGGTAATTCAAATGGAAAGACGGGTAGGTACTGTATCGAGAGGAATTCGTTGTCCGATTATCCGTGAGGGTGACAACTTATCGAATATTGTTGTGGAAAGCGTGCTGGGAGCGGCAGAATCGGAAGGGTTTGAACTCCGGGACAGGGATGTTGTTTCTTTAACCGAGTCGATTGTCGCGAGAGCACAGGGAAATTATGCGACGGTGCAGGATATTGCGGCAGATGTTAAGGCGAAGCTTGGCGGCGGAACTATTGGTGTTATTTTCCCGATTTTGTCCCGGAATCGTTTTGCGATTTGTTTAAAAGGAATTGCGATGGGCGCTAAAAAGGTAGTTTTAATGTTGAGCTATCCGAGTGACGAAGTAGGCAATGCACTGCTGACCTATGACCAGTTGGATGAAAAGGGCGTCAATCCGTACAGCGATGTGCTGACTCTCGCAAAATACCGCGAACTGTTCGGCGAGAATAAGCATGAGTTTACCGGTGTGGATTATGTAGATTACTATACAAGGATTATCAGGGAAGCGGGCGCCGAGGCAGAGGTGATTTTTGCAAATCAGGCAAAGGCGGTTTTAGATTACGCCGACTGTATTCTGACTTGTGATATCCATACAAGAGTTAGAACGAAGCGTATTTTAAAAGAGGCAGGAGCAAAAGTGGTCTGCGGTCTGGACGATATTATGACGGCATCCGTAAACGGCAGCGGTTACAATGAAAAGTACGGTCTGCTTGGTTCCAATAAGGCAACCGAGGACAAGATTAAACTTTTCCCGAAAGCATGTCAGGATCTGGTTGAGGATATCCAAAGCAAGATTTTGAAGGAAACCGGAAAGCATGTGGAAGTTATGGTATACGGCGACGGTGCATTTAAAGATCCGCAGGGAAAAATATGGGAACTTGCCGACCCGGTAGTTTCTCCGGCATTTACCGTGGGACTTGTAGGAACGCCGAATGAATTAAAGTTAAAATATCTTGCGGATAATGATTTTAAAAATTTAAACGGCGCGGAATTAAAGGCGGCAATCGAAAATAGTATTAAGGCAAAGGAAGGGAATCTGGTAGGCAGCATGGCTTCTCAGGGAACGACACCGAGACAGCTGACTGACTTAATCGGTTCTTTATGCGATTTAACCAGCGGTTCCGGCGACAAGGGAACGCCGGTGGTGCTTGTACAGGGTTATTTTGATAATTATACGGATCAATAATTTACGGAAAAACTCCGACCACACTGTAAGGAGGTTGAAATGGAAAAGGAAATTTTAAAAGAACCGAATTATGTAGAAGAGTTAGTTGAGTTGTTCAGAAGTGAGCCGGAAGCGGATAAATTAATTGAACGTCTGGAAGATTTTCACGAAAATGATATTGCCGGTGCCTTTGAGCAGTTATCGGAGTCGGAACGGAAATATTTGTATTCGATACTTGATACGGAGAAAATATCGGGAATATTTGCTTATATAGAAGACGTTGACAAATATCTGAATGAACTGGATATCCAAAATGTGGCTGAAATCATTGAGAACATGGATTCTGATGACGCAGTCAATGTTTTGGAAGAAATGGATGATTCGGTTCAGATGCAGCTGTCGAATCTGTTGGACGAGGAGACAAACGCAGATATCCGGTTAATCCGCTCTTATGATGATGATGAAATCGGAAGCAGAATGACTACGAATTTTATTCTGATTCATAAAGATATGACCGTAAAAGAGGCAATGAAGGCACTGATACAGCAGGCGGAGGACAATGACAATATCTCAACAATTTATGTCTGCGATGAGGAAGAGAAGTTTTACGGCGCATTGGATTTAAAGGATTTGATTACCGCCAGAGAATATACGGAACTGGAACCTCTTATGAGTACCTCGTATCCTTATGTCAACGACCACGAGAAAATAAGCGAGTGTATCGAACGGATTATGGATTACGCAGAAGATTCCATGCCGGTATTGAATGAGAAGAAAGAAATTCTCGGCATTATCACGGCGCAGGATGTAGTTGAGGTTGTCGGTGATGAGTTAGGCGATGATTACGCGAAGCTGGCAGGTTTGACTTCGGAAGAAGACCTGGAAGAATCGCTTTTGGAAAGTATGAAAAAACGTATGCCGTGGCTGCTTGTTCTGCTGCTTCTGGGAATAGGAGTATCAACCGTGGTAGGTATGTTTGAGAATGTGGTTTCCCAGATTGCGCTGGTGGTATGTTTTCAGTCCCTGATTCTGGATATGTCGGGAAATGTGGGAACGCAGTCATTGGCTGTGACAATTCGTGTGCTGATGGACGAAAATCTGAAAGCAGGGCAGAAATTCAAGCTGGTTTTTAAAGAAATGCGTGTCGGACTATGCAACGGGCTGCTAGTCGGAAGTATAGCGTTTTTGTTTGTCGGCGTATATATCGCGGTAATGAAACATAATACCTGGCCGTATGCGTTTATGGTTTCCGGTTGTGTGGGAATCGCCCTGATTGTGGCTATGATTATTTCCAGTCTGGTGGGGACCATAGTGCCGATATTTTTCCATAAGATTCACATTGACCCGGCGGTGGCATCCGGCCCGCTGATTACGACCGTAAACGATTTGGTTGCCGTGGTAACTTATTACGGTCTGGCATGGCTGATGTTGGTTCGGCTGCTGTAGCGGGGGAAGAAAATAAAAAACAAACGCAGCAAAAAATGGGCTGTCGCACTAAGCGGCAGCCTTTTTTTTATACCGTAGTATAGGTCTGAAAATGTTCTATAATGGTTTCCAATTGTTTAATCAGCAATTTATTATTATCCGCCTGCATCTGGATTTCGTCCGCGATAAGAGAAGTGCTGTCATTCTTTTCCGCAATCATGCCGATTGCGGAACCGTTGCTTTGCGTAATACTTTTCACCGTAGATACGCTTTCGGATATTTGCTGCAGTGAGTTGCTCAGCACATCCATAGACCTGTTCAGCTTCGTAATATCGTTGCGGATTCCGTCAACGGCAGTACCGTATTGCTGCGCTTTATCCGCAAAATTGCTGAACTGTTCCATTACCGTTTCTTCAAGGAGACGCATAATTCTGTTAAAGCAGCTTCTTACAAGCTCAATGCTTTCGTTTACGTTTTCGCATATATTCTGGATTCCTACGGCGGTAGAGGAGGAGGTTTCCACCAGATTTCTGATTTCGTCCGCGATTACCGCAAATCCCTTGCCGTAAGCCCCCGCTCTTGTTGCCTCTAAGGAGGCGTTGTAAGATAAGAGCTGGGTCTGCAATGCGATATCCATAATATTTCCCGTCAGTTTATTGATTTCGGAAATACTCTGCAGACGCTCCATGGCGTCGTTGACAATTGCCTTGGTCTCGTCAAAGGTTTTGGAACTTCTCTCATAAGCGTTCTGCGCGTGTTTTTTCATCTCGAGAGAACTGTCAATTAAAACATCGCTGGATTTTACACTTGTCTGCATATCCCGCAGGGTATCTGACATCCATTGGCCGATTCCCGTAATTTTGTCGTGGACGCTTTCCACGAGATTGTCCGTATCCACAAGGCTGGCAGACAGCTCTGTAATCGTATAGGTATTATCCGAAACACATCCGGTAAGCTGGCGCGAATGGTCGTCTAATTCCCCGGTTTTTTCGTTCAGGGAATCGCAGCATAATCCGAGTGTCTTTACAACTTCCCGGAGCGAATTTATCAGACGGTCAATAATCCGATAAGTAAATACCGACAGAATTAGCGTACCGATTACGGATATCAGCAGCAGTATAATACGAATCTTACCGAGGGAAGCAAAAATCTCCGATGCGGGATCCGTTATGACAAAGACCCATCCTCTGTTTCCCATATGGTAAGAAGCAAGATATTTTCCGCTTCCGGTTCTGTATTGAAGGGAGCCGACGTTGTCCGATGTACCGCTTTGCAGTTTCTTTAAAATGTCCTTTACAAAGGACTCTTCCGCTACGGTGGCAATTTTCTCCGGGTCGTTGTGGAATATGTATTCGCCGGTTTCTACGTTAATCAGATAATAATTTAAACTTTTCATATCTCCGGACGGCAGACGGTTTAAAATATCGATCAGACCTTCCGTGAAAACGCCGCCGCCGACCAAGCCGACCGGATTATGGTCCGCATCATAACATGCCTTATAAATAGAGATAATCTGTGCCCCGCTTGCCGGTGAGAGAATAATGCCTGTGTTATATACGCCGTCCGTAGACGTCAGCGCATTCTGAAGCGCCGTCAGGGCATCGCCTTTTCTGGTAGTAATACCGACCACATTAGGATTGGTATGTGCCAGAACCTGAGTATCCCATTTGCTTACATAAATGCCTTCCAGATTCTTACGGTCCGCGCTGAACAGCTCCGTATACGCCTGTGCCGCCGCGACAAAATCCGGATTGGTGGGATCTGACAGAAGCTGTGATATCTCGCCCGCACGGCAGTACGCCGTCAGATAGTTTTCGGTTTCAACGATATAGTTTTCAATAATCTCCGACCGTTCCTGTGAAATCGTTTCCATGCTCTGAATGGCATTGTTTTTGATTTCTCCCGTAACGGATTGAATAACAAAAAGATAAACAATTCCCATCACGATTATTTGTGCGGCCATAATAATCGCAACCATCGCAAGACTTTTGTTTTTCATGGCAATCTCCTTTAAATATCCTTGGAAAATATGGTTTTCTGCCGCCTGTTATACCATGTCCTTTGAACATGCTGTCTTCCACGTTTTTAAAAGCGCTCCGGCAGAGTCTTGAAAACCAAAGGTTTTTAAGACCGGAGAAAAACATATTTAGCACATTGATTATATCATAGTATGTTATTTTTTTCCACTAAAATAATTGTCGGATTGCGGCGAAACGGATTTTTGAGGAACTTTTTAAAACGACTAAAAAATGCGAAAACTCGAGAAGCCGTTTTATTTGACAGATAACTTTGCCTTGGGTAAAATGGAACATAGCTAAAGAATAGTTAAATAAAATAAAGAGGATGAGGAAACTTATGGAAAAGGGAATTACCTTGCCGTATTATCAAACATTATTAGAAGATATAACCTCTGCCTGTAAACGTATTTTTTCCGACGGGCTTACCGGTGTTTATCTGCACGGCTCCATGACGATGGAGTGTTTCAACCCGAAAAAGAGTGATATTGATTTGATTATCGTGGTGGAAAAGGGTATTTCCGATGAGCAGAAGACAGAGTTTATGAAAGAAGTCGTGGAGTTTAATAAGATTGCGCCGAAGAAAGGGCTGGAACTCAGCATCGTGAAACGGGCGGTTTGTAAGCCGTTTGTTTACCCGACGCCGTTTGAACTGCACTTTTCATCGGCGTATTTAGGGTGGTTTACGGACAATCCGGCGGATTATGTGCGTAAGATGAAAGGGGTAGATAAGGATTTAGCGGCGCATTTTACGATAATCAGGAACTACGGCGTTGTTTTGTATGGGGAGAGAATTGACGCGGTGTTCGGGGAAGTGCCGCGAAAGGATTATATGGATAGCATTTGGCTTGACATTAAAGAAGCCCGAGAAGAAATATCGGAAAATCCGGTGTACATTATCCTGAACCTGTGCAGAGTTGCCGCATTTTTGGAGGAGGGTGTGGTGCTGTCAAAAAAGCAGGGCGGCGAGTGGGGACTGCGAAACATTCCAAAGGAGTATCACGTTTTGATTTTAAATGCGCTGGAAAGTTATGAATCGGAGGAAGCAAAACCGATGTGTCCGGACGCGGAGAAAGCGGAGCGGTTTAGTGCATATATGCTGCAAAGAGTGTCGGCAGGTACGATAGAGCGGTTGTAGATTAGTGAATATATAAAAATTTCAAAATATATGAAACAGTATCTTAATATTCTTTATCTCCACAAAAATAATCGTGGAAAGGCACTATATAGGCACTGAAAAAACGGAAACGGTATTCAAGCGGGCAGAGGAGGATATGTGATTGCAATGTCAATGTGAATTTTGTTAGGAGAAAATTTTTAAGCTTGATTGTTGAGAAGCAGAGAAAGGACTAAAGACTACTCTCTGCTCGGAATGTGCCTTTTTGTGGACCGCTTTTGGATTTTTGAAAAAAGTAATGTTGGAATATTTTTGAGTTTATGCTAAAATAAAAATAAGAATTTTATTTGAAACCTTAAAATCTTACAAAATTACCGGAACAGAAAGGGCTCTACAAAATATGAACGTAAACGAATCCGCAGAAAATTATTTAGAAACCATATTGATTTTGAGCAA
>JAFLSZ010000052.1 GCA_022510665.1 Lachnospiraceae bacterium
GGCATCTCTGGTTTTGGCAATTTATTTTTTCTATTCATAATCCGCACGCTCCTCTTTTGCCCACTTTTACCAATAGGCGTTTGCAAAACACCAAAAGCCTCTCATCGCATAAATTCTCGCCAATATGCGAACCCTTCCCCGCTTGGAATCGGAATTGCGAACTTGCTTCGCAATCACCTGCATTTTACCAATATTTATTCCTTATATTGTAACACGTCACAGGATATCTGTCAAGCAAGGCGCCTTGAGTTTCCGCATTTTCAGCGAACCCGGAATCACCTCTTAGAGTGAAGAGATGTTTCTACTTCTCTTCCGTCAACACCCCGTCATCAATCCTGAAAATCCGGTCCGCTCTCTCCGCAATCGCCAGTTCGTGGGTAATCATTACAATCGTACCGTCAAATCTCTTGATTGTACTTACCAAAAGGTCAATAACCTCTCCCGCGGATTCTTTGTCAAGGTTTCCGGTCGGCTCGTCCGCGAGAATAAGCTCCGGGTGGTTTACAAGCGCCCTTCCGATAGCTACTCTCTGCTGCTGTCCGCCGGAAAGCTGGGACGGAAAGTGATGCAGTCGGTCACGGATTCCCAGCGCCTCGGCAAGCTCCTCCACATACTCCTTTTCAATTTTCCGCTTGTCAAGAAGCGCCGGCATTACAAAATTCTCATATGCCGTCATAATCGGCACCAACTGGTAATTCTGAAAAATAAACCCTATCTTCCTTCTACGGATTTCCGCCAGCTTTTCATCCGAATTTGTGTATAATTCCACATCTCCTAAAAATACCTTGCCTCCGGTCGGGCGGTCTAAACCTCCGCAGAGATTCAGTAACGTACTTTTGCCGGAACCGCTGGCTCCCACGACCGCAACAAACTCTCCCTTCTCTACGGAAAAACTGCAATCCTTTAATGCTCTTACATCAATATCTCCCTGATGATAGACTCTGGAAAGACCTTCTGTTCTTAACACTGCCATAATTTGATTTCTCCTTCTCTTCTATTTTTTCTGTTCCAGTTCCTTTAACACCTGCCCGGAAGCAAACCATGTCGCACTTATACAGATTCCTATAACAATCAGCACAAGTACAAATAGTACCGTCAAGGGAAATTGTACCGTAGTTTTCTTTAACCACTGGTCCGAAATTGTGTTGATATTTAATCGGTAAACAAAATAAGCTATTCCCGCGTTTACTAACGCCAAAATCCAAGAACTTCTTAATGATTGAAACAGCATCATTTTTCTCACCATGCTTTTTGATGCTCCCATTGCAAAAAGTTTTCTATATTCCTCTGTCTTAGCAAGATAATAAAAAGAATAGTAACAAAACAGAAATACTATTGCCGTTAAAAAAGCAATCACAACAAATACTACCGTAGACACCAATGTATCATTATTTAATTCATTCAATGTATTTCCGTACAAAAGCGCGTTTTTCGTAATGGAGAGTTCCTGCGTTTCCCGCGCCAGCATATCGGCAGCCTGTGTATATTTAATATCATGCAGCGTCACGGAAAAACCGTACAGTTCTGGAAGTCCGAATATCTCGCAATATCGGCTAAAACTAATAAACATATAGTAGTCCGCATCTACTTCACCCATATTCTGCGCCACCATCACAACCTCGCAGTCATAATGTTCTCCGGACGGAGACAGCAGCCGTATCATTTCACCCTCCGCTATCTTTTCTCCTGTCGTTTTTAACGTATTTCGAACCAAAATTCCGGTTTCCCCTAAAAGTTCCTGACCGGATTCCGCCGATACAGCAATACCGACCTTTTCAGAATTCATTTTCATCTGTCGGAAACTTCTTTCATCTAGAATCTGCAGGCGCACCGTAACAGGCTTCCCTTCATATTCCGCAATACCGTCCCCGGACTGTTCCACGGAAAATCCCGCGCTTTGTATGCCGGAAATCCCCAAAACGCGTATAACTTCTTCTTCCGTAAAGGAACCGTTTTCCTTATTCACCGTATAGGTTTCCTCAAACGCATTTTTCACATTGCTCTGTAACCGATATTGAACCATTAAAAGTTCCGTTGTCGGAAAAAACAGACCAAATACAGTAATTACTGCCAAACCGATACGTCTTCCCCTCAGGCGTTTTCCTTCCAAGCCCGCATACCACCAGATAGGATGCTTTATTCTAAGTTCCTTCTTACTTTTTAGACTTATCAGATTTCCGCCGACACGTCTCATCTCATTCATCAAAGTTACCGGTGTTTCTTTTAATAAGGCAAAAATCGCCGGCAGCTGCAGTAAAAGGAGCATTGCAATTCCACCCAAAGGAATCATCACAAGACTTACCATGCCGGTATTATCTCCGATTCCTGCGTCCGTATATGTCAATACCTTCTCAATTTTTCTCATCAGTAAGGTCACTCCGCTTCCAAGTATGATTCCAATAATTCCGGACACAAGAATCCTTACCGTAAGCATCACCGTAATCTGTATCTTCTTTGCGCCCAATGCCCGTAAAATTCCGATATTCTGCTTTTCATCCTGAAGAACTATATAAATAATAGCCCCCAGACACGCACCGAATAGTATCGTCACCAAAATAATTTGATATAAAATACTTCCTAACGAATACCCCCCATATACCTCTCCTGTTCTTCTCATTCCTACAATTAACGACGTTCCAAACCGTTCGTGAAAATCTATTGTCAGATTTCCGTCTTGTCCATAAACAGTTTGTACAAAGGCATCATACCGACCGTTTTCATAAGGTACTTCATCCGTAAGTTGCTTAAAATCCTCTGCATATAAAAACGCATACGCTTGGGTAAAATCACCCAGAGCCTCCACTACACCGGATACTACTGCTTTTATCTGCTTCGTTTCCTCTCCTGTCTTCACTTCTATCCATACCGTCTCTCCGGATACCGGCTGACGTTTACCGATAAGCGCATTTTCCGTCAGCAAAATTTCCCCCTGCTCCGGCGACTTTCCGTACAAATATGTAAATTTCCATGTATCGGGAACCGCGGAAGAAATCAGATACTTTACGTTATCTATACCTCCGGTTACTTCTACTTTTCTAATCGGTTCTACCTGCACTGTTTCCTTATGTCCGTTCAGATAGTCAATCGCTTCCGCCGAAACATCTGAAATTTTGATGTCAAATCCCCAATCCGTTTCCTCCACCCACCTCACTCGTCTGCGCTCCTCGGAATCTTTACTCATTACTCTTCCCGCTAACATTGCCATAAACGCCGCAATTCCAAAAATAAGAAATGCCTGTTTTTTCAAGTTTCTTGAGAACGTACGCTTTATGTATAAACGAATATAATTCATATTTTTCTCCTTATTCATGCAAATGTCCGTCTTCCGCATTCAAATCGGCGCAAGAATGAGAAATCCCTGCCGCATATGATAAAAATGGCAGGGATTTCATCCTGTGTTCAAATTCAAAAAAGGATTATTAAATTTTCTTCTATACTCCCTCGTCTACCGCTGCGCCTTTTAAATCTTCCAAATCAAGCTTTAACTGTTTTACGATATTTTGCAGTTCTTTCTGTACCGATTCCCCGGTCTGCGCTATTTTTACCATCTGCTTGGTTGCGGCGTCTATATAATCCGGGTCGAGCGCGGTGTCTTCTTCTTTTTCCTCTTTTTCGGCTTTCATGGCTTCGATTCGTTCTTTTTCTTCCTTCTTCTTTTCTGCCGCTTTTTCCGCTGCCTCCTGACGCTTTTCCATTTCTCCGTCGATATGGTCCATCGCCTCGTCTTTTAACATACCGATAATTTCCTTATTTGCCGCTTCCATAACCTTCTCGGCATCTGCTGACGCATCCACCATCGGATGATGTTTTAAGCGTTCAATTTTAATATCGGTGATGGCTGAAACCGTTCCGTCCTCTATCTTTTTTGCGTCCATAATCAAACCGGTAAAATGACTCTCCGCCCGTTTTATGTCCTCCATCTCATTCCGATATTCCTCATCGGTCAAATCCGTCCGCGACTCCAGCTCTTTCTTGCGCTCCTGCACCTTATTTAATTCTTCCTTCGCAGCCACCATTTCTTCCTGTAGCTTGGCAACATTTTCTTCCATTTCCGCAATACTGTCGTCTACTTCCAGTTCACCCGCGAAAGTTTCTCCTATAATCTTCATTGCCTTAGCCTGCGCCTCTTTCCGGCGTTCCGCAATCTTATCGGCGGGAAGCTGTAAATTTCCCGCGAATATTCTGCCTTTCTGCAGATTTTTTGCCATATTTGCCGGGGTCATGCGCTCCGTCGCCTGCTGCCCGCCTACATAAATGTTTCTCGTTTCCTGTTCAATACGCATACCGAATCCCTTCTTTCCGCCGCAGTACAACCTTACGACTCTACTTTTCCTATTCTTTATATCGACAGTTTTATGGTATTTGATTATAGGACACTTCCACTTTTTTAGCTTTTTCGTTTGCATTCCCATCCGAAAATTGATATACTAAATACTAAATCAGAACCATCAACACTATACAGAAAAGGAGTCAGGCTATGGAACAATATAACGGAAGCCAGATTGTTGTTCTGGAAGGTCTGGAAGCAGTCAGAAAACGTCCGGGTATGTACATCGGAAGCACCGGAAGCCGCGGCCTTCATCATCTCATCTGGGAAATTTTAGATAACGGCATTGATGAGCATCTGGGAGGATATTGCAACCATATTGAAATTGAATTACAAAAGGACGGCGGCATTTCCGTTACGGATAACGGGCGCGGGGTCCCTGTCGATATCCATCCGACGAAACACATTCCGACCGCCCGTGTGGTTTACACGATTCTGCATGCCGGCGGAAAGTTCGGCGGCGGCGCGTATAAGGTCTCCGGCGGTTTGCACGGTGTAGGCGCTTCCGTAGTAAACGCGCTGTCCTCTAAGATGATTGTGGAAATTAAGCACGACGGCAAAATCTACCGTGACGAATACCGGGACGGCGGCCATATCGTGACGCCTCTTGAAAACGGTCTGCTTCCGGTGGTAGGAAGCTGTAAAAAATCCGATACCGGCACAAAAGTTACCTTCTATCCGGATGCCTCGATTTTTGAATCCGTCGAATTTAAAACCGATATTATCCGTAAGAAATTAAAAGAAGTAGCCTATTTAAATAAAGGCCTTACTATTTTGTTTAAAGACAGAATCGCGGGCGAAGAACTTACTTATTACGAGGAATACGGCATCAAAAGCTTTGTTTCTTATCTCTGCCGTGAAGAGCAGCCCCTTCATCCGGAACCGATTTACATTGAAGGAAAAAGCGGCGACATTGAGGTGGAAGTTGCTTTCCAATATACGGACAGTTTTCAGGAACAGATTAACTCCTACTGTAACCGCATCAACGTCGTGGACGGCGGTACTCTCGTAACCGGTTTTAAAACCGCGCTCACCCGCGTTATGAACCAATATGCCAGAGAGTTAGGCATTTTAAAAGAAAAAGACGAGAACTTTGACGGGAAAGATATACGAAACGGCCTGTTTGCCATTATTTCAATTAAGCATCCCGACCCGCAGTTTGAAGGCCAGACCAAGACAAAACTCGGCAACACCGACGCAAAAGTCGCGGTGGACGATGTGTTTACCGGCGAAGTAACCCGCTATTTTGATAAAAACGTAGAGGAGTTAAAAACCATTCTCGATAACTCCATGAAATCCTACAACGCGAGAAAGGCGGGCGATAAGGCTCGCAACGCCGTGTTAAAGCAGCTGCAGGACGTAGACTTTAAGAGTAAGCTTGCCGCCTGCTCGTCCAAAAAGCCGGAAGAATGCGAAATTTACATTGTGGAGGGTGATTCCGCGGGCGGTACGGTAAAAACCGCCAGAAACCGCAAAACTCAGGCAGTGCTTCCGCTTCGCGGCAAAATTTTAAACGTCGAAAAAGCTACTCTGGATAAAATTTTAGTCAATAACGAAATCAAGTCCATGATTGCGGCGTTCGGCTGCGGCATCAGTGACGATTTTGATATTACGAAACTGCGCTTTGACAAAATTATTATTCTGACCGATGCCGACGTAGACGGCGCCCATATCAGCAACCTCCTGCTTACCTTCTTCTACCGATTTATGCCGGAGTTGATTTTGGAGGGCAAAGTATATCGGGGACTTCCGCCGCTTTACAAGGTGGAATACGAAGAGACCGAAGGAGCCGCCGAGGAAGATACGGGTTCTGCCGCAAAGTCCGGCAGGAAAGCAAAAGGAAAAGGCAAGAAAACCAAAAACGAGCGTTACCTGTTTAATGATTTTGAGCTGGAAAAGTTCCGCAGGGAAGGCAAAAAAATCCTCTCCTTACAGCGTTACAAGGGTTTAGGTGAGATGGATGCCGACCAGCTTTGGGAAACCACGTTAAACCCGGAAACCCGTATTCTTGCACAGGTTTCCATCAGCGACACCGTTGAAGCAGACGAAGTCACCACACTTCTTATGAGCAACAACGTCCCACCGCGCCGCGCTTTCATTATGGAAGAAGCCCGCTACGCGAAACTTGATATATAGGAGGCCGCGCCATGTCCGCACAGGTAGAAAAGGATAACTTGATTCAGCTTGATTTTTCCGAGGAAATGAAAACCTCTTTCCGCGATTACGCCATAAGTGTAATTATTGACCGCGCGCTCCCGGATGTGCGGGACGGTTTGAAACCGGTACAGCGCCGCATTTTATACGCCATGATGGAATTGGGACTGGACCCGAAAAAACCTCACCGTAAAAGCGCCCGTATTGTCGGCGACACTATGGGTAAATACCACCCTCACGGTGATTCTTCCATTTATGACGCTCTCGTTCATATGTCCGAGTCCTATTCGCTTGCCATTCCGTTAATTGACGGCCACGGAAACTTCGGAAGCATCGACGGCGACGGCGCCGCGGCGATGCGGTATACCGAAGCCCGTCTTTCCGAGGGCGCCATGACGCTTCTCTCCCATTTGGAACAGGGGCTGGTAGACTTTATTCCGAACTTTGATAACAGCGAAAAAGAGCCTGCCGTGCTTCCGGCAATGCTTCCGAACCTGTTAATCAACGGCACCACCGGAATCGCGGTCGGTATGACAACCAATATGCCGCCTCATAATCCGGGGGAAGTCATCGACGCAGTCATTGCCTATATGGACAAGCCGGGAATTACCGCCGAAGGTCTGATGAAGTATATAAAAGGACCGGATTTTCCGACCGGCGGTATTATCACAAACGCGGATGTTCTTTCTTCCATTTATACCACCGGCGAAGGAAAATTCAAAATCCGGGCCAAGTACGAACTGGAAAACAGCGACGGCGGCAGAAAGAATATCGTTTTTACCGAAATTCCTTATACCGCTGCCGGCAATAAGACGCGCCTTGTGGAAAACCTGACCCAGCTTATGAAGGACAAGGTATTTGAAGAAATATATGATGTCCGGGACGAGTCTTCCAAAGATATCCGTATCGTCGTGGAAGTTAAAAAAGACCGCAACATCGAAAATCTTTTGAACGGTTTATTTAAAAAAACCGGCCTGGAAGATACTTACGCGGTCAATATGCTTGCGATTAAGGCACAGCAGCCGTATTTATTCCATTTAAAGTCCCTCATCGAAGAATTTGTCTTATTTCAGGAGGAACTTTACACAAAAGAATACCAACACCTTCTGAAAAAAGCGGAAGAACGCTTAGAAATTGTCGGCGGCTTAATCCGCGCTACCGATGTTATTGACCTGATTATTGAAATCCTCCGGGGCAGTTCCAGCGTAAAACAGGCAAAAGCATGTCTTACCGCCGGAGATACCACGGATATCCGTTTTAAGTCCGAATCCTCCAAAAAGCAGGCGGCAAAACTTGATTTTACCGAACGTCAGGCAGACGCGATTCTCGCTATGCCGCTCGGCCGCTTAATCGGACTTGAAATCTTAAAACTGCATGAAGAAAGCGATACCTTAAACGCTGACATTGCAAAATATAACATAATTCTTTCCGACCAAAGCGAACTGCACCGCGTGATTAAAGCCCAATTAAAAGAATTTCGGAAAAAGTTCGGAATTCCGCGAAAGACGGAGTTGGAAAATATCGAGCAGTCCGACTATGTGGTGGAAGAAAAAGTTGAGGACATTTATATTTTAATTGACAAGTTCGGCTACACCAAATCCATTGACGCCGCCGCCTTTGGCAGAAGCGCGGAAGAAAGCAAAAAGGATTTCGCCCATATTGTCAAGATGAAAAGCAACGACCGTCTCTGTGTATTTACCATGCAGGGCAATATGTATCAGGTCAAGGCTTCCTCTATTCCGAAATGCAAAATAAAAGATAAGGGCGTTCTTATCCAGACCCTTTGTAAAATCGGAAAAGAAGATACCGTGCTTTACACCTCCTTTGAAGATTTGTTTGAAGCACAGCTTTTATTTACCACAAAATCCGGTTTTATTAAGCGTGTATCCGGTATTGAGTTTGAAACGAGCCGTTCCGCCATTGCCGCGACAAAACTGGAGGACGGTGATTCCGTTATCGGCATCTCCATGCTCACGGCTTCGGACGTATTAGGCGGCGATATGAAAGTGATTCTTCTGACGGAAGGAATGGCTTCCCTTGCCTTTCCTGTGGAAGAAGTTCCGGAGTTAAAGAAAAACAGCCGCGGCGTAAAAGCCATCACTTTCGATAAAAATGACAACGCACTTGCCTTTGCCGTCTCCCTTCACGCACGGGTTGAAACCTTTACCTTTGGCGGAAAAGAACTTTCCGCAAAGAAAGTACGCATGCGTTCGAGAGGAGCAAAAGCACAGAAAGCGGCGTTGTAGGAGAAATTTCTATGAAAGTGCGGAATCAAAACAGAAAAAGGCAAAACTGTTTTACCGGTATATACGCCGCTTTCCTGCTGGTATTCCTGACCGTTTTATCAGGCTGCGGCAAAAACATGAACGAAAAAACAAATATACCGTCAAAACTGACGCCTGCTTTAACGAAAACTCCAACTGCTGCGGCAGTGCCGGACATTACACTCCCGCCCTCGTCAACGGAACCGACAAAAGAAGCTCGGAAAGAAGCATACCTGTCTGAATTGCTAAAAGGATTATCCTTGGAAGAAAAAGTGGGACAGATGTTTTTGGTACGCTGCCCGGAAGATGCCATAGAAGGAATCCGGACGTACGCGGTGGGCGGCTATGTGCTGTTTCGGCGGGATTTTGAAGGGGAAACCAAGCGTTCTCTTACAGAAAAACTGGCGTCTTATCAGGAAGCGTCAAACATTCCGTTATTGTTTGCGGTAGATGAGGAAGGCGGAACCGTGGTGCGTGTCAGCCGTTTTTCGGAATTTCGCTCCACGCCGTTTCGTTCTCCGCAGGAAGTGTTTTCAGCCGGCGGAATGGAAGCAGTTGCAAAAGACACGAAAGAAAAAGCAGAGTTATTATTATCCCTTGGAATTACAGTGAATTTAGCGCCGGTATGCGACGTTTCCGAATTGCCGAAAGCGTATATGTATAAGCGGAGCTTCGGAAAGGATGCCGAAGAAACTTCCGCATATGTAAAAACGGTAGTATCCGCCATGAAAGAGGCGGGACTCGGCAGTGTGTTAAAGCATTTTCCGGGATACGGAAACAACGCGGATACCCACGAGAGAATTGTTTATGACAGCCGCTCTTACGAAACCTATACGGAAAGCGATTTTAAACCGTTTTTGGCAGGAATAGAAGCCGGAGCCGGAGCGGTTATGGTATCACATAATATCGTACAATGTATGGATGCCGAACGTCCGGCCTCCATCTCCGAAAATGTACATCGGATTTTACGGGAAGAACTGGGCTTTACAGGTGTGATTCTGACCGACGATTTGTATATGGACGGGATTCAAAAATTTACGGGAGAAGAAGCTGCGGCGGTTGCAGCCGTTTTAGCCGGAAACGATATGCTTTGCTGTACCAATTTTGAAGTACAGCTTCCGGCGGTAATCGCAGCGGTAAAAGACGGACGGATTCCGGAGGAACAAATTGACGCTTCCGTATTGCGGATTTTACGCTGGAAAGCGGAACTCGGAGTAATCTCTTATTATTAGAATTTAGGAGTATTGGTTTTCTTTAATTATTGGGGAAGGCAGCGATGGCTACAAACAAAGATTATTTGAATTTTATTTTGGAACAATTATCCGGATTAAACGACATCACTTATAGGGCAATGATGGGCGAATATATTATTTATTTTCAAGGTAAAATAGTAGGCGGAATTTATGATAACAGATTCCTCATTAAACCTACTAAATCTGCTAAGGCACTTATGCCTAATGCTCCTCTTGAATTGCCTTACGAAGGTGCAAAGGAAATGTTGTTAGTGGAGAATGTTAATAGTAAGGATTTCTTAATAAAACTATTTAACGTAATGTACAGTGAACTTCCTTCCCCTAAGAAGAAAAAGAAGTAGTATAAATCGGAACTTACAGGAGATACATAAAATGGGCAACCCCTTTTCAATTGAAACTTTTTTGCATATATTAGAAAATGATGATTTGTTTACAGTTGATGAAACATCATTTTATTTTGATGATTCTCCTAATGAAGATGACCATATGCTTGGTTGTATTCGTGAATATGATAAACCGTACTGGGTCGGTTATTGTGACATACCAAACGGTTGTGAATTTTACACCGCTTATGAAATGCTAAATGCCAAAATTTTTGACGGTAAATCCATCATAGACAGATGGGAACATTTGGTGTTTGTAAGTATTGGCGGAATTAGATTGGATGAATGGTTAAATTGCTTTAATGATAAATTCTGATTCGTAGAACTAACTAATCTTGAATTTACGGGGGAAAGGTTATGCAAGATTACAAAAAAAGGAAAATACTACTGATATGCGCGGCCTTAGCTGCCATAGTTTCTTTGCTGGCAGGCTGGTATTTTACTTTAAGAAAGGGGGTATACATAGACGACGACTTCTTTTACAAAGTAAATAAAACCAAATATAAGCACAATAACTCTAACTATATTGAGCGTATTTCCGACAATGATTTTAAAATCGTGTCAGATACCGGTGAAAGAACAGTTTCGCTTCGTACAGACGCGGACTCATTGGTTTTTGTTTTTTCAGACGGCACTTCACTGACAGGGTATCGGAACGGAAGAGACCTCACAGACGCAGAAGGCTTTCCGTTCGGCTGGAAAGAAACTCAACTTTCGGGAAACAATACCTCAACGCAGGCGGATAATGCGGCTTATTGTCTGTCACTATATAAAATTTATCTCGGCGAGTATGAGTCAATATCCGTATGGCCTCTTCAGGCTTTAGGACTTATCATATACATTTCGGGAATAGCCGCTGTCTTGTATCCGGATAAAGCGCATTTCTTTCTCAGAAGATGGAGATATCAAAACCCGGAATTATCGGATGCCGGCAGACGTACGGAACAAAGATGCGGCATTGCTATTTCCGTCGTGGGCATACTTGTCATGTCCGGAGTCTTGCCTATGCTTATAGACTATTTCAGCTAATCGTTGCAGAATATGATTTAATCCGCAGTCTGCAATAAATAATGAACAGGAAAAATATTTTAAATGTGGAGGCGACTTATATGAAACTACCAAAAATGATATTGTTTGATTATGGTCAAACGCTTATAGCAGAGCAAAAATTTAATGGAATAAAGGGAACAGAGGCCGTTTTACGGTATGCCACAAAAAATAAATATCATTTGTCGGCAGAGCAGGTGCAAGCCAAAGCAAGTGAAATCAATCAGGAATTCGGAAGATTTGATCCGAAGAAAAGACATTTATTTCAGATAGAAATACCAAATACAATGTTTACGCCATATCTTTATGAATCGCAGGGAATAGAGGTTTCATTAAGCAACTCCGAAATTGACACAGTATTTTGGAACGCCGCCGCACCGGGCACTCCGACAAAGGGAATAAAAATATTTTGACAGTAACAGATTGGGACGAATTACGGCTGCGAATGGAGACAACTTAATTATTTTGATTTAGCGGAGAAATATTTATGGGAACAGGAATTATTATATGTGGTTTAAATGGTGCCGGAAAGAGTACTCTGGGCAAAGCATTGGCAAAAGAATTAAACTTCTATTTTATTGATAACGAAGAACTGTATTTTCCAAAAACGAATCCTTATTATACCTATGCTTCTCCACACACACGCGAAGAAGTTGGGCAGCTTCTTTTTAATAAGATTAAAACGCATAAAGACTTTGTCTTTGCCTCTGTAAAGGGGGACTACGGAGAAGCCGTCGAGCCTTTTTTCCGCTATGCCGTATTGATTGACGTTCCGAAGGCTCTTCGGATAGAACGGGTTAAAAATCGTTCTTTTCAGAAATTCGGTAACAGAATGTTGCCCGGCGGAGATTTATATGAGCAGGAAGAAAAGTTCTTTGATTTAGTTAAATCCAGAACGGAGAGTACCGTTGAAGAATGGGTACAATCATTGAATTGTCCTGTTATACGGGTAAATGGGACAAAACCTGTTGAAGAAAATATAAAGTTTATCATAGAGCAGATGAAAAGCTAACTTTAAAATAGCTTTCTTGATTCTGTCAACCTGTTCTTTATCATTTTCAGGAGCCAATTTCTCGTTTGCGATATATTCGTAAATGTTATCTAATTCGCGTATTGCTCTAGGGTTGATTTTAACTTTATATTTATCCAAAATGCTTTTTCTCCAATTCTGCAAAAAATACAAATATACACTCAAGTTTCCGCATTTTTTAGCTGCTTTAAAAAGTTCCGCAGATTGCACGCTGTCTGATTTTTACATTTGTCCGAAGGGCCGTGTTTTTAGCGGAGCCGGAATCACCTCTTAGAGCCGGTTAGACGCGAGGACACACTCAAGCGGCTTAACGGCTCTTAGAGGAAGTCCGGTGCAGCGTTGCGCATGTAAAAATAAGACAGCGTGCAATCTACGGAATATAATAAAGTATACAAAATGCGAAAACTCAAAAAATATACATTATGTGCCATCAATTGAAAACGGCATAAATTCAATACCTGAATTTTTATTGAAATCCATGGCAACATCATAAAACAGTACAGGATATGTTTTCTCAAATTCCTCATATTCTGATTCGCTGATAACGGATTGCTCTCCATTGATGATTTTATAGTAATGATCCGTATCACTGCCATATTCCTTCAACGTTACAAGCTCACCTGTATTTTGTGATATTACTTGCAAACGATAACAATAATTTGCAGCCCCACTGCTTGAATAAGTGTACAAAGTATTAGAATCGTATATTGCGCATCTATGTCTTGACCAGTAGGCATCAACAAGTTTGGGTTTATCATTTATTGTTGTAAATATTGCAAGAATATCAAAATCCTTTGTAAGTAATATCAATTCGCTGGTTTTGTCATTGTTCAGGTCTTTAAGCGCATATCCGAAATAATCCTTCTCTTTTGATAAACTCTGACAAGACCATATCATCATTTCTGCCAACATACAACCCCAGTCATAAATTAATTCTTCATCATTTTCCTCAAACGAACTAAAGTCCAAATCAACCGGAATAGAGCTGACTTGTTCATTTATCAAAACTTCGGCAAATTTCATATATCCCGCAATAACGGAAGAATAATCATGACCGCATTCTGTCTGTGTTTCATTTGTCACAGCCGCTTCAGAGATTTCATATTTTCTGTCAGTTTTTTCACACCCTGCCAGCAAACAACAGGCAGATATAAGACAGGCTAATATTTTGAATTTCATAAAACGCACCCCTTGCCAATATGCAAAAAACTGCACCGTCCGATAATCCCGAAAACAAGTTTCGTACTGTATTTAGTATATCATACAACATTAAAAAAATCAATTTTCAAATAAGTGGAAAACTAACATAAATATGCCATTTTGACAAGGCGCCTGTTTAGAAAAAGGATAATGAGTCCGATAATATAAAAAGAAACGGACGGCGGGAGTAAAACCGCTCAAAGAAAGAAGGATACGGTGTATAAATTACTGATTATTGAAGATGATTTAGGTATTGCAAAAGCAATTAAAAAGCAAGCAGAACTTTGGGATTTAGACGCCCATATTGCGGAAAACTTTCGAAACGTACTGACCGACTTTACGGAGTATCGGCCGCACATTATTCTGCTTGATATAGCCCTGCCGTTTTTCAACGGATACCATTGGTGCAGCGAGATACGAAAAATTTCAAAAGTGCCGATTATTTTTATTTCCTCTGCGTCGGATAATATGAATATTGTTATGGCGATGAATATGGGCGCGGACGATTTTATCGCAAAACCGTTTGACCAGAGCGTACTGATTGCCAAGATACACGCGCTTTTACGAAGAACCTATGACTTTGCTGCCAGTGTTCCTGTCTTAGAGCATCGCGGAGCCTTTCTGGATACCGGGGCGAATACGCTCATCTATCAGGATACGAATATCTCCCTTACCAAGAATGAATACCGTATTCTGCTCTGCCTGATGGAAAATAAGGGCAAAATCGTAAGCCGTGAGAAGCTGATGGAACGGCTGTGGAAAACGGAACTGTTTATAGACGAAAACACCCTGACGGTAAATATCAACCGTCTGAGGAAAAAACTTGACGCCGCAGGACTTGAAAATTTTATTACAACCAAGTTCGGTGTCGGATATATTGTGGAGTAAAACATGAAACTATTTAAGACATATATAAAAGGATACCAAAAAGGCATACTCGCTCTGCTTTTGTTCTGTGCAATTTTCTGCGCCGTCTTTGCCTTATACCATCTGCCGGTCAAAGCGGTATTATATCCGGCGCTGCTTTGCTTTCTTTTAGGAACTGTCTTTATCGCCGCGGATTTTTCCCGTGTGAAACGCAGGCACAGACAGCTCTCGGAAATCAAAGAACTGACTGCGGCTATGATTACTTTCATGCCCGAAGCCGAACGTGTGGAGGACGAGGATTATCAGGAAATCATCCGGACCCTGCAGAGCGAAGTCGCGAATCTCGAAACGCTGACTTCCGCCCGCTATCGAGATATGATGGAATACTATACCATATGGGTGCATCAGATTAAAACCCCTATTGCCGCCATGCGGCTCACACTGCAGAATGAAGATACGCCGCTTTCCCGGACGTTGTCGGCGGATTTATTCCGAATTGAACAGTATGTGGAAATGGTACTGGCATTTTTGCGGCTGGACTCCGTTTCCGGCGACTATGTATTCAGGGAATACAGCATAGATACCCTTGTCAAACAATCCGTCGCAAAATTTGCTTCCGAATTTATTCACCGGAAAATACACCTTGTATATGAACCGATTGACCAGACGGTAATTACCGATGAAAAATGGCTCTCCTTCGTAATTGAACAGCTTTTATCCAATGCCCTGAAATACACCCGCGAAGGCAGTATCAGAATCTATCTGCGCGAACCGAAAATACTCTGCATCGAGGATACGGGAATCGGCATCGCACCGGAAGATCTGCCCCGTGTTTTTGAAAAAGGGTATACGGGATATAACGGCCGCAGGGATAAAAAAGCAAGCGGAATCGGACTCTATCTCTGTAAAAGAATATGCAAAAATCTCGGAGTCGAAATTAATATTTCTTCCGAACCCGACAAAGGGACAACCGTTTATATTAATCTGGAACAATATAATTCGAAAAAAGAGTAACTCCTTACAAAAGTGTAAGATTTCAGACGGGAAATGTAAGCCGATTCAATGGCGGCACATTTCCCGTTTCTGCTAAAATAACGGCAGAACATAAATTGGAGGAAAAACACATGAGTATTTTAGAAGTTACCGGGCTGAAAAAAATTTATTCGACCCGGTTCGGCGGAAACAAAGTTGAAGCGCTTAAAAACGTAAATTTCAGTGTGGAACGGGGCGAATATATTGCCATTATGGGAGAATCCGGTTCCGGTAAAACGACCCTTCTGAACCTGTTGGCCGCTCTTGACAAACCGACAAACGGCAGCGTGGTTTTGGACGGCAAAGACCTTTCCGGCATAAAGGACTCGGCAATCGCGGCATTCCGCAGGGATAACCTCGGCTTTGTCTTTCAGGAGTTCAATCTGCTCGATACCTTTACGCTGGAAGACAATATTTATCTTCCGCTTGTGCTTGCGGGAAAATCCTATAAAGAAATGCACGGGCTTCTGTCTCCCATTGCCGCGAAACTCGGCATTACGGGACTTTTAAAGAAATATCCTTACGAGGTTTCCGGCGGGCAGAAACAGAGGGCGGCCGTGGCAAGAGCAATCATCACAAACCCGAAATTAATCCTCGCGGACGAACCTACCGGCGCTCTTGATTCCAAATCGAGCGACGAACTTCTCTCGCTTTTTGCCGAAGTCAACAAACTCGGTCAGACCATTCTGATGGTAACTCACTCGGTTAAAGCGGCAAGCGTCGCAGGCAGGGTATTGTTTATTAAAGACGGAGAAGTGTTCCATCAGATTTACCGCGGCAATGACACAAACGAGCAGCTATATCAGAAAATATCCGATACTCTGACTTTACTTGCGAAAGGGGGAACGCAAAAATGAAAGCAGGTTTTTATCCCAGACTTGCCTTGGACGGTATCCGCAAAAACAAGCGACTGTATCTTCCGTATCTTTTCACCTGTACCGGCATGGTGATGATGTATTATATTATTGTGTTTCTGCAGTACTGCGACGCACTCTCCTCTCTTCGGGGCGGAAGTACGATTCGGGAGATGCTGGGGCTTGGCAGCTGGGTCATCGCATTTTTCGCGTGCATCTTTCTGTTCTATACAAATTCCTTTTTAATCCGCCGCAGAAAAAAGGAATTCGGCCTATATCATATCCTCGGCATGGACAAGAAAAATATTGCCAAAATTCTGTTTTGGGAAACCGTGATGACCGGCCTGTTCTCACTCGGGGTCGGACTCATCTGCGGAATTTTACTCTCTAAATTCGCGGAACTGGGGCTTGTCAATATCATGCAGGGAAACGTGACATATACGTTAGATGTGTCTTTGATAGCAATTTTAATGAGCGCAACGATGTTTGGCGTGATTTTTGTACTGCTGCTTCTCAATTCACTCCGGCAGGTCAGGTTTTCAAACGCCATAACCCTTCTTCTAAGTGAAAATACGGGAGAAAAACCGCCGCGCGGAGGCTGGTTTTTCGGAATTCTCGGCGTTCTGATTCTGGGTGCGGCTTATTATCTGGCGGTAACAATTAAAGACCCTGTGTCGGCTCTTATGGTATTTTTTATCGCTGTCATTATGGTTATCATCGGCACTTATCTGGTGATGATTGCGGGCTCCGTGCTTTTTTGCCGTATTCTGCAGAAAAAAAAGAATTACTATTACAAACCGAAACACTTCGTATCCGTTTCCTCTATGGTTTACCGTATGAAACGCAACGGCGCGGGACTTGCTTCGATTTGTATTCTCGCAACAATGGTACTTGTTATGATCTCTTCCACCGCCAGCCTGTATTTCGGTGAGGAGGAGTCCCTCCGCAGCCGTTATCCGAGAGATATCAATATGAGTTTTTTAATAAACGACACCGGCAATTTATCGGATGACTTTATTACGTCCCTTCAAAATGATATTTCTACGGTATTGGAAACGTATGATATTACGCCGAAAAACGCTTATCAATACCGCAGTATCTCTATCGCGGGACTTGTGGACGGGACCACGGTTGAACCGGATGTCTCCGACATATACTCATTTAACTTTAATACCCTCTCCAACGTCTGCCAGTTCTATTTCGTTCCGCTTGCGGATTATAACGCGATGATGGGAACAAATGAAACGCTCGCGGACGGCGAGGCGCTTATTTATACTTTCCGCAATGACTATCAGGGCGATACGATTTCGTTCAACCACGGAAACACATTTAAAATTAAAAAGAAGGTGACGGAATTTGTCGAAGGCGACGATACGGCAATGATGTTCCTTTCAAGCATGGCAGTCATCGTACCGGATCTGGAAAACAGTATCCGGGGGCTTGACAAACTTGCCGATTATAATGGGAATCGAATGATTTCGCTGAAATGGAGGTATCACTTCGATACCGGAGTCGAAGCAAAAAAACAAATCGAACTGTACCGCGCGCTTCATACGGCGTTTGTCGGTACCTCCGCAAACGAGAACTACGGCTTTTTTTCCGTCAGGGTCGAAAGTCAGGAAATGGAACGGGAGGATTTTTACGGCTTATTCGGAGGTCTGTTCTATCTTGGCATCATACTCAGCATCGTGTTTATTTCCGCCGCCGTGCTGATTATCTACTATAAGCAGATTTCCGAGGGTTACGAAGATCAGGCACGCTTTGAAATCATGCAGAAAATCGGCATGACAAAACGGGAAATACGAAAAAGCATCAATTCACAGCTTTTAACCGTATTCCTTCTCCCGCTGATTTTGGCCGCCCTGCATCTTGCCTTTGCTTTTCCGATTATCCGGAAGCTGCTTTTACTGTTCAATCTCAATCAGGTGGCGTTGTTTGCGGCTGCAACAATAATAAGTGTAATTATCTTCGCTTTGTTCTATACGCTTGTGTACCGCATAACATCTAACGCATATTATAAGATTGTCAGCGGGGCAAGGGAAGACGGCAGATAAATTTTGAGACAAAGACAACGACTGGCTATTGAAATATATTGAGAAAAACAATATGAAATTAAAACGAGAAAAATTATTACGTAAGACCGCTTACGGCTTCATATTCTGGTGCGGAATTCTTGTGGCAGGCCTACTGGCTGTTCCTACAGCGGTTCTGCTTGTCCTTATATCCGGGGTCTGGAAAGGCACAGGCCTTTTGTTAGAAAAACTTGACTCTTTATAAAACAAAAGGGGGACTGCGGCTCTTCAACTCCCCGGTCCCCTCATTCATAAGGGGCTTGAACACTTTGCGCGCATATCCTGAATGACTTTTCCCCGGACAGTATACGAAAGCGCCGCATTTTTGCAGTGCTGCCGACGGCAGAAACTCTATGTGAAGTTCCGCAGATTGCACGCTATCTGCGGAATATAATAAAGTATACGTAAAGTATAAAAAATGCAAATCCCAAACTTCACTTATTGACAAATCAAATTAATGTACTATAATATCTAACGTGGTTAGAAAAATAAAGGAGGTAATTATGAGTACAAGAGAAGATGCACAGGAGATGTTGCATAAGCTTCGTGCATGCCGATCAAAAGCGTTTTTGGGTGAAATTGATGAAAGTCAAAAAGGTATCGGTTTTGTTCTGGTCTTTTTGCAGGAGGCCAATCAAAAAGTAATTGCAGGCGATCTTGCCAGAGAATTAAATGTAAGCACGGCGCGTATTGCAGCACTGCTTAGAAAAATGGAAAAAAACGGGCTTATCGTCAGATACCACTCCTCTGTAGATGCCAGACAGACTGTAGTTGAAATTACACCGCAGGGAACGGCATATGTAGATAAGATGAAAGAGCAAATCTTAATAAAAATGGAGCTGCTGCTGGAGAAAATCGGCAGAAAAGATATGGAAGAGTTTATCAGGATTTCCCATAAGATTAAAGATGTTTTTGAAGAACAGGCGCGCAGGCATTAAAATCAGGATATGGCCTACTGTTTAAAAAGGTCAAATGTCTAACCCTGTTAGTCGGAAAGGAGTATCATTTGAATGAAAAATATTATTCGTAACCTTAAAAAGTATTGGTATTTTGTAATTTTGATACTGGTGCTTTTATTTGTTCAGGCATATTGCGATCTTTCCCTGCCTGACTATACATCAAATTTGATTGATGTCGGAAT
>JAFLSZ010000053.1 GCA_022510665.1 Lachnospiraceae bacterium
AAAACTGATAATCCGAAACTGCCCGGAACTGGAACGACTCGACCTTGATTTATCCACGGTAGAAGAAGTGGTAATTGAAGGGTGCGGGAAGTTAAAATAAGAAACGCGGCGGATATGAAGTCACGCCTACAGGCGCATTCTGCGCCTGTAGGCGGAACACGGGGACCGGAGGAATGGGAGAGTAGGACGGGATGCCCGATGGTTAAATCCCCGCGGCCGCTCTTTCTTTATCCATCTGCCTTCTCTTTTCTTCGTCCTTATAATACTGTGCCTGAGCATACCACAGTTCTTTATACCTTCCGTCGGTTTCGACAAGGCTGTCGTGGCTACCCCTTTGGATAATGCTGCCGTCCTCAAAGACCAGTATCTCATCGCAGAAGCGGCAGGAGGAAAGCCGGTGGGAGATGTATATCGCGGTCTTGTTTCCGACGATTCCGTCAAACTGAGAGTATATTTCCGCCTCGGCAATAGGGTCGAGCGCGGCGGTCGGTTCGTCGAGAATGATAAACGGCGCGTTTTTGTAGAGGGCTCTTGCTATCGCTATTTTTTGCGCTTCTCCGCCCGAAACCTGAACCCCGTCCGTTTCAAATTCTTTATAAAGATAGGTGTCAAGACCCTGCGGAAGTTCTTTCAGGCGTTCGCCGAATCCCGCGTCGATAAGGCATTTCTCCGCTTTTTTTCGGTCATAGTTCTTTGAACCCGCGACATTTTCTCCAATCGGCTGTGCAGGCAGAAAATAGTCCTGAAGCACGACCGAAAATACGCCCACATAGTCCTGATAGTCATACTTTTTAATGTCTATGCCGTTGAGGAAAATCTGACCTTCCTGCGGGTCGTAGAGGCGGCAGAGAAGCTTTATAAATGTTGTTTTGCCGGAGCCGTTTTCACCGACTACCGCAAGTCTTGAACCTACTTTGAATTTTACGTTCAGATGCCTGAGCGCCCATTTTTCCGTACCCGGGTATTTAAAGCTCACGTCTTTAAATTCTATGTCATACTGTCTGTCGGAGCGCTTTTCGGTGGAGAGGCTGCCTTGATACATGTTATTTTTAATGTCCAAAAAGTCAAACGCGTATTTGAGGTTTACGGCGTTTAGCCGCATGTCCTGCCACCTGTAGGCTAAGTTTGTGATATGTGAGGTGAGGGCGGTTATTGCGGCAATATACTGTGTCACCTGACCTACGCCGAAAGCGCCTGCCCATGCCTTTAATCCGACTATGAAATAAATCGCTCCGAGGGTGATATGCGTGCTCATGTTCTGAATTGCCCGCATGATGCCGCCTTTGCCTGCCCAATATTCGGCAGCCTTTTTACCGAACCCCTGATCTACGCTCTGGCGTCTCATATGGATGAGCAGCGAGCGCTGGTCGTAAATTCTCATATCAAGAGCGCGGCTTTCATCCTTGGGGATGTTTACGGTGTGCCAGAAAACGCGGTTGGAAAGGGTAGCGGAGTCGTTCATTTCTTTATAAAGTTTCCATGCCTTTGAACCGAGTATGACCGCACCGCGGGAAATGAGCGCAATAACGGCTATTATAGCCAGAATCGTAAGAGGGCTGTTAAGAATACCTGCCCCCGGCGCGGTTTCGGGAACCTTTAAAAAGACAAATCCGGCCGAAAGTGCAATTGCTCCCAGTATGTTTGCGATATCCGAGAAAATATATATAAAGCTGTATCCGGCCGAAAACCCAAGGCCGGTCCATTCCTCGTCCTGGCGTATTTTAAAATAGTGGTCGCGTACACCCTGCCGCTCGGCGTCCACATAGTCCATCTGACTGAGTTTTTTGTCAATGAGGTTCCAGCGCCGCTCGTTCATGAAATTTCCTTTTACCTGCTGGATGTGAAATATCGTGTAATGTATCATCCTGACAAAAAGTTCCTGCGAGAGCATTATGATGACCCAAAACAAAAGTGTTTTAGGCCTGCGGAGGGTAGCAAGCTCTGTCACTATCCTTGCGGTGACATAGATTCCGATATAGTATCCCAGCGTCTGATGAATTTTGTCCAAAACCTCTAATTCTATATGCCATGGACTAAGTTTACGGAACAGTTTAAGAGCCCGGAGGTTCAGCATGAGCGCATCTTTTGCTCTTATCTCGTATTTTATTTTTTTGTTCTCTTTGCTCATTTAAAAATCACCGCCTTCTCTGTAATATCTGCTCTGTACCTCGAACAGCTTCGCATACCCGCCGTCAAGGGCCATCAACTCTTCATGGGTTCCTGTTTCGGCTGCCCTGCCGTCTGCTATATAGACAATTCTGTCGCAGAAGCGTGTCGAAGCGAGACGGTGGGAGATGAACACCGAAGTTTTTCCGCCGCTCATTGAATTGTATTTCATATAAATATCGTTTTCGGCAAGCGGGTCGAGCGCCGCCGTGGGCTCGTCGAGCATCAATATCGGACCGTCCTTATAGAGCGCACGCGCGAGCATGAGCCGCTGGGTCTGTCCGCCCGAAAGCTGCACGCCGTCTAAATGGACGTCCCGGCCTATATGGGTGTCAAGTCCGTTCGGAAGCTCACTTACGGCCTTTGTCAGTCCTGCCATTTCAAGACACGCTCTGACGCGCTCAAGGTTGATATTCTCAACAGACTGTGCGACCGTCTCCGCAACGGTCATGTTGATGAGCGAAAACTGCTGGAAGACCGCCGAAAAGAGTTTATAATACTCCCGTCTGTCAAAATCGCGGATATCCCTGCCGTTTAACAGCACCTGTCCTTCGTCAGGGTCCAAAAAACCGCAGATAAGCTTGACTATCGTCGTTTTTCCTGCACCGTTTAAACCGACCATCGCCAGTTTTTCTCCCCGATGGATTGTCAGGTTTAAATTGTCGAGCGTTTTTTTGTCAGCTCCCGGATAGGTATAGCTGACGTTTACAAGCCTTATTTCGTAGGAGTTATCTGCCGGAACCGCCTCTCCGTCATCAAACTTAAACGGTTCTTCAAATTTCAAAAATTCTATTAGACTGCTTATTTTGATACAGTTATTCCGTATCTCGTTGTAGCTGTCGAGTACCGCCGCGACCGATTCGGAGAAGTACCCGATTGCCGAAAACAGCAGGACAAAGGTAGAGGCGGGCAGACCGTCGCGCAGGGCTGCGGTTATCAGGATGTAGTAAGCGATACCGTTTCGCAACAGGTCAAGTGTTAAGTTCAGCACACCGCGCCATATAAAAAATTTTTCACGTTTTATTGACAGCGCGTGGGAGAGTTCGTTGACGTCGCGAAAGATGTCGTTGAGCCAGCCTTCGAGACCGAAAAGTTTTGTCTCCTTGATAAGCGGGAGGTTTATCAGGTTATTGTGAAGATAATTATATTTTCTTCCGACCTCGCCTTCCTCGTCGCGGTGACGGTACCCCCAGCCGTATGCCCATCGGTTGTAGTAAAACATCGTTGTCGAAAGTACGATTACCACAATGACGAGTATCGGGTTCAGGCCGTTCAGATAGTAGAGATATACCCCGAACAGTATCAGTCTGATAATCATATTTCCTACGCAGTAAGGCATTTGAACCGATGCGGAATAGTCCCCCTGGCACGCCTCCGCCGCGAGAGTCATAAGGTTTTTGAACTTTTCGTTTAAAAAGTTCGGGTAGGATGTGGCGGACGTCTTTTCGGTTATTTCATCGAGAAGCCGCATTCTGAAATTCATGATCGGCCAGTTTGAATTATTGATAAGATAATTGTGGAACATATTGATCAGAGCAGTTATCCCGACAAAAAATCCTACGGTAAGAAGGAACTCGGAGAGTCCCGCATTTTGTTCGAGCTTTGAAAGTATCGTCGGAGACATATAAAATCTCACAAGAGTGATTACAAGCTCAAAAAATATATTGGCCGCCAGAATCGCAAACAGCACTTTTTTATATCTCCATGCCCGTGTAAATATAAAGTACACGCACTGCGGCACCGAATATTTCGGCTTTTCTTTTTTCTTTTTTTCTTTTTGCTCTTTTTTATTGTTCATATAACTTATCACCTCTTGGGCAATATCATAACAGAAAATTCGTCCCTCGTGTAAATTTTGGGACGAATTTTCGTTTTTGGGGGATGAATTGTGATTTGAAGTCGGAAAATCTATGCTTTGTTCTCTAAAATAGGCAGCAGAACTTCCGTTGTAAACGCTCCGTCCTCACTGTTTCGTTTAATATAACCGGAAAGGCGCTTGACAATCCGGTCGATTTGCACAAGGCCGATTCCGTGGTCCGCTCCTTTGGTACTCTTATATCTTCCCATGAACTTTTGGAGTTTCGGCGTGGCGGTGAAATTGGTAAAACAAATATAAAGCTGGCTCGATTCCTTGACTTCCATATACACCCGGATAAGCCGCTTTTCCTCGGGGAGCTTTAAACTTGCCTCTATCGCGTTGTCAAAGAGATTACCTATGATCGAACACAATTCCAGCTCGGATATTCCTAAAACGCAGGGGATGTTTGCGTCGGCTTTTACTTTAATTTTTTTATCCCTTGCAAGGGTTATTTTTGAATTTAAAATCGCGTCGGTTATCGGATTTCCGGTTTTTATGACGGTGTCCACCGTTTTTAAATCAATGTCAAGTTCATCGAGATAGCGGCAGATGGCATCCATGTTGCCGTTTTGGGCGTAAGACTTCATTACCTGAATGTGATTGCGGTAGTCGTGCCGCCAGCCCCGCATTTTTTTGTACATGCTTTCGACCTCAGCGTAATGGGTCATTATCAGCTCCTGCTGATAGGCGGCTATTTTTTTGGTTGCACGTTTTCCTAAAATTCCCATAAAAATTCACCTCATATCAATAATAGCCCTGTTTACCGACTCATAGGCGCTTCGCGGAATAGGGATTATCTCGCCGTCGTGCAGCTCAATCTCGTTTTTTGAGACTCTTTTTACATACAAAAGATTGACGATATATGACCTCCCGACCCGCAGAAAACGCCGGTCAAGCGCATCCGAAAATTCGCCGAGCGGTTTTCGGACAATATAATCTTTTTCCGCGTGAACGGTGACGTAGTTTTTTATTACTTCAAGATATTTTACTTCATAAAGAGGGACAAAAATCGTCCCTTCGGAAGTACCGACTGCCAGCGAGCGGTAATCCCGCAAAACTCTCTCGGCGGCACGGTCCAGAACCTGAAACAGTTTGCTCTCATTGACCGGTTTTAGGAGATAGTGGAGCGCCGCTACCTCATAGCCCTCGGAGATATAGTCGGAGTAGGCGGTTATAAAAATGATCTGGATAATTTTATTTTCGGAGCGAAGGCGTTTGGCAAGCTCTACGCCGTTCATGCCGTCCATCTCGACATCGAGAAGGAGGATATCAAACGTCTTTTCGGCGGAGTAGGTAAACAAAAAGCTCTCGGCGGAAGTGTATTTTGACAGATTCGTTATATGCCCGCGGGCATCGGACCAGTTTAGGGCAAGAGCGGATAAAGTCTCACGGGAGACAGGGTCGTCGTCGATAATTGCAATACGGTAGTTCATGTTACACCTCTTGGGAGCGGTTTAAATATATATAACGGTATAAACAGGCACAAGCCTTAGGTATCTTAGGGAATAAACCCGTATACAAAGCCGTCTTTGGGATGTGCCGCGCCTTTATTATAGCGCAGGTATGGGAGAAATGCAAGGGTGCCTGCCTCTTTGAGGTTCCGCATTTTTCAAGAAAATTTCCATAATCATAAATTTGCAGTTGACGAATGGAAATTTTATGTTATAATCTAGGTAGTGCTATAAAATACCCAAACAGTTGTATATAGGCACAATACACAACTGGAGGGAGGTTAGGTGAGAAGATGTCGAATGTTATCGTAAAAGAGAATGAATCCCTTGACAGCGCTCTCCGCAGATTCAAGAGAAACTGCGCAAAGGCTGGCATTCAGCAGGAGATTCGCAAAAGAGAGCATTACGAGAAGCCGAGCGTAAGACGTAAGAAGAAGTCGGAAGCCGCTCGTAAGCGCAAGTATAAATAATGTGCGAAAAGCCCCTTAATCTTCGGATTAAGGGGTATTTTACGTTTACAAGAGAATATATTGATAAGTAAGGGGAGATTTGGCGGAGGCAGTATGGCAAAGTACAAGGCGCACCGGCACGGGAAATCCAAGGTGCACAGGGAACTTTACATAGAAGTGAAGCGGGCAGAAAAACGGGAGAAAAAGGAGTACGCGGCCTTTTTTGAGCGTCTGACGGAGGCAATCTCCCTGACCGGTGACGTCGCGGGGGAAATGATGGTTTACCTTGCGGGCAGACATTGTATGCTGGTGCGGAATTTTACTTCGGTAACGGAATATACGGCAGGAAGAATCCGGTTAAAAACAAAGCAATATGAATTATGCGTGGAAGGCGAATATCTGCGTCTGGAATATTTTTTACCGGAAGAATTGAGAATTGTCGGCAATATTATTGGCATATCCTATCATTAGAGGGTGAGAACAGATGAAGCAGTTATTTAATTTTTTTGGCGGCATGGTATTTGTGGAACTGCGGGGGCGTTCTCCGGAGCGCTTTTTTAATGTATGCCGGAGCCGGAAAATACCGCTTTATGACGTGGGTTCCCATGTGACGGAGCACGGAACGGTATACGTGGCAAAGATGAAACTGCGGGACTATTTTCGGATTCGCGCCATTGCAAAAAAGTCGCACTGTATTCCGTATATCAGAAAGCGCATCGGACTGCCGTTTCTTTTAAAAAAGTATCGCAGCCGCGTGGTGTTTTTTGCGGGAGGTGTGTACTGCCTCTGGCTTATGTGGCTGTTGTCCCGTTTTGTCTGGGATATTTCCGTTACAGGGGGGTTCGTGCATACGGAAGAAGAAATGCTTTCTTATTTAAAAGAAAACAGCGTTGTGTGCGGTATGCGGCGGGAAAATGTGGATTGTACCGATATTGAGAGACAGCTTCGCATTGATTATCCGGACATCGGCTGGGTTTCGGCGGAATTACGCGGGACAAAGCTCTTTCTTCGGATTGCCGAAACGGATATGCCGCCGCTTCGGAAGGAAGAAACCGCGCCGGTACATCTTGCGGCAACGGCGGACGGTATTGTAAAAAGCCTTGTCTGTCGCAGCGGCACGCCGGTCGTGAAAGTCGGGGATGTAGTAAAAAAAGGGGATATATTAGTGAGCGGTGTTGTGTCGGTCATCGGAGATAACGAGACATTGGTAAACCGTTATTCCGTGACCGCAGACGCGGACATTGTCCTAAAAACCGTAAAAGAGTATACGTACAGTTTTTCGCGCAAAATCGTGGAAAAGGAATTTACGGGAAAGGTAAAAAAAGGATATGCGTTTTATTTCGGAAATAAAAAAATATTTTCGCATATGCCTAGTCATTCCTATACAAATTATGCTATAATAACAGAAGGTACTGTTTTGTCGCTGCATGAGCATTTTTCACTGCCGTTTCGTATGCAGAAGACAGTGGTTTCGGAGTATATTCCCACGATGCGGGATTATACCGAGGAGGAAGCGAATTCGCTGGCAAAGCAGGCATTGGAACGTTATGTGTCGTATCTTGAAGAACATCGGACAACGGTGCTTTCCGTGGATGTAACAACGGAGGTCGGAAAAGATACGGTGTATACACGGGGCAGGTTAGAACTTTTGTCCGCGGCCTGGGAGCAGGTCCCGGTACAGGAAGATGAGTGGAGGCAACAGAGTCCGGATGAGTATAGTGGAGATGATGATGGAAGTGCCGGCGGAGCATAGCAGAAATATTTTCGGCCAGTTTGATGCCTATGCGAAGCTGATTGAGAAAAGTCTTGGTGTAACGCTGATTGTCCGTAACGATAAATTAAAGATACTGGGAACCACGGAGGCAGCGGAGCAGGCGAAGCGTGTTATTGAGCAGCTCTGTCTTTTGTCTGAGCGTGGCAACGTGATTACGGAGCAGAATGTTTCTTATGCCATTTCTCTTTTGCCGCGGTCACAGGAGGCAAAAATTACGGAGATTGACAAGGAGCTTATCTGTCATACGATACAGGGAAAACCGATTAAGCCAAAGACTCTCGGGCAGAAGCAGTATGTGGATATGATTCGGAAAAAGATGATTGTATTCGGCGTCGGTCCCGCGGGAACAGGTAAGACGTATCTTGCCATGGCGATGGGAATTACGGCGTTTAAGAACGATGAAGTGAGCCGTATTATTCTAACACGCCCGGCAATTGAAGCGGGAGAAAAGTTAGGTTTTCTTCCGGGCGATTTACAGAGTAAGGTAGACCCGTATCTGCGCCCGCTGTATGACGCTCTGTATCAGATTATGGGAGCCGACAGCTTTACGAAAAATATGGAAAAGGGTCTGATTGAGGTAGCCCCGCTTGCTTATATGCGCGGAAGAACTTTGGACAATGCTTTTATTATTCTGGACGAGGCACAGAACACCACGCCGGCCCAGATGAAGATGTTTCTGACCCGTATCGGGTTTGGATCCAAGGTGATTATTACCGGCGACATGACGCAGAAAGATTTGCCAAGCGGTGCGGTATCGGGCCTTGACGTTGCGCTTCGCGTGTTAAAAAATATTGATGATATCGGGATTTGTCAGTTGACTTCCCAGGACGTGGTGCGACATCCTCTGGTACAAAAAATCGTACACGCCTATGACGAGTACGAAAAGAAAGCCGCCGCAAGGCGGGAAAAGCCGGCCGTGAACCCAAAAGCCGGACAGGCAGTGAAGAAAAAGGGGGAACATTTCTTTGCAAGGAAATAAAATAGGATTTACAAAACGACTGCGATACGGACAAAAAACGGTGCTTTGGCATCTTATAATGCTGGTGCTTACAATCGGAAGCGCCGTGCTTATCCCTGTTTTGCATGAAGAAGGACAACCCGTATCTTCTTTATATTATATATTTGCGGCAGCGCTTACGTTTTGCGCATCGTGCTATGCGTTTTTCTTTGAATTAGAGCTGACGGAGGGCATTCTTTTCTGGCTGACTCCGTTACTGTATGTTATTTCGTCTGCCTTTGTACTGTTGTTTGACCGGCCGCTTTTGCTGCCGTTTTGGTGCTTTGGAGGCATCCTGCTATTGTGTGCGTTTCATGTACGTTACGGGCTTTTGCTGAATTATTTTTTTCTGTTTTTGATAGGAAGCACACAGCCCGAACCTTCTATTGAGGCGCTTGTTATGCAGGTATTGTGCCTGTTTCTTCTCGGAATTGTAATACCTTATATGAAGAAATGGAGCGACGCGGTAAATGTAATTATTTCGGTGGCAGCGGTCATTGCCAGTGTCAGGATTATATTTTTCTTTGCGGTAAAACAGGAGATTTTAAGCGGGGATATTTTCTTTCTCACGGCAGTTTATGCCGGCGTGATAGTAGTATCACTCTTGTTCTCCAAATTGCTTCGGGGAGATTATGCATCACAGATTAAGAAAGAGTGTTTTGATTTTCTGGAAGAACTGGCCGCCGGAGAAGAAGAAAAGGAGGCGGCGTATCGGGAAGAGGAAGCTTTACGGCAGGAGTTTTCCGCCGCACAGGGGGAACCTGTCGAATACGAACAGACCGAGTACGAACAAATTGAGTACGAACAGATTGAACAGACCGAAGATACGCAGCTTTCCGCTTCGTTAGAAAATGTGGATTTGGAAAAGCTGCAAAAACTTTGTAACGAAGAAGCGCCGTTACTTGTCAGGCTTTCTGCGGAACATCCGACCGCGTTCCTTCACGCCCGCCGTGTCGCACAGATTGCGGGACAGGTTGCGGAGCAGATGGAAGAGGCGGACTCTTTACTGACAATGACAGGCGGATATTACCATGAAATCGGAAGACTGTATGGCAGAAACACGTTGGAGAATACGCTTGCCTTAGCTCAGGACGAGGAGTTCCCGGCGGCATTGAAAAAAGTCCTTCTCGAACATACGCTGAATGGAGACCACCCGACTTCGAAAGAGGCAGCGGTATTACTTTTAGCGGATAACATCTGCGGCACATGTGAGTATCTGAAAAAAACGCAGAAAGGCAGGATTCTGATTGTAAAGGTAATTGATAAGGCTTTGAGTCTGCGCGTTGCCAAAGGAGATTTAAACCGGAGCGGTCTGACGGTAAGGGATTTTTCCGTAATTCGGAATACAATGGCTGAAATCATAAAGGAGGATATGTTTTGACAGTTCATATCGAAGAAGAAACCGGAATTCCGTTTTCGTTTGATTATGCGGCGCTGATAGAGCGTGTAATTGAAAAGACCTTGGATTTTGCCGGATGTCCGTATGAAGCGGAAGTAAATGTCCTTCTTACGGACAATGCCTCAATCCGCGAAATCAATAAAGAAAACCGCGGAGTTGACGCGCCTACAGATGTAGTATCATTTCCGTTCGCGGAGTATGACCGTCCGGGGAATTTTGATACGTTGGAAGAAACGCAGCCGGAAGTATTTCATCCGGATACGGGCGAATTGATGCTTGGGGATATTGTGATTTCCGTGGAACGCGTGGTTTCCCAGGCAGAAGAGTACGGCCATTCCGCCGAACGGGAACTGGGATTTTTGACGGCGCACAGCGTCCTGCATCTGTGCGGGTTTGACCATCAGGAGGAAGAAGAACGCAAGACCATGGAGGAGAAACAAAGAGAGGTTATGAATGCGTTAAAAATATATCGGTAAACGGGGTTTGATTATGTCAGTAAAAGAAAGAAAAGCAAATTTTATTTCGCAGGGTATTATTCTTGCGGCGGCGTCCGTCATTGTCCGCGTGATTGGCTTGATTTACCGTATTCCTCTGGCGAGGATTATCGGCGATGACGGTCTGGGAGCGTACTCCAACGCGTTTGAGGTGTACAATATTGCGCTGTTGCTGTCTACATACAGTATTCCGACGGCGATTTCCAAACTGATTTCGGAGAGAGAGGATAAAAAAGAATACGGAAATTCCTTTCATTTACTGCAGGTAGGTTTGATTTTTGCGGCCATTGTCGGGTTTATTGCCTCGCTTTTATTGTTTCTGGGAGCGGATTTTATCGCGAAAAATATTTTTAAAGAAGCAGATTTAAGTACCGCGATTCCGTTAAAGGTGCTTGCACCGACAATTTTTGTCTTTTCCGTAATGGGTGTGCTCCGCGGTTTTTTCCAAGGAAAACATACAGTGATACCGACTTCGATTTCCCAGATTTTAGAGCAGGTTGTCAACGCGGTAGTCAGCGTCGTGGCGGCAAGGCTCTTAATTGTTCATTTCAGTGCTTCGCAAAATATTTCCGCCTACGGTGCGGCGGGAGGAACCCTTGGTACGCTCTGCGGCGCACTGGCGGCGCTTCTTTTCCTGCTGTTCATTTTTTTCAGTTATTATCCGTATTTAAAACGGAGGCTGAGAAAAGACAGAATCGGGGCTTATGAAGATAAGGCGTTTCTTTTAAAAGTTCTGCTTATGACAACGATTCCGATTATTTTAAATCAGACGGTATATTCCATCAGCAGCTTTTTGGACAGTGTTCTTTTGAATCAGGTTTTTAGCAGCAAAGGAATAGAAGCATTGGTACGCCGGACGCTGTTCGGGCGGTATTCGAGCAAGTACCGTCTGATGACTAACGTGCCGATTGCGATTGCTTCGGCAATCGGCATGGCAATTATTCCGAGTATTGTACAGGCGCACACTTCAAGAGATGCGGAGCTGTTAAAAAGCCGGATTGCGCAGGCGGTTAAGCTCAATATGATGATTGCAATGCCTTGTGCCGGCGGTATGGCGGTGCTGGCATCTCCGATTATGCGTTTTGTTTTCGGAGACACCGGGGAAGCGTTGGAAATGACATCAAAAATGATGTATATCGGTGCGGTCTCTATTGTATTTTTTGCTTATTCCACGGCGACCAACAGTATTTTGCAGGGCGTCAACCGAATGCGTATGCCGGTAATCCACGGGGTAATTTCGCTTGGAATCTATCTGGTACTGGATTTGATTCTGCTTTTGTTTACCCCGCTTGGCGTGTACGCCCTCGTTATCGGCAACATGGTATTTCCGCTGATTATCAGTGCTCTTAACTGGATGGTGCTGCGGCGCGAGTTAAACTATGTACAGGAGTTAGATAAAACTTTTTTGCGGATTGGGCTTTGTACCGCGTTTATGGCAATTATCGCTTCACTGATTTACCGCGCCCTGTTTTTCCTTACAAGCAGAAACACGGTATCGCTTCTGGCAGCTATCGGAGTTGCGGTTATCGTTTACTTTGTGATGTTGATTGTATTCCGCGCGGTAGATGAAAAGGAACTGCTTGACATGCCGAAGGGCGCGTATTTGGTGCGTTTGGCGAAAAAGTTTCATTTGATGTAGTTTTTTGGTATACTTTTTCTGTTTTGGGAGACACTTCGTATCAGGAGGTGTTTTCGTGAAGAAAATAATTTGGTATGCCGGAGGATTTACGGCAGTCGCTCTGTTGTTTTGTGTTTGTTATTATGCAAGCTATAAGAATGCTTTGCAGGAGTTTAACCGAAAGGCCCAAAAACAGGAAAACAGTCTGTATACGGAGCTGGTACGCATCAGTGAGGAAAACAAGGCGTTATTGAATCAGTTGGCGCAGAGAAAGGAAGAACAAAAAGAGGTATCCGTACCGAAGTCGGATGTCGTAGAGGCAGGGCTTGCCCCGAAAAATACGGTACTTCCGACCGTGTCTTATATTGAGGAGACCTATGATTTGGCAACGGGCCTGTTGAAGTCCGAAACGAAAACCGCACCCGGATTTTTAATCGGAATGACAAGGGAAGAATTGATAGAGTATATTGAAAGGTATATGGACAACCTTTCGCTTTCGGAATATGAAGCGGGGTTGATGGCCTATGAAATCGTGTCTTTTTCCGAGAATAAAGTAATACTTCGAAAGACATATGACGCAAACAAGGTTCCATATAAATATTATGTAAACATATCTGACGGTATGGTTATAGTTTATTACAGTGATTTGAAATCCGTGTTTGAGTATACTCATATTCCGGCGGTGGACCTGGCGGAAGAAGTGCGGCTTGCCCTTATTAAAGGGATTTATGTAAGAGACAGAGAGGAGCTTTATTCTTTATTGGAAAGCTTTTCAAGTTAAAGGGAACGAGGATAAACGAGAATGGATATGACAAAAGAGGTATTTGACGCCGTTGTGGCCGGCGGCGGCGCGGCAGGGCTGACTGCGGCGATTTTTGCGGCAAGAGCGGGAAGCAGGGTGCTTGTATTGGAACAGAAGGAAAAGCTCTGCAAAAAAATTTACGCTACCGGCAACGGAAAATGTAATTTTACAAATAAAGACTGGCAGGCTTCGTATTTCCGGGGAAGCAATTCCTCGCTTGCGGAGCCGGTTTTGCGTTCCTTTGACCTTTCCGATACGCTTTCTTTTTTTCGGGAAATCGGAATTTATCCTAAGGAAAAGAACGGATATTATTATCCGAATTCGGAACAGGCGGCTTCGGTTGCGGAAGCGCTGCGCCGGGAAGCCGAACGCCTTTTGGTGCAGTGGATTCCCGAAAAGCGGGTCTGCCGCGCCGAAAAGACAAAAGACGGATTGTTTTTGGCGGAAACGGACGACGGTATGCGCTTTTTCGGAAAAAGCATGGTGCTTGCCACCGGGGGCAAAGCCTCTCCGATACACGGTTCCGACGGAAGCGGGTATCCTTTGGCGGAGGCATTCGGGCATACCGTAATTCCGCCGCTGCCCGCAGTCGTACAGTTAAAGGCAGAGGGAAAGTTCTTTAAAACTCTTGCCGGGGTTCGGACGGAAGGTACGGTCCGGTTACATATCGGAACGGAAAGTTATACGGAGCAGGGAGAAATTTTGTTTGCCGCATACGGGATTTCGGGCATTCCGGTCATGCAGTTAAGCCGGTATGCTTCGGTGGCTCTGGCGGAAAAAAAGGCGGTGCGGGCGGAACTGGATTTGTTTCCTGCCGCAGACGAAGCAGAGCTTATAAAGGAATTGATAGCGCGTTTTTCCCGAATGGCACAAAATACGGTGGAAGAAGCGATGGGCGGACTTTGTAATCATAAGTTAAATTATGTTGTTTTGGGACTTTGCGGCATTTCCCCGACACGGACTGCGGGTGAGCTTACGGCGATGGCAGCAGTGCGGATTGCGGAACAGTTAAAGCATTTTACGGTAAAAATTACGGGAACGAACGGGTTTGAGCAGGCACAGGCATGCACGGGCGGCGTACCGCTTACCGAGCTTACGGAGCGGATGGAGTCCAAATCGGTAAAGGATTTATTTTTTGTGGGAGAACTTACGGATATTGACGGTACATGCGGAGGCTATAACCTGCAATGGGCATGGAGCAGCGGCGCGGCGGCCGGAAGGGAAATCGGAGGAAGATATGCTTCGCATACAACAGCTAAAACTAAGCATTCATCATAGTAAGGAAGAATTATTGGAGAAGGCGGCAAAGCTGCTTTCCGTTCGTAAAGAAGATATTACGGAGTTTTACACGGTGAGGCGTTCTTTGGATGCCAGAAAAAAGGAAGATATCCATTATTCTTATGTGTGTGAGGCGGTTCTTCGTTCTCCCGCTTTGGAAGAGAAGGTACTGCGGCGCGTAAAACCGCAGGTCGCGGTCAGGGCGGAACGCATTCGTTACAGCCATACGCCGACAGGGACAAAGGAATTAAAGCATCGTCCGGTGATTGTGGGCGCCGGTCCGGCAGGGCTTTTTTGCGCGTACCGTCTGGCGCTTGCCGGATATGCGCCGATTCTGCTGGAACGGGGCGCGGGAATAGAGGAACGTGTGGAAGCCGTAGAGCGGTTTTGGAAAGAAGGAACGCTGCTTCCCGATACGAACGTGCAGTTCGGAGAAGGCGGTGCCGGAACATTTTCCGACGGAAAGCTCAATACGATGGTAAAGGAAACGAGCGGGAGAATCAGGCTGGTTTTAGAGACGTTTGTGAAATTCGGCGCGCCGGAGGATATTCTGTACAATAATAAACCGCATATCGGTACGGATTGTCTGCGGGGAGTGATTATCAATCTGCGTAAGGAACTGCTCCGTCTCGGCTGCGAGGTGCGGTTTCACGCAAAAGTAACGGATATTGTGACGGAAGACGGGCAGGTAAGAGGCGTATATGTCGGGGAAGAATTTCTTCCGTGTGAGGTTTTGGTACTTGCGGTCGGTCACAGCGCGAGAGATACTTTTTCGATGTTGAAGGCGCATTCCGTACCGATGACAAAGAAAGCGTTTGCGGTAGGTGTCCGTATTGAGCATGAACAGGAAATGATTAACCGCGCACAGTACAAAGACGCGGCGGAAGTTTTACCGGCGGCGGATTATAAACTGACCCATACGGCGGCAAACGGACGCGGAATCTATTCGTTTTGTATGTGTCCGGGAGGGTTTGTAGTGAATGCTTCTTCGGAACCGGGCTGTCTTACGGTCAACGGAATGAGCAACCGCGCAAGGGACGAAAGGAACGCCAACAGCGCTCTGGTTGTTACGGTGACACCGGAAGATTTCGGCGGCGATGCGGAAGATGTGCTTGCCGGAGTGGAGTTTCAGCGGAGGCTGGAGCGTGCCGCGTACCGCGCGGGCGGCGGAAAAATTCCGGTTCAGCTTTACGGGGACTTGTTAAATCATAAACCATCTGTTACAATAGGTCATATCGTTCCGAATACAAAAGGTGCGTACGCGCTGACTTCACTGGAAGAGTGCCTTCCGGACTTTGTGACAGAAGCCCTGCTTGACGGAATCGCGGCATTTGACCGGAAAATTAAAGGTTTTGCCTCGGAAGAAGCGGTTTTACTTGGGGTAGAGGCAAGAACGTCTTCCCCGGTAAGAATCGAACGAAACGACGAACTGATGTCTTCGCTCTTCGGACTTTATCCGTGCGGAGAGGGTGCGGGATACGCGGGAGGAATTACTTCCGCTGCCGTAGACGGTATCCGGGTTTATGAAAAGATTGCGGAACGTTACCGCGCGGCGGTATTTTGATACCGAAAGACTTCCGGGCAGGCTGCGCGCGGGGCTTAGAGAAAGGAAATGAAAACAATGGATTACAGAAAGGCCTTAAAAGACAAAAAAAGAATTGTAATAAAAATCGGTTCTTCTTCTTTGACCCATGAGGAAACCGGCAATTTAAACTTAGAGAAAATGGAGCGTCTGGTCCGCCTTTTAACGGATTTAAGAAACAGCGGAAAAGAAGTTGTGCTGGTTTCTTCCGGCGCGATTGCGGTCGGAAGAAAGATGTTCGGTTTTACGGAAAAACCGACGGACATCTCCGGAAAACAGGCATGTGCCGCGGTCGGTCAGGCAAGCCTTATGACAATTTACCAGAAGCTGTTTTCCGAGTATCATCAGCTTGCCGCGCAGATTTTAATGACGAAGTATACGATGATTGACGATACCAGCCGGCAGAACGCAAGAAATACGTTTGAAAAGTTAAATGAACTGGGTGCGATTCCGATTGTCAACGAAAACGATACGGTTTCCACCGATGAGCTTGCTCTCGGAGACAACGATACGCTTTCCGCGATTGTGGCGGCGCTGATTCATGCGGATTTGCTGATTCTTTTATCGGACATTGACGGGCTGTACAGCGACGACCCGAGAACGAATCCGGACGCGGAGTTTATCAGCGTTGTGCCGGAGCTGACGGAAGAATATATTCATATGGGAAAAGGCGCGGGAACCTCTTTCGGAACCGGAGGCATGAAAACAAAGCTTTCCGCCGCAAGAATTTCGGCGGATTCCGGTGCGGATATGGTGATTACCAACGGAAATAATGTCGAAAATATACGTTCTGTTTTAAACGGGGAACCGGTGGGGACGTTATTTCTTGCCCACAAGATTCCGCATTTCCATTTGATTAACTATATATCCGGAAAGGGAGAGTGAGTTTCTATGACAATGGAAGAAAAAATCGCGAGAATCAACGAGTTATATCATAAATCCAAAAACGAGGGGCTGACCGAGGAGGAAAAGCGGGAACAGGCGGAACTCAGGAAAGAGTATGTCCGTTCTTTTAGGGACAATGTCCGCGCCGCCCTTGATAATGTTTCGATTTTGGAAGAAGACGGAACGGTGACGAAACTGCGGAAGAACTTAAAGAACTGAGAAAAGAGGGAATTTTTATGAAAACGCTGGAAATGATAGGACAAAGCGCCAAAGAGGCAAAAGTCGCATTAGGACTGTTGGAGCAGAACAAGAAGACGGATACGCTGCTTTTTGTGGCGGATGCGCTTTGTGAAAACGCAGATGAAATTCTTACGGGGAATAAAAAGGATACGGATGCCGCAAAGGAAAACGGAATGTCGGAAGGCCTTTTGGACCGCTTATTACTTACAAAAGAACGGATAAATGCGATGGCACAGGGGCTTCGTAAAGTTGCTGCCCTTCCGGACCCGATTGGGAGCGTGCTTTCAATGGACCAGCGTCCAAACGGACTTTTAATCGGAAAGAAACGCGTGCCGCTCGGCGTGGTGGGGGTTATTTACGAATCCCGCCCGAATGTGACTTCGGACGTATTCGGTCTTTGTTTTAAGACCGGAAACGCGGTAATTTTACGGGGCGGAAGCGACGCACTCCATTCCAATACGGCGATTGTTTCCGTAATCCGCGGCGCGCTTGATTCCTGCGGTATTTCCATGGACGCCGTACAGCTTTTGACGGATACGAGCAGGGAAACGGCGACGGCGTTTATGAAATTAAACCAATACATTGACGTTCTAATTCCGAGAGGCGGCGCGGGGCTGATTTCTACGGTTGTTCAAAACAGCACCGTTCCGGTTATAGAAACCGGTACGGGCAACTGCCATATTTATGTGGACGAGTGCGCGGATTTCGATATGGCTCTGGATATTATTGATAACGCGAAAACACAGCGTCTGGGCGTATGTAACGCCTGTGAGTCCCTTGTAATCCATTCGGCGGTTTTGGAGGAGTTTTTTCCGCTGCTTGTAAAGCGCCTGACCGAAAAGAATATTGTGATTCGTGCCGACGAGCGTGCGAGAGCGCTCTGCCCGCAGTGTGAAGAAGCTACGGAAGAAGATTTCGGAAAGGAATACCTTGACCGTCTGATTTCCGTAAAGACCGTGGATTCTCCGGATGAGGCAATTTCTCATATTAACCGTTATAATACCGGACATTCCGAAGCGGTTATTACAAAAAATTATGACACGGCGCTGCGCTTCTTAAATGAAATTGACGCGGCGGCGGTGTATGTCAACGCTTCCACACGCTTTACCGACGGGGAAGAGTTTGGTTTTGGCGCGGAAATCGGTATCAGTACCCAGAAACTTCACGCAAGGGGTCCGATGGGGCTGGAAGCATTGACGACGACGAAATATATTGTTTTCGGGCAGGGGCAGGTCAGAAAGTAAGAAAGATTTGAATGCACATATTTTGCACATAATACGTATTGAAAACATAAGTTAAAAATAGTATGATATATAATATAAAGAACTGAAACAGGAGGCTGGATATATGGAAAGCACAAATGTGACATTAAGAGTTGATACCGAGTTAAAAAAACAGGCAGAGGAATTATTTTCTGATTTAGGATTAAGTATGTCTGCCGCAATCACTGTTTTTATGAAGCAGGCAGTAAGAGAACAGCGTATACCCTTTACCGTTTCACGCGGATATAATGGGGAGACAATACAGGCTATCGAAAATGTGCGTAATCGACAAAATCTTAGCAGAGGATTTTCCAACGTTCAGGAATTGATGGAGGATTTAAGTGCTGACGATTAAATATGAGACAGGTTTTAAGAAAGATTATAAAAGAATAGTAAAAAGAGGTTATGATATTTCTCTGTTAGAAGAAGTCATTAATCATCTTGCGAATAGAATACCTCTCCCAAAGAAGTATAAGGATCACGGTCTTTTTGGAAATTATGTCGGGTTTCGGGAGTGTCATATTACTCCTGATTGGCTTTTGATTTATCGGATTGATGACAATGAATTGATTTTATATCTTACCAGAACGGGCAGTCATAGCGATTTGTTTTAATGATGTGAGGGTAAGACATAAGTTTTATTTGTATAGATTATGTTATATTTTTACGAAAGGTCAAGTGGAATATGTACGATGAAATAGATTTTGATAGAATAGATTTAAGTAGTCCGCCTCCGGAGACCGAACCGGAGCGCCAGTATTATTTTATGGAACTTCTGCGGCGGCATAATGAAAAGAAAAGCGCGGAACTCGGCAGAAGTCTGACATACCATATCGAGACATTCGGTTGCCAGATGAATGCGAAGGACTCCGAAAAACTTGCCGGAATCCTAGAAACGGCGGGATATGTTTCTGTGGATTCCGAACAGGCCGATTTTGTGCTGTATAATACCTGTACGGTACGGGAGAACGCGAATACGAAAGTGTACGGGCGCATCGGGTATCTTGGAAACTTAAAGTCCAAAAACCCGGATATGCGTATTGCGCTCTGCGGCTGTATGATGCAGGAGCCTCATGTAATCGAAAAAATCAAAAAGAGCTATCGATTTGTGGATATCGTGTTCGGTACGCATAATATTTATATGCTTGCGGAGCTGATTTGGCGAAGAATCACGGGAGAAAAGCGGGTATTTGAGATTCTGGACGGTACGGAGAGGATTGTGGAAGAGCTTCCCAGTGAACATAAATATCGTTTTAAGGCGGGCGTCAATATTATGTACGGCTGCAATAATTTCTGCAGTTATTGTATTGTGCCGTATGTCAGGGGAAGGGAGCGCTCCAGAAAGCCGGAG
>JAFLSZ010000054.1 GCA_022510665.1 Lachnospiraceae bacterium
TAAGAGGTGATTCCGGCTCCGCTAAAAACGCGGTCCTTCGGACAAATACAAAAATAAGATATCGTGCAATCTGCGGAATATAAAAGTATACAAAATGTGGAAACGCAAGAAGGGTAATTAAATCGATTCTGCCATATCCCGGATAATTTCCGCAGTTTCTTCCTTAAACCAAAGCCGGTACAACCCCCCCGCCTCTTTTTCGGAAAGCGCATTTACCGTCTCACTCACCTCTTTTAAAACCGCGGCGTCCGCGTAAATATCGGCAATCATAAACTCCAATTCCCCGCTCTGGCGTACACCGAACAAATCTCCCGGTCCGCGCAGCCGCAAATCCTCGCCTGCAATGAAAAAACCGTCGTTGGACTTATTCAGAATTTCCAGACGTTCCATCGTTTCAGGCTCGTCCGAGGAACTTACCATAATACAGTAAGACTCCGCGTCACCGCGCCCCACTCTGCCCCGAAGCTGATGGAGCTGCGCCAGCCCGAACCGTTCCGCGTTCTCTATCATCATTACCGTCGCGTTCGGCACATTTACGCCGACTTCCACGACTGTCGTCGATACCAGCACCTGGATTTCTCCTTCCGCAAACCGGTTCATCCGTACTGTTTTTTCTTTTGCCGGCATCTTTCCGTGCAGATATTCTACACAGATGCCGCCGCCGAACGCCTCTCTTAACTGCTCCGTATAATCAATGACATTTTCCGCCTCGGTTGTGTCGCTTTCTTCCGCCATGGCACAGATGACATATGCCTGCCGTCCGTTTGCAATCTGCTTCGCGATAAACCGATATGCCGTCTCCCTGTAATTTGTGCCGACAACACAGTTTTTAATCGGTTTCCTGCCCTTTGGCAGCTCGTCCACAATCGAAATGTCCAAATCTCCGTATAAAATAATCGCAAGCGTGCGCGGAATCGGCGTTGCACTCATTACCAGAATATGCGGATGCCCCCCTTTTTCGGAAAACAGCTCCCGCTGCCGCACGCCAAACCGATGCTGCTCGTCCGTAATCACAAGCCCCAAAGAGGAATATTCCATCTTTTCCTGAAACAACGTCTGCGTTCCGATAATAATATCCGCTTCCCCCGACTTTATGCGTTCGCGTGCCTCCTTTTTCTGCGCGGCAGTCATGGAACCGGTCAGCAGAACGCACCGGACGTCCTTTTCCGAAAACAGCCGCAGCGCTTCCGTCATATGCTGGCGCGCCAATACCTCTGTCGGCGCCATTAAAGCCGCCTGATATCCCGATTCCACGGCGGCAAGCATCGCCAGCATGGCCAGTATGGTTTTGCCGGAACCGACGTCTCCCTGTACGAGCCTTGCCATCGTCCCTTCTCCGGCAATATCCGCCTTTATTTCCTCCCAGACTTTCTTCTGCGCGTTTGTCAGTTCATAAGGAAGTCCGCTTATCAACCGCTCACATTCTTTTGTTTCCCGAATCGGATAATGGTTTTCCTCTTTTCCTTTCTGCTCCTTATAATGGGTAAGCAGCAGCATAAAACGGAAAAACTCTTCAAATACCAGACGTTTTCTCGCCTGGGCAAGCGTTTCCCTGCTTTTCGGAAAATGAATCTCCTCTACCGCGCTCCGGTGGGGAATCAGGTCGTGTTCTTTCGCGATTTTTGCCGGAAGCAGCTCCGGTTCCCGTTCACACCCCGCAAGCGCCGCCGCGACCGCCTTTGACAAAGTAGTGTTATGAAGCCCCTCCGTCAGACCGTATATAGGCCAAAGCACCTGCAAAAGCCGTCCGTATTCTTCCCTTTTATATTTCTTTGGCTGCTCCATAACCAAGGCCCCGTTTTTACGCACAATCCGACCCCGGAACAGATGCCTCGTCCCCATCGTTAATTGATTTTTCATATAAGGCTGATTATACCATGTCAGCTTCAGTGTTCCCGAAGGGTCTCTCACAATACAGGTCAAAACCTGAAGGTTACGGTATTTGGTTACATCGGCACTCTTAATTACCGACGCTTCTATCGTTACCGTTTTTCCTTCCCTTATTGTCCCGATCGGCACCGGAAGCTCATAAGTTTCATAACTGCGCGGATAATAGGAAAGCAGATCACCTACGGTATAAATACCAAGCTTTTGTAATAATTTCGCCGTTTTCTCTCCGATTCCTTTAATACACCGAATTTCATCCGTCTGCTTCATAAAACCCCTTCCTTATCCGCGTGAAAAGAGGGTATCCAAAAGTCTCGAAAGGATCTTAAACGACTTACGGGCACCCTCATTTCTGCTTTAAAAGTTTAATTTTACGAAAAAACTAAAAATGCTTTTCAATAAGCTTATCCAACGCCCCGATTTTAACCGTCTTGCCGAACAGTGCGCAGAAAGCAAACAGGCCGTATACAAGTTTCTGGGCAATCGCTACAATATAATTAATCGTGGAAAGAATTGCATTAATCACGCTGTAAAACGTATTTCCGTACATCCAGCCTCTGAAATTGATGATTTCGATTATGTTGCCCAGTAATCCGGTACACATACCAATCAGCATAAATCCTAAATAAAATACAACCGTGTAAACCGCGTATTTTCTCAATGTTGCATTCTCTTCCCTGAGAAGAATGTAGCCCGCTACCAGAAGCAGTGCCGTACTTCCCATATATCCGGTAAGAAATACAAGCATTCCCAGTAAACAAACCGAAACACCTAATTTTGTTTTTTCCATTTTCTTATCCTCCTGATTTTTATCTATGACAACACCTTATGTGTATTGTCCCTCCTGTTACTCTACCGAGAGTATATAATAGTAGATTGGCTGTCCGCCGGAATGTACTTCAACATCCACGTCCGGATACGCTTCCATGACTCTGTCCGCCAGCGCCTGCGCGTCCTCTTCGGAACACTCCTGCCCGTAATACAGGCTGACCAGCTCGGAATCGTCGTCAAGCAGGCATTCAAAAAGCTCAAACGTAACGTCGGCAATGTCACCGCCGACAGAGAGAATCGACTTATCGCCGATACCCATAATGTCTCCCGCCTTAATCTCCTTGCCGTCCATAGACGTATCCCGCACCGCGTACGTTACCTGTCCGGTTTTTACTTTGCGCATTTCTTCCGTCATGCGCGTTTTATTCTCTTCCACGGACTTATCCGGCATATAATTGATAACCGCCGTAATTCCCTGCGGCACGGTCTTTGACGGAACAACGACAATTTCTTTGTCCTTCGTCAGCTTCGCCGCCTGCTCTGCCGCAAGAATAATATTGGAATTGTTCGGAAGAATAAATATCGTATCCGCGTTTACCTGAGCGATTGCATTCAGCATATCTTCGGTAGACGGATTCATCGTCTGTCCGCCCTCGATAATATAATCCACACCGATTTCCTTAAAAATCTCATTCAGGCCCTCTCCTACGGAAACCGCCAAAAAGCCGACCGGTTTTCTCGGCGCCGTCTCCGCTTTCTCTTCCTCTGCCTGCTTTTTTGCCTCCTGCGGGGCTCCCATAATCACACGCTCGTTATGCTCCTCCCGCATATTATCAATCTTCATTTTCGTAAGAGAGCCATATGTCAACGCCCTCTGAATCGCAAGTCCCGGATCGTTTGTATGCACGTGTACCTTAACGATATCCTCATCCGAAACCACAACAATAGAATCACCGATGGACTCCAGATAAGCCTTAAACTTCAATTCTTCGCTCATGTTATACGGCTTTTCCAGCATAATAATGAATTCCGTACAGTAGCCAAACTTAATATCTGCCGTGGAAATCGCGTCGTTTCCGGCTCCGGAAGCTTTCTGCTGTGCAGGCTGGGACTCCGTAAGCGTAAAGTCCGTCTCTTTTCCGTTTAAGGCATCCAGTACGCCCTCCATTATAGTGACAAGTCCCTGTCCGCCGGAGTCAACCACACCGGCTTCCTTTAACACCGGAAGCATCTCCGGCGTAACAGCCAGGACTTCCTTCATATGCTGCAATATTTCCTCCGCAAACAGCAGGACATCTTCTTCGCCTTCTTCCGCCAGCTGCTTCGCACGCTCCGCCGCGCCTCTCGCAACCGTCAGAATAGTTCCCTCCTTCGGCTTCATTACCGCTTTGTACGCCGTTTCAACCGCACGTTCAAACGCGGCCGCAAGCACCGTTACGCTCGCCCCCTGATACTCCCGCAGTTCTTTTGAAAAACCGCGGAACAGCTGGGAAAGGATTACGCCGGAATTTCCTCTGGCCCCACGCAGGGAACCGCCGGAAATCGCCTTACAGACCTGCTCCATTGTAGGATTTTCAAGTGCGCTTACTTCCTTTGCCGCCGACATAATCGTCAGGGTCATGTTCGTACCGGTATCACCGTCCGGAACCGGGAATACGTTTAACTCGTTAATCTCCTCTTTATTGGCTTCGATGCGTTTTGCTCCCGCAAGAAAACACTTCCGGACCATCACCGCATCAACTGTCTTTATATCCACCGCTCATCCTCCTTCATGCGCAAAGATGCACCTTTTTCTAATCAATGGTTCTGACACCCTCTACATAGATATTAATCTTTTCTACCGGAAGCCCGGAGAATTCCTCTATTTTATAGCGCACATTGCTTATCAGATTATCCGCAACCGCAGAAATGCTGACGCCGTAAGCCACAATAATATGGAAATCTATTGTAATTTTATTGTCGGTGACAGATATATTCACACCTCTGCCCAATCCTTCTCTCCGCAGAAGTTTCGCAAAACCGTCCCTCATATTCACCGCGGCCATTCCGACTACCCCGAAGCATTCCACAGCGGCAGAGCCGGCGTACTTTGCAATTACCTCATTTTCAATCATAATATCACCGAGATTCGTATTCATCGTAGCGTTCATCATACCCCTCCTTCCGCCCGTCGTGTCGTTACGGACTATGTACCTATTTTAGTATACCTCATTTTTCCTAAAAAGTGAACCTATTTTTCAAAAAAACAAGAACTGCAGACAATTTTCCGCATATAATATAACAATAACGGCCCCGGCGGTGCTGCCTATGCGAAAAGTTCTCGGATTTATCCTTATCTGGATTGCGGTAGGAATGCTGATTGCCTTTTTTCTGCGCAGTATCCTGCTTACCGTCCTGCTCATTATCCTGTTTCTGCTGCTCGGATACCGCCTGTTCTGCAGCTGATATGCCTTATCCGCCCCGTAAAAACGCGAAAAGGGACTTTGCAAAACACCGCGTCCTGCAAAATCCCAATATTCATTCCCGCCATGCAGGTATCTGACTAAGCACGCTCAACCTTGCCGGCTCTTAAACAAGAAGTACATACATACATCTTCTTTGCGCCCCCGTTAACCTTAACCTTAACGGACTTAATGTTTGACTTCCACATCTTATGGGCTCTGCCGGAAACCTGGCTTCTGGAATGACTTATCTGCATCCCAAACAGGGCTCCCTTGTCGCAAACCGCACATCTAGCCATCTCTATTGCACCTCCTTAATGAAAATTAAAGGCTATGGCCTACAAACAAATCTATTCTAGCAGATGAAGCAAAAGAATGCAAGAAAAATTTTAATTTTTTTATTTTCCGCATTTTTCGCTACTTTATCCCGTCAACGACTTCCGTCACCTTTTGGTCTAAATCCGCCTTTCCCTTTTTGTCTTTCGAAAAACGGTCCAGCACGTCCGGAACAAGGTCTATCACCTTTGTTACAACGTCCTGATTCTTTATATTCACTAACTTCGCGTGGCCATCCTTAATGACAAGAACGGAACTCGGAGAGATTTTTCCTCCCATACCGCCGCCCGCGTTATTCTTGGAATTCCCCGAAAATGCACCTGCTCCTACGCCGAAGCTGACATCTACCAACGGTAAAATGATGGTACCGTCGTCAAACTTGACTGCGTCCCCTACTACGGTCTTTGTCGTAAGGAATCCGTCCATTCCCTTAAACAAAGCCTCCACTGTTGCATTAAAATTGTTTTCTGCCATAGCATTGTCCTTTCCGCGCCCCTTGCGCTTTCCTTTATTCCGCCTTCTCTTTCAGAAGACTGACTAACTGTTTCCAATCTTTATAAAAACCGCGTGCCTGCTTATCCCGAATCAGACGCAGCAATATAACAAGTAACGTACCCAGCCGGATTCTTCCGCGGAATGTAAGATCCACCGCGACTCTTTTTTCATAAAAATCCGGAACAATCGTAATCCCTTTTCCGTACGCCGCATATAAAATTCCAAGCGCCGCAAGCGCCTTTCCGGTGGTTTCGGGATTTCCCGTACCAAACTCCACCCTGCCTTTTAACGTTCCCGGCAGAATATGGCCCAGCAGCATCTTTAACGCTTTCATTGCCTTGACAAGGGCGGCAATATGCAGTTCCTCCTCTAAAAAGGCAACTGCCGCTTCCTTTTTGCGCCATAAAAGACTCACCTGACCGCAGATACGCCGTATTATTCCTTTTATCCGCTCCGGCAGCTCTTTCAGTCGTTCCAGAAATCCCTTTAACTTTCCGAAAAGGCCTTCTTTCTTCTTTGGAACGCCGTCTTCTTCCTGTGCGTCCTCCGCGGTCTCTGCCGCACTTGTTTCGATATCTTCTTTCGTTTCCTCTTTCGGGTTTTCTTTTGCCGTCTCTGCGGAATTTTTACTTTCGGTGCCCTGCCCCGAATCTTCCTTTGCGGACAGCGTCGTTTCGGTTACAGGTTCTTCCTGTTTGTGTTTCAGCCCCTTTCTCCGTTTTTTCTTTCGTTTCTTTTCTTTCGGCTCTTTCTTTTTCCTCTTTTCACTGTCAAACAAACAGATTCCAAGCAGCCTTACGGTATATCCCCGTTTTCCTTCCCGATAGCGGATACGCACCCGTATCAGGGGATTCAGCCATGAAACCAGCGCATCTGCGAAAAACGCATTTTCCGGTTCCTCCTGTTTTTTTAACTTTCCCTTATATCGTATCGGGGCAAGCAGCCCGAGCAGAACTACAAGGAGTACCAGCCCCAATAACAGCAGTACAAGAATGCCAAGGAGCTTTAAAATAAACAATATGACACGAAGCACTGCCATCACGCCGTATCACCTGCCTTATCCTGTCTGCGGCGCTCCAGATAGTCAATGACGGCAAAACTTCCGGTAGCGGCATAAGCCCCGCATACCATCGACGCCGCCAGTTCCTGCGCGGCTTCCTCGCTCCCTGCCAGACCGTATACCTTGATTTCTCTTTTCCGGTAGTATGGCTGCAATATCTGGTTTGCTTTCATATATTCCAAACAATTTTTCCGGTTGGAAGGAGCCGTAATCAGATATACGCCCCGCACCAAACGCCTGCGTTTGATGGCGCGTATAATCCGTTTCTGTTTTCTGGGCGGTATTCCCGCCACATACAATGCTTCCTTCCATACAATCATTTACCGCATCTCCTCCGCCGATTCACGAATTTCCCTCAATGCTGCCGTCTTTTCCGACATATCATGGCAATTCTCTAATGCCGCAAGAATATACTTCTGTACTTCCGTCTTTTTTGTAAACGGCAGCGGCAGATTACGGATTACCTTCGCCATACGCGCTCTGTTTACCGCTCTCTGACCGTGTTCCAATACCTCCGACAACTGCGTACAGAATTTCTCCAAAATTTCTTCAAAGCCGCCCTCCTGCGGGTTTTCTTCCTCCAGTTCTATAAACAGACTGGTCGTATGCATACGTTTTGCGTATGTGACCCGCGTATGCAGCACCTTCTGCATCATGGCGGAAATCAGTTCTTCGCTGACCGGAAGTTCCTCTAAATAAGTTTCTTCCTTAAAAAGAAACTCTTCTAACGCTTCCGGCGCCCCTTCAAGAGGTTCAAACGCTTTTACGATTTCTTCCTCCGTGTACGGTTCTTCCCGCATAAGCAGACGCAGCACATCTATACAGCTTTCCGCTTCTTTTAAATCCTCCGGCGCAACATACGGCGCCGTCAGAAAAAGCATCATCAAGGCGTTGCCAAACTCCATTAAACTGAAATACGCTTCGGTAATCGAAGCGATGCTTTCCGTCACCGTCTCCAGCTTTGCCTTCGCGTCATAATACTGCTCTTGCGTAATGTTCCGATAGTCCAGCGAAGAAAAATACCGTAACGCTCCGGCATACTCCGAAAACTCCTCCATCCCCTCCGGTTCATACAGTCCCGCAGCGGAATAAAGCATGTAAAACGTCCGGTTCAGGCTTTCCGCGTCAGAATCTTTATAAACGGAAGCCGTACCTCTCACCCACTCCATAAACTTTCCTTTTGTCATACGAACCGGCAGTTCGGAAACGATTACGGACAGCGTCTCCAAAAGCGGCTCCTGTTCCCCGTCGGAAACCAGATAAGACATCAGTTCCTCTAACGCCGCGTAACTGTCAATCTCTTCCACCGTGTCTTCCATGGACGGCGCCAGACGCCGCAATACATATTCATATAAATACAGCTTGTCCGTATAGGCGGTCAGTACCTGCATATCGGCCGTAATTTTCCGGCGCATATCGTTCAGCTTCCGTAAAGTTTCCTCTGAACTTTGGCTCTCCCCGGGCGCCGATAAAAGGCTCTCCAGCAGTTCTTTTACAAGCGCCTCGTGCGGCTTCTGCCTGTCGGTAATGTTGATTCCGCCCTCTTTTACCGCTTCCGTAAACGCCGTATAATTCATTGCCAGATTATAATTTGCCATACGGTAATAGCAGCCGGCAAGCCCCCTTAAATAACGCGGCAGATTCTGCTCCGGCTCTCTTCCCGCAAGAAGATCTTTGCGTGCCTGTATCATGTCCCTATTCATTTCAGGTTTCCTTCCTATTTTCCGTATTTTTTACGTGCGTATGCGTATACAAATGATCCGAACAATACTCGTAGTTCCCTTCACATTTTGAGCAAAACCGGAATTCCAGCGTATCATCATCTAATTCCGATTTTCCGCACACTGCGCATTTATGCCTTGTAATCACATTCCGTCCCTGAAATTCCACTATATTTCCGGAGTCCCACTTTGCATCGTTCATCTTTCTTCGGAACTGTGCCCGCCGTTTTATTTCGGAAGGTGAAATCTTTCTGTAATTTCTCGTCATCAAGAAGAAAATCAGGAAGTTGGCTACCGAAACAACGATTGCAAGCGCATAAGGCCCTCCTAAGAGCAAACCGCGACGAAGATAGTAAATCACTTCATATCCCATCAAAATGCCGTAAAAAATACCGAGCCATTTTGCCTTGACCGGCAAAATAAAATAAACCCGAAAAACCGCGTTCGGAACCATTACAATGTACGCCAAGAACATGGAACGGTTCACATAATACAAACTTCCGATGCCTGCCGTGTCCGGAAATATCCTGCCGCCGGAGATATAATAAATTATACCGTAGAACAAAAACGCCGCCACAATCTGGAAAATCAGTCCCGAAAAGTAATACACGTTAAACCGGAACGTTCCCCACATGGACTCTAGGGCACATCCGATAGAATAATACAGGTACAGCTCAATAATAACAAACAAAAGGCTGGTACTCGGCGGCTGCAGGACAAACGTGACAAGACGCCAGACCTCTCCGTGCAAAATGTTGTTTACTTTAAGAGACAGCCATGTCTCATAAAAGCCGGGCATAAGCAAGTCCAGCAGAAAGCCTACTACGTACAAAATAATCATATAGTACATTAAATTCGGAATCGCATAACGACCGAATTTTCGTTCCAGCTTATTTAACCACTTCATTAAAACAAATCCTTCTTTCTGAAAATAATTGCCACAATCGAGGCAAGCAGCCCTGCGATTCCCAATACCGCAAGAAATCCGTAACGATAATTCTGCCCCGGCAGCGCCACGTTCATGCCGTAAAAACTCGCAATCATCGTCGGTATGGACATAACAATCGTCACCGTAGCGAGCGATTTCATCACCACGTTGAGATTGTTTGAAATTACCGACGAAAACGTATCCATTGTACTGTTTAATATTCCGCTGTAAATATTCGCCATCTCAAGCGCCTGACGGTTCTCTATAATAATATCCTCCAGCAAATCTTCGTCTTCCGGATAGCGCTTTACCTTTTCCGTCTTCAAAAGCTTCTCAAACACCGCTTCATTGGAACGAAGCGCCGTCGAAAAGTATACCAGCGCCTTTTCCAATTCGTACATCTCTATAATCTCACGATTTCTCTGCGATTCTTTCAATTTTGCCTCTATGCGCTCGCTTTCCCGGTTAATGCCGCGCAGATACTGCAGATACACCGCCGCCACCCGGTAAAAAATCTGTAAAATAAAGCGGGTCTTCTTATAAGTAAAAAACTCCTTTGCCCTTCCGCTTTTAAAATGCTGTAAAAGCGGTGTTTCCCGCAGTGTAACGGTAATTACGATATCTTTGGCCGTAATAATTGCGAGCGGCATGGTAATGTAGCGGTTCCGTTCGGTAGAATCCACCAATTCTTTTTCTATTTCGGGAGAATCGACCAAAATCAAATGGTAATTGTCTTCCAGCTCTACACGGGCACGTTCTTCTTCATCGAGTGCGGCACGCAGCGCGTCTATTTCGACACCGGTTGCTTCTGCCACGCTTTCCAGTTCGCGGAGAGTAGGCGCCGTAAGAGAAACCCAGCAATCTTTCTCAATTTCCTCCAGACTGACAAGCGCGCCTGTTTCCGTTGTTTTAAAAATTTCCAGCATCAAATAAATCCCCCTAAGAAAACAGTTTTACCCAAACGGAGCGTGTCTGTCCCATAAAGCAGACAGAGTGTGAGGCAAACTGCCTCACACTCATTATACTTTTCCTTTCCACGCTCGTCAAGTAAAGCCTTTCGAAATGAAGGAAAATTTATCTAAAAATTGTCTAAAAAGCTCTGATACCGCTTAAACGTTCACCTTCTTCTCCAGCAAGAGCGCCGTGCCGACGAAATCCAGCACCAATACCACGGTGTACACTCCGATGAACGCCCATGCCTCGGTATTTACCACCAGATAGCCGCTTTTTAAAAAGCCTGTCGGTATTACAAGCGCTGCCACTTTCGTTACAAGCCAATCCAGTACAAAGTAAATAACTACGCTGAGTACGCCCTTATATTTCTTGTTTGCAAACAGCGTAGAAGAAAGCGTAATCGCAAACATTGCCATGGTAATAAACACGAGCCATGCCACTAACATCATCAAAATAACATAAACTACCTCAACCAGACGGATTTCCACGTCGGCAAGCATTTGAATGAGTTCTTTTATAATGTCCAGTAATTCCTGTAATTCCCCAAACCTGCTCGCGACAAGAAACATATTGCCGATTCCTATAACCATAAAAATAAGTCCCACGCCGACAATCTGGATAATCGTCACCAGAATTTTAGCGCCTACAATCTGATACATATTACGCGGTGTTAAAAACAGCATATAACTCTGCTTTGTTTTTAAATCATTCGAAAAAGTAATAATGCTCTCGAAGCTGAAATAAAACATCGACACAAACACCGTTACGAAAAACAATCCTATCGCCGTTCCGACCCATTGCTGTTTTTCCAGAAAAAGCCCGATTAGTAATATTGCTTCCAACAGCGCCATTACCCCTAACAGTATAATTTTAGACATAAGCTGCTTTCTAAGCTCATATTTCATCAATTTTCCCATGTTTTCTCTCCTCTCATTATTCGGCATAGATTTCTTTGTATAAATCTACGATTGATTTGCCGCGTTCCATCCGGATTGCTTCCGCCTCTCCCGAAAGAACTATACTTCCTTCTTTCATAAACACGACGCTGTCTACAATCGACTCCAGTTCGTCTACCAAATGGCTCGAAACCAAAATCGTCTTTCCTTCTACCGCAGACTCTACAATCGTCTGAATAATAAGTTCTCTGGCGATAATATCAATTCCGTTTAACGGCTCATCCAACATGTACATCTGCGCGTCTCTCGCTAACGTCGCGGCAATTTTTAACTTCGCGGCAAGACCGGAAGAAAGCTCCTTTGCCTTATCTTCCATTTTCAGGTCCATGCGGGAAATCAGTTCCTCATAACGTTTCATGGAAAAATCTTCAAAAAAATCCGCATAATACTTTCCTACATCTTTTACTGTCATATAAGAGTAAAAAAACGGTTCCGTTGACATATATGCCACATGTTTTTTCGATTCTACGCCGATTTTTTCTCCGTTGTAATACAACAGCCCCGACGTCGGCTTTACAAGCCCCGCAATCATTTTCATAAACGTAGTTTTACCGCTTCCGTTCGGTCCCAACAAGGCATAAACCCTGCTGTCTTCCAGAACCAGATTCACATCTCTTACCGCCTGCTTTCTCATATAGCGTTTTCCCGCCATTTTCGCTTCTACCATAATAGCCTCCTTATTACTCTTTATCAATTCTTCTTTCTTTTACCTTTTTTTCTGAAATTTATCGGCAAACCCTGTTTTATACCTTCTTTTGCAGCTCCTCATCAAAAAACTGCCGTATTTCCTGCCTTGTATATCCCAGACTGTCAAGCTCCCTGATAAAATTATCTACCAGCTGCCCGGCTTTTTCCTTGCGGAGTTTCTCTGCAATGCCGCTTTCCTCCGTCAAATAAGTCCCTAAGCCGCGCTTTGTGTAACAAAGATTTTGCTGCTCCAATTCCTTATAAACTCTTGCCGCAGTATTGGGATTAATCTGGTAACGCAGTGCCATGTCGCGCGCCGACCAAAGTTTTTCACCGGGTTTTAATTCACCGGTCATCAGCAGGCGCCTGATTTCTTCTACCACCTGCAGATAGATAGGCATACTTGCGGAAAAATTCATTCCTTTCCTCCTTTCCGTCCTCTTTCATAGTTCACTAGTCATATAGTACACTATATATATGGTTATGTCAATACTTTTTTTCACATTTTTTTAAAAAATTGGCTGTTTACTTTTCTGCCGCTTTAACCAAACTATGAACTGTGAAGTATTTCACTTTGCAAACCACCGGAAAAGGTTCCGGAAATGATACCCTAATAGCCGCATCATGGCAGAACGGAGGCAACCATGAGAAACAAAGCATTGGATGCAACTGCACTTACTATCGCCATCATCGGGGCCATTAACTGGGGCTTGATTGGCTTCTTTGATTTTGATTTAGTTGCATTTTTGTTCGGTTCCATGTCCTGGATTTCCCGTATCGTTTATGCACTTGTCGGTTTAAGCGGTCTTTATCTGCTCACGTTCTATTTATACCTGAGCGATAACCCGATTACGGAAAGAAGCTAGACGGAACCCTTTATAGAATTCATTCTATAAAGAAAAGGAAAGTGCCGCAAACTAAGTGATTTTTTCGAAAATCCTTTAGTTTGCGGCACTTCCTTTTTTGTATACTTTTTATGATGTCTTTACAGCTTTCTAAGCAGACGCTTTGCGGCACAGGACGCTTTATTTAAGAAGCGCACATCCTGACCGAAGCTGATTTCAATTACCTTGACATCGCTGTTATCACGTACAATTCCCTTCCCGAAGTATTCATGGTATACCATATCTCCGATACGCAGGCGGTCAATTTCCTCTCTTAATACTTCCTTTTCTTTTAAATTTGCGGCAACCTGACGCAGACGTTCTTCCTCTTCCTCGTTTTCGCCGTTACGGTACTGCCGTATCATCTCTTCGTTCATCAGCCGGGCACGCTCTCTGTCCGCCAGAACGCTGACTTCATCCTGCTTTTCTACCGGGACTCTCCTTGTCTGTTCTCCCGTTTCTTCCTGCGGTATCGTTTCGCGCCGCTTCATTACCGGAATCGGTGTTCCGTCCGCAGACAGCGGTGCATTGGAAAGCGGCATATTTTTCAGATTATCAATCTTTTCGTTCGTCTCATTTCCTTTTGCATCATCATTACGCTTCTTTAAATACCAAAGCATTACCAGAATAGCAATCCCGATTAATGCCACCACCAGAAAGGCGATAAGTCCTCCGCCGCCGTTACTGCCTTCTCCTTCCCCGGTTCCTGCCGGCGTTATCGTCGGCAGCGGCGTAGCGGTCGGCAGCGGTGTCGGCGTCGGCAGCGGCGTAGCGGTCGGCAGCGGTGTCGGCGTCGGCAGCGGCGTAATCACATCTACGGTAAGATTTACATAACTGCTGTGTACATAGCCGACAACAACCGCTTCGCCTTTCCGAAAGGACACTTTATACCAAACATCGTTGCTTATCGCCTGGTCAAGAATCGCGACTTCATCATTCTTATCCAAAACCATATCCTGTCCGTTCAGCTGCACTATCGGATTATCTTTGCCCGCCGCGGTTCGTACATTTAAACCGTCAACATTTACCACACCGCGGTAGACGTTGCTTTCGCCCCGTTCCACGTTATATTCATAAACCGCCTCCGTTGCCGCGGATGCGTTCGTTTTGTTCAACAATAAGAGCGTGCCGCACATAACTGCGTAAAACACCTTCTTCATCTGCTTTCCTGCCGTTTTTCTCATATCGCATTCTCCTTTCAAAGTAGTTTATCTAACATTCTTTTGCTTTATTCGGTTTTTCCAAGTATATAGTGAATAAACTGCTGCGCGCTTCTGCCGGAAAGACCGCCGCCCCGCAGTTCCCAGATATTCGCCTGCGCAAGGAGTTCTTCTTCCCTTCCTTCGAGTTCCGGATACCTTGCCGCAATTCCTTTAACAATCTTTTCAAACTCCCGCTTATCCGGCGCGGAATAATTGATGGAAATGCCAAACCGTGCCACAAGAGACAATTTTTCCTGTATCGTATCGGAACGATGCAGTTCATCCTGCGACATATCGGAGCGGTCCGACCATGTTTCCCGTATTAAATGCCTCCGGTTGGACGTCGCGTAAATCAATACATTCTCCGGACGGATTTCCAATCCGCCTTCAATTACTGCCTTTAAATACTTATACTCTATCTCAAACTCTTCAAAAGATAAATCATCCATGTAAATAATAAAACGATAATTACGATTCTTAATTTTTGAAATCAAAGCGGACAATTTCTGGAACTGGTGCTTGTAAATTTCAATCATCCGCAGACCGTCGTCATAAAACTCGTTTAAAATCGCCTTAATGCTTGTGGACTTGCCGGTACCGTTGTCACCGTATAAAAGCACATTGTTTGCCTTTCTTCCCTCAACAAACGCTTTTGTATTGTCCACCAGCATCTTTTTCTGTCTCTCATAGCCGATAATATCACTCAGGCGTACAATCTCCGTATTCGTAATCGGCTGCAGGGCAAAATCTTCTCCTTCCCCTGCCAGACGGAACGCCTTATTTAAACCAATCTGACCCACGCCGTATTTTTTATAAAACCCGGTCACCGCCTCAAAGACATCTTCTTCATTTTTCGAGAGTGCCAGCATATGCTGCAGTTCCTTAACCTTGTCCGCCACACTTTTATTATAGTAGTGTTCTTCCTTCGGAACGGAATGATACTTCGTAATCACCGAAAAACAATCCACCGAGAGTTCCTGTTCAAGCTGTGAAAAATCGTAGAAAAACAGCTCCCGAAAAATCGCAAAATCTTTCTTTACCAGCACATTAATCGAACCGTCGGACGCGCCGCGCTTCTCACAAAGCAGGGAAAACGGTGCTTCCGCCATCGCCAAAAGATATGCGATATACGCCTGCCAGAGATTTTCGTCAAACCCGTATGCCGTTGCCAAATCCAAAAGTCTGTGAATCTGCACATACAGAGCCGAAACGGTCTGCGCCTTATCCGCCTCATCACGCCGGTAGGCCCTGATGCACGCGGCAACGCCGTTTAAAATATCGGCGCCGGCAATATCCTTATAAACAATCAGTCTTGCAATCCTGTCATACATCTTTCGTTCTACCCTTTCCGACGCCCTTTGCGTCTGTCAGCTCCCTACATATCTTTTGCGCATACCAGATGAATCCCCTTTTGCGCGGCAAATTCTTCCATTTCTTTTGAAAAACCCTGCATCGAAAAGCAGTACCATTCCGCCGGTGTTACACCCGCATTCTCTAACACCGCTTCGTACTCTTTGTAATCCGCAACACCGGTCGGCATTTCCTTACAATCGCAGAACGCCGCGAGATATTCTCCGCCTTCCGCCTTCGCCAGCACATCAATGCTGCCTGTTTTTCCGTGCCATATACCAAAGTTTCCGTATATTCTTTCCAGCCTTTTATATCGATTCATCAACTGCAGATACTCACTGCAGACGTCGCGGAACGCTTCCCTGACATACTCTGTCAGATCGGGCACAACCGCCTCCCTATAAACTCTTTCGCCCTCTCCCGCGGCAATCGCGGAAAGATTCGGATAAATAAACCGATACCAAAAACGAAGGTACGGCTCCCGTATGCGGTAAAGTCCTTTCTGGACGCTTTTGTACTCATTTGTGTCAAACGAATACATCTTTTCGGTAATATCAAGCTGCGTCAGGCTTTTCAGATATACACTGATTTTTGCGCGGGAAAATCCGGTGTGCTCATAAATATCATTTAACTTATACTTTCCCTGCGCGAGCGCCGCCAGTATCGTGTTATAAGCGGATAGCTCCCGCAGTTCCTGCTTCAGGTAATGCTCCGCCTCCCAAAACAAAGGCGCGTCCTCCGTCAAAAACAGGCGTGTTACATTTTCTTCAAAGCTCTTTTCTTCCCGCCAAAGTTTCAGATACGCCGGAACACCTCCCAAAACCGCACCGGTGTAAATATTTTCCTGTACCGAAGAATTCTTATGATACCCGGCCAGTTCCATAAACGAAAACTCCTTCAGCTTAATAAAACCGTTAAGAAGCCTCGCGGCGCTCCCAAGCACGCCTGCCATCTCATTTTCTACCCAGGTTACGGACGAGGAAAGAAGCAGAACAAGAAGCGTGCCGTCCTGCATATGCTCCGAATAAAAGCGGACAAACGCATTTAAAAACTCCGTTGTATCTTCCAAAAGATTGCGGAATTCGTCCAGCACAATAACGAGTTTTTCCCCGTCCGTACGCCGTTCATACAGCGCCGAAAAGGCCTCGTAAAAATCCTGCGCCCCCTCCGCCTCCTGCCATTCCTTCTTCATACAAAGCAGCTGTTCTTTCTTTGTCACACGCCGTGCGGCATAATAAACCGAATTTTTCTCCTGTATAAACCGGCGCACTAACGCGGTTTTTCCGATACCGCTTCTTCCGTAAAGAACCACGATACCGCTCCGCCCGGAGGCATAAAGCCCTTCCAGTCGTTCAAGTTCCTGTGTACGTCCCGTAAACATAAACCATCTCCGTATTCTGTCCTACATTCTGTCAGGTGCCGAAAAACCAAGTAAATCAATACAAATTTCCAATAAATGAAGCACCAGTGTGATAAGGGAAATCCATTCCCCGCGCTTCATTTCATCCGGTTCCGTAATTATCTTATTATTATGATAGAACCGGTTAAACGCATCCGCCAGTTCATATATATACTGGCAGATTTTGTGCGGAGCTGTCTCCTCATAAGCATGCTCTATCACATCATTAAAGCGCGCCGCCAAAAGCATAAGGGAAATCTCATCTTCGCCGTATTCCCGTATGCTTGCATTAATAGCAACCGGCTTTTCTTCGGTGCCGGTTCCGTGATATTTTGCAAGGATAGACTTAATCCGCACCATCGTATAAAGAATATACGGTCCCGTATTTCCCTCAAAAGAAGCAAAACGCTGCAGATCAAAACTATAATCTTTCGCTAACTGATTCGACAAATCGCCGTATTTAATTGCCGCAAGCCCGATTATCTCCGCGGTCTTTTTCGCCTCGTCTTCCGGAATCTCGCGGTTTTCGCGGACCTTTTTGAATACTTCTTCGTTTGTATCCGTAATCAGCTGCTCTAACTGCATAACGCCGCCGTCCCTCGTTTTAAACGGCTTACCGTCTTTCCCGTTCATCGTGCCGTTTCCGAGAAAAACAAGCTCCGTTTCCGGTTCCACAAAACCGGCCTTCCGCGCAACGCGGAACACCTGCGTAAAGTGCATTTCCTGACGCTTGTCCGTGACATAAATATAACGGTCCGGTGCATACAGCTTTTCACGTTCCAAAATCGTCGCTAAATCGGAGGTCGCATACAGCGCGGCACCGTCGGATTTTCTGATAATACACGGAGGAATTTCTTTCGTATCACTCTCCTCCTGCACATCAACTATAGTCGCCCCCTGGCTTTCATAAGCAAGCCCGCGCGCAATCAAATCTTCTATCATATCCGGTATATACGGCTGCGCGTCGCTTTCGCCTTTCCACAAATCAAAGGATACATTTAACTTCCCGTAATTTTTCTTTAAATCCGAAACCGATACTTTCATAATATGATTCCAAAGCGCACGGCAGCCCGCGTCCCCGTTCTGTAACTTCATGGTTGTCAGCTGCGCGCGCTTCTTAAACTCCTCGTCCTCTTTGGAGCGTGCCGAAGCCTCCGGATAAATCTTTTCGAAATCCGCAGTCGTAAACGGCACCTCCTCCGGATATTCCCCGGTAAAAGACTCGTCAAAATATGCGAGGTCCGGCTGGCGCTCGCGTATGCCCTCTATTACCAGGCCCATCGGAAGCCCCCAGTCTCCCATATGCACGTCTCCGATGACCTTATGACCCGCGAAACGGCAGATACGCTTGATGCTCTCGCCAATAATTGCCGGACGCAGATGCCCTATATGAAGAGGCTTTGCCACGTTTGCCCCACCGTAATCCAAAATAATGGTAAGCGGCTGCTTCGTTTTTTCAAAACCGCAGTCTTCCTGTTCCGACATCTCCTGCAGATATGCCGCAAGAAACTCTTCGTTTACTTTCATATTGATAAAGCCCGGCATTACCGCGTCCGCCACGGCAATCGTCTCACTTCCGGAAAGCCGCTCCACTACCGCTTTTGCAATCTCTATCGGCGCGGTTTTATACTGCTTTGCCGCAGACATCGCGCCGTTGCACTGATACTGGCACAAATCCGGCCGGTTCGACAGAGAAACGACACCAAACTCCTCTTTATATCCGCATGCCAAAAAAGCTTCCTTTACATCCTCGGCAATCATATCAATCAACTTTTTCATAATGAGTTCCTTTCCGATAGGCAAAAATTATATTTCGGTTTAACCTATTATTTAGCATAACACACTCTTTAAAAAAGTACAAGAGTCTCTTGAGTTTTCGCATTTTTTTAATTACTTAAAAAAATTCCGTAAATGGAGCTGTCGCACTAAGCGGCGCCCCTTTCTTACAAGCGGTTAGTATCTTCTCTATTACTGCAAGGGGAGATTCGCCGCCTTATTTTTGCAGACGCAACACTTCACCGGACTTC
>JAFLSZ010000055.1 GCA_022510665.1 Lachnospiraceae bacterium
TCCGAGGGCGATAAGCTGGATATTTTCGAGCAGGACGGCACGATCTGCATGCTGCCGGTCGTTGTTTACCCAAAGAAATATCTTGATGAGCTTCGCGGTGAGCTGGGAGAAGTAAAAGCACAAATTGCCTCCGGTGAACAGCCGGTCTTTGACAGTGTCGATGCGCTGTTCGCTAAATTAAAGCAACTTTAGAGCAATACTAAGCGCAGACGCGACGCCCGTTCCATAACGGACGTCGTTTATCACTCTTGACCCAGCAATGCCTTTATTACCTCTCCTGCGGCCGCATTTATGACAATGCTGCGACCATCTCGGCTCCAAGGGAAAATGCTTTCTGCTTCTCCTCCGGAAAAACTGTTTCATGGCGCGTTATTTTTGCTTCCGGGTCAAACATTGTCCAATTATATTTACTATAATCCTTAACCTGAAGTGTATCGCCGCAAATCAATACTTTCGTAGGTCCAACCATTCCGCTTAGCGAGTTCTGATATCCCGATATCATTTTTCCATAGCCGTCCTGTGTGTAAAATTCTTCCGGCGCATTGCTTGTCATTATAAAAAGAACAGGAATCCTGCGGCTGTTGCAGCACATCTGTTCTTTTTTGTAAGTGAGAGACTGAAAAATAAGACGTTCATATAACGCACGGAAGCCCGCAGAGACATCTCCGAGATAATTTGGCGTTCCGATAATCATTCCGTCAGCATTGCGTATTTCTTCCAGAACCGGAGCCAGTCCGTCCCGATATATGCATTGCCCTTCGTGTTCCGGCAATTTGCAGCCAAAACAGGAAATACACCCTGTGTACTTCTCCAATTTATAAAGATCAAATATTATAACTTTTGCATCTTTTGATTCCGCTCCCCGTGCAGCCTCATGTATCAGTGTTCCGGTATTCCAATCTATACGGGGGCTGGCGTTGACTGCTACAATCTTTTTCATGACTAAGTTCCTCCGTTTTTTATAGTATTATTATAGTATTATTATAGTATTATTATAGTATTATATCAGTTTCATAAATTTAAAATTTGTCGTTCCTAAACACTTTCTTCCCAGGCATCTACTTTCTCAAAATATAAAAACAGCTCCGCAGGAATTTTTACCGTATCCGGAGACACCGCTGTCTGGATTACACTGCCTCTAAGCGGAAGATTATGTGTCCCCATTTTTTTATCGGGTTTTAAATTCATCATAAGGAAAGCGGAACTTCCCTTATGCGTTACAGGAACAGACTTTAAAAATTCTTTGGAATAGAATTGCAAATTTATATCTTTGCTGCATTCATATTCTATGCCGATATAGCACGTTCCTCTGGAACAGCTTTGCCCCAACGCTTTATAACAGTGTTCTTTTATCTCCTGTAATTGTTCCTCGGAAAATTGTTCCGTATATTTCGTATCGCTTAATCGCTGCTTTAACTGTTCTTCCGTATCTTTCCACACATCTATTAAAGTCACATTGTTTATAAAGCACTGTACCTTATCCCCGTAAGTATCCACGAAACTGAAAGAGCGGCTCTTTCCCACGTTCAGGGTAATTGTTTTTTCAAGTATGTGCCGTATAGAATCAGGTCTGTGCTTTATAATAATAGGCATTTCCGGCGAATATTCCGGTAATTTTTTTACATCTGCAAAAACTAACGTAACAAGCTGTAAAGTATCCCATTCTTCATCCTTTAACCATTCGGGAATAATCCAACCGGCACGAAGCATATCAAGGAAAAGTTGAATTTCCTCATAATTCTCTTTCGAATATCTCAGAGAACCGCTCGAACCCTGCTGCACTCGCAGCCATTGATTTCCCAGACAGAAGTCACTGCAATGTAAATAAGTATCTTCTTTTACGTCGTTTTCTCTGTTTTCTTTCAGTAGTTTTCTTTGATTGCGAACACCCTTTATTTTGTCGCTGTAATTTTCGGCTCCATTGTACGGTTCAATAACATACAATTTAGCTTCATCGGCTAAAGTCATGCCGACAATATGATACTTCTTGTTGTTCCGTTCTATGGTTTTACCGATTACAAGAATGTCATTCCACTGCTTATAACAATTTTCTAAATATGAAAATTTCATTTAACTTCTCTCCTCCACGGCAACGCCTTTGCTCTCGGTGACGGAATGGTATACAATCATTCTACTATAAAAGCAGATATGAGGCAATATATTCTGTATCGGATTCCGTCGTAATCCCCGGATCATTGATATTAAAGCTGATATTTAATCCGTGTTCTTTTGCCGCAAGTTCAAAATGGCACAGCGCAATTCCCAAATCAACCTTCTGCAGATTGCCTGTTCGTTCACCATGAAATCCTTTTGTCCGTTTTAAATAAAAATGGACGGCGTCTTTCTTTACAACAACACGCCACGGCTGCTTGTTGACTGCCGACGGCGCCCACCGGACCATTTCCAGAGGCTGCGCCAGCTGTCCCGCCTTTTCCTCTGTCAGCGGCAGGTTAAAGCTGCCGTCAAAAAACAGTGTATCAAACGGGTTCCTGCTGTCGGCTTTGATTGCTTTCCGCATCATGCTCTCACGAAAAGACATTTTCTTTGACGGAGAGCCCAATGGGCTCATACAGAGCATTCTTTCATTTTGCTCTAATTCCATCGCCTGCTCAAATGCAGGACGGTCCATTGTCCCGCCAACCCAGACGGTACCGACTCCGATAGACCATGCATATAGCACAAACATTTCAAACGAATATCCAAAAGCCTCTTCCATATGCGGTATCTGCGGAACTTTTGCTCCCACATAGAGGTTTGTGCCGCTTACAACAGGACACTTCAATTCGTACTTTCCTGCGTCTAACAGCTTAAATTCCACCGGGATACCGTAAGGATTTTCAACCTTTGCCATAAATGTTGACAGCTTTTCTATAGTGTCCCCGCTGATTTCTTTTCCGTCAAATGTCCGGACACTTCTCCTTCCCCGGACAATCTCTGCAATATGTTCCATTTTCTTCTCCTTTCGTCCAACATGCTTATTCTTGTGCAAAGTCCTTGATTTCAGTCGCTGAAATCACTGTCTAAAATCACGACAAAGTTATATTCCGGGTAAAGCTGTTTCATCTGCCCAATCAGGCTGTCGCGAATCTCAGCTTTACGTTCCGATTTAAAATCAATAATTAAATCAAAGGATACAAGCATTTTTTCCGTATCCGCATAGAAACCGTGCATCTGAAGTATCTCGGGCCGGGCTGCCGCAAACTCGGACAGTTTGCTTTTCATTTCCGCAAACAGCCCGTCTGCGGTGTTGGAAGCGTAAATACCCACCGTCAGAACGATACCATAATTTAAATAAACATCTTCTGTGATACTGCGGGTCAGGCCGTGTATCTCGCGGGCAGTCATGTCATCGGGCAGTTCCACATGGACGGAACCGATGATTTTCTCAGGACCGTATCGGTGCAGTGTCAAATCATAAGCGCCAAGCACTTTCGGATATTCGCAGAGATGCTTTTTCAAATTGAGCGAAAGCTCACTGTCTACACGGGCTCCGATAAGGCCGCTGAGACTGTCCATGAGAATTTCGACGCCGCTTTTTAGAATAATGACAGCAATTACAACGCCGAGGTATCCCTCGATACTGATGCGCCAAAGCATTGAAACAACCGCAGCCGCAAGCGTGGACAGGGAGATTACGGAATCAAAGACCGCATCTGTGCCGGAAGCTGTCAACGATTCCGAATTATACTTTTTCCCCGCGCTTTTTATATACCGTCCGAGCAGAAACTTTACCGCTGCCGCAACGGCGATGATAACAAGAGAGAGAACGGTATATCTTGCCGCTTCGGGACTGAGTATCTTTATAAAAGATTCTCTAAGCGAGGTCAGACCCGCAATCAGGATAATTCCCGCAATCGTGACGGAACTGATATATTCGATCTGACCGTAGCCGTACGGGTGCTTTTTGTCGGGTGCTTTTCCCGCAAGCTTCGTTCCGACTATGGTAATAACGGAGGACAGCGCGTCGCTTAGGTTATTGACTGCGTCCATTATAACGGCTACGGAACCCGTAACCGCGCCGACCGAGGCCTTAAATGCTGCCAATACAAGATTAGCCGCTATGCCGATTATGCTTATCTGTATGATTTTTTTACCGCGTTCCATAAAAATCACCCCGCGGCGGAGGTCAAAACCGTTTTTCCCGCGCTCTCCGCCAAAAGCGCCTCCACGCTTTCTTTTCGTTCAAACAACACGCATCCGCCGCTGTGTTCCTCCATCAAAACATTCTGTTCACGCAAAGCAGTAAATAACGGTGAGTGCAGTGCCTGACGAAGAGAAGTATTTTTCACATTGATATCCGAATACGGCGAAAACGGACACGGCTCTGCTCCGCCATGGGAATTGATATGGAAGAATCCGCGCCCTGCCGCCAGACATCCGCCGGTGCCTTTCTCGTCGCCGGGGAAGGAAATGAACACCATATCGGGATATTCCTCACGAATCTCGGACAAGCACTCCCGCAGATATTCCCGCTCGGCGTCGCCCGGAGCAAGGCCTTTACTCTCCTCCGTGACCGGAACAAATTCCACATAAATGACTGCTTTACATCCGCCGTCTCTAAGTTCATCAAGGAACTCCCTGCCGGTTACTTCCTGCAGATTAGCGGTCGTCACCGTGACGGAAGCGCCGAAAATCAAACGGTTTTTCCGAATCTGCTCCATGGCTGTTTTCACGCTCGCATAAACGCCGCCGCCCCGCCGTTCATCTGTCTTTTCCTGCCGTCCTTCGATACTGAGAACGGGCAGCAGATTGCGTTTCCTATCAAACAGCTTAATGTACTCATCGTTTAAAAGCGTTCCGTTCGTGAAAATGGGAAACATAATCTCCGGATAGTTCCCGGCGGCATTAATTACATCCCGTCGCAGCAACGGCTCCCCTCCGGCCAGCAGAATAAAACTGATTCCCAGCTCTCTCGCCTCGGAAAAGACATTTTCCCAGTCTTTTGCCGTAAGCTGGTTCACCGGCGCGGCATCCGTACAGGCATGGTTTTGACGGGAATAGCATCCCGCACAGTGGAGATTGCAGCTACTGGTAATACTTGCAATCAGAAACGGCGGAATATTCTCGCCCTCCGTCTCCGCCTTGGCGCGCCTGCGGGACGCCTCACGGCTTAACAGGGCAAACCGCGCCATAAACGCACTCTCTCTCGGGTCGGTAAATGTCGCTCTGACAGCCCTCCTGACTATCCCCTCGACGCCACGGGTCAGGTATTCGCCGAGATTAAATTCTTTGTTTTCCATCGATACCACCTTTCCGCAACACTACCGTGTCAGCTTGTCAATCACTTCATAAAGCAATGCGTACAAATCCTGTGCTTTTCGCGGGTCAAGATTTATACATGCCCCGAGCCGCTCCGGTACTGTAACTGCTTTTTCTCTCAACGCTTCACCACTGTCTGTAATCGTGATAATCAGGTCACGCTCGTCCTCAGACGAACGCCGCCTCATCACATATCCCTTTTCTTCAAGCCGCTTAAGAAGCGGCGTCAGCGTACTGGAATCCAAAAACAGATATTTGCCGACTTCCTTTACCCTCAGCTCCTTGTGCTCCCACATCACCATCATAGTAATGTACTGCGTATAGGTGAGACCAAGTTCGTCAAGATACGGCTTATATGCTTTTACAATCTCCTTAGAGCATACATAGAGCGGGAAACAAATCTGATTCTCCAGTTTAAGATAATCATATTTATCTGCCATCGCACTTATCTCCTTAATTTTTTTCAATTTAATCTTGCGCGATTTATATTTATATTATAGCCGATTATATATGCGTTTGTCAATAACTCTACACACTCGAGTTTCCGCAAATTGTACGCTGTCTTATTTTTGCACGCGTAACACTGCACCGGGCTTCCTCTAAGAGATAATTCCGGTTCCGCTAAAAATGCGCTCCTTCTCTTTTCTGAACAAAAACAGGAACAAAAATCTCTTTTTCCTCTTCTCCATGATACCGATAAGCTGCCGCGTTATAAAAGCATACACACCATAAGCGGAAATTCCCACGCAGAGAATCCGGGCGAAGAAATACAGCCATTTTATTTCTATGAATTTTTTTCTGCTGCCTTATTCACACAGGTTAATGCGTTCAAACTGCGCGGATACCCGATAAACGGCAGACAGTGGGAAATGATTTTAATCAAAAACAGCTTATCGTTGCCGATTCGCATATTTGCCGACGCATGACTGGTAAGCTGCGGCTCGCATCCTCCCTGCGCCGCAAGAAAACAAAACGTAATCAGCTCCCGCTCCGCATAATCAAGACCTGTACGGGTGTAGTAATCACCAAAACAATTGTCCGCCAGCCACAGATTGATGTGCCTGCTTTCCTCCGGCCCGGACTGCCAGAAATCCCGCATTCCCTCACCAAAGATATCTACCTGTGCCTGTGTACCGGCCTCCCGGCGATTTTCGGCAGTAGTAGTTGCCTGCCCCTTAAGCGGAAGGGCGATGCCCTTGCTCTCCAGAACCTCATTCACCGCGTTTAAGAACGGAAATACCCGTCCGATTCCCAAATAGGCTACCGCCTGATAGGTAATCTCTTTGATTTCGATGGGGGTTACACCAAAGTTCATAGCGGCAGGAAGCATAGCTTTAAACTCGTCAATGCCCTGACAGCCTAACAGCGTCGCCAGAATTGCCATATGGCGGGTTCTTCCGTCTACTTCCTTTCCTCCGATATCCGGCATATGGAGCACTTCATCAAAAGCAAAGTTATCAAATCTCTCAATAAACTCGGGATCGGTTTTTAAAAATTGGGAAACGTAACCGGGAAACATTTTTTCATGATACTGTTTGGAAAATTCCGAAATTGCCATAGTTTTATGCTCCTTTTATTCTCGTTCAAACTGCTCCACACAGGTTTTCAGGCGGGTAATTACATCAATCTGCTGCGGGCACGCGTTTTCGCACTGACCGCACTCAATACAATCGGAAGCCTTACCTCTGCCTTCAGTAGCAATCGTGTACTCCCGTCTGCCGCGAAATGCGGCGTTGCCTCTCTGCCGGTTCTTCACCGAGAATATCTCCGGAATCGGGATATTCATCGGACAGCCGTCGGTGCAGTAATGACACGCCGTACACGGAACGGATTTATCTCCGTTCAAAGCAATCTGCGCCCTGCGGATAATTGACTGCTCCGCTTCGCTAAGCGGAATAAAGTTCTTCATATAGGAAATATTATCCTTCATCTGCTCGATATTGGACATCCCGGAAAGCACCGTAATAATTCCGTCCAAAGACGCGGCAAAACGAATCGCCCATGATGCAACTGACGCATTCCTGTCGGCGGATTTTAATATCTCCTGCACTTCAGACACCGGATCTGCCAGCGCTCCGCCCTTAACAGGCTCCATTACAGTAATGGACTTCCCATGCCTGCGTGCGATTTCCCAACACTCACGGGATAGCACGCCGGGATTCTCCCAGTCGGCATAGTTAATCTGCAGCTGGACAAAATCCACATCGGGATGGGCCGTCAGCAGTTCCTCCAAAAGTGCCGGGTCCGCATGGAAAGAAAAACCGTAATGCTTAATAAGCCCCTTTTCTTTCTGTTCCTTAACAAAATCCCATATGTGATATTTATCATAGATTTCGTAATTGTTGCGCTGCAATGCGTGAAGAAGATAATAATCAAAATACCCGGCGCCTGTACGCTCCAGACTCGTATAAAACTGCTGCTTGGCAGACTTTTCGTCATGGGCTCCCATCCATGCACACAGCTTCGTACACAATGTATAGCTCTCCCGCGGATAACGGTCTACAAGTGCAGCTTTTGCTGCTTTTTCCGATTCACCGCCGTCATAGACATATGCGGTATCAAAATAGGTAAGCCCCGCATCCATAAACAGGTCTACCATTTCTTTCGTCTGCTCGATGTCAATTCTGCCGTTGGACAGCTTAGGCAGACGCATCAGCCCAAAGCCGAGCTTCGGTGTGTTCTCTCCAAAATATCGTTCCATACATACCTCCTGTGATTTAGTTTATTTCTTTTTTTGCCCAAGCTACGACCGTGCTTTCCGACTTTGCGGCATCTGCTCCATGAACGGCAAGTCCCTGTCCAAAGGCCGCTCCCGCGCAGATTTTCTTCAAATCTCTTTCGCAGTTACCTAATCCGCTGCCTTCATGCGTCATAACTGCCATTACCTTTTTGCCAGAGAAATCCAATTTCTCAAGCTGTGAAAAAATCGCCATCGGAAAAGTTCCCCACCAGCATGGTCCCGCAACGAAGATATTGTCATATTCCTCAATACTGTCGAGGTACTTTTTCAGTTCCGGTCTGACATTCTCGCGCAGCTCTTTTTTTGCCTCTTCAATGCAGACATAGTAATCGTCCGCATACGGCTTTACCGTGTCAACCTCAAACAGTTCTCCGCCAACTGCCTTCTGAATGAATTCCGCCACGATTTCCGTATTTCCCTTAGCAATGTTTTTGATACTGCCGTTCCAATAGTTCTCACCCTTACGAGAATAATAAATAATCAAATTCTTTGCCATGTCTTCGTTCTCCTTTTCAGTTTTTGAATAGTAAAAACCGGCGGCAAAACCAAACCGGTTTTACCGCCGATTATACCACCGTATCCGTGGCAGTTATTCAGATACTTTCCGCTTTTCCTTAAAGAGTAAACCTGTTTATATTTTGCTCCAAGGCATCACTGATTGTTCCAAGCTTTCCGACCGAATTATCACACTCATTCACAAGCTCACGAAGCTGCGCCATAGTAGCAGAGGTCTCCTCTGTGGATGCCGCATTTTCTTCGGAAATAGCCGCCAGACTTTCCAAACTGTTGTATACCACATTTTTCGAATGATTAATATTTTCTATCTCTCCTGCGATACCGTCTACCGCGTCTGTCACGTTTGCAATCTCTAAATTCAACTGTCCGAAAACATTCTTCGTCTGGTTCAGCTTATCATACTGGCTCTGTATTTCCTGCATAACGGTATTCATCGCATACACACTGCTGTTCGACTTCTCAATCAGCTGCCGTACAATGACTTCAATCTGTTCCGCGGACTGCTTCGACTGCTCGGCCAATTTTCTTACTTCATCCGCAACTACCGCAAAGCCTTTTCCCTGTTCCCCTGCTCTTGCCGCCTCGATAGAAGCATTCAGCGAAAGAAGGTTCGTCTGGCCGGCAATATCAGAAATAAGCGCTACCGCATTCTGGATTTCCATTACGGACTGGTTTGTATCATTGGTCTGCTGCTGTACGATTTCAACGGACTCTCTTGTACTGGTGCTGATTGTTACAAGCTCGTCAAGGGTTTCGCTTACCTCATGGTTAGAAGCTTCCATGCCCTCGGCACTCTTCTTCAATGTCACAATATTTTTCGAAGCCTTGTCCACTGCAAGCCCCATGTCATTCATCTGGCTGGCAACTTCCTGTGTTTCATTCGCCTGATTCGTAGCGCCGCCGGCAATTTCTTCTACCGCAGTATTGATATCGGCAATCGACTTATTGATTGTCGCAAAATTCGCCCGGATGCTTCCCGTAAACTCTGTCAGTGTATCGGAAGAGCCGCGCAGATTATGTACAATCTCAATAAACTTCTTCATAAGGGAATCAATCGCCCGCGCAATGGTTCCTACGTCATCTCCTCTTGATGTCATCTTCTTATCAAGGGTAAAGTTCAGCTTTCCTTCCGCCACCTCATTCAGATTAAGTACCGACGATTTGATACTCCTTACAATGCTGCGCATGATTAAAAAGGCTAAAACAAGAGAAGCAACCGCAATCGCTATCATAAAAATCGCATTGGCATTCAGGCGACTCGTGTAAATTGAATGCGTGGTCTCCACAGAAACACCGGTAAAGAGAATTACCTCTTTTCCTTCTCCGTAATCCGCTATCAATTTATACATACCATAGTAAGGTTCTCCCTCTACCAGTACATTGGTGGAAAAATAGCTCTTATTCGCCTTGATCTGACGATAAACCTCATCCGACATCTTGGTTCCTAAAATCCTTTTTCCGTTCGAACCGACAATCGTCGTCGCTCGTCTGGTCATTCCGTAAAAAATCGTAACCTCTACTCCGGATTCTTTCTTGAAGCTATCAAGAAGCTCGTTATCCGTCGTCAGATTCACGGAACCGCGATACAGTTCATCACCTTCGAGATGAAAATCCTCTGTATTCACAAGATTCAATATCTGCTTGATCGCATGATTGGAGGTCTCCATATGATCCTCTCGCAGACGGTCTGCCATCAAAGTACCGACGCTGTTAATGGATAATATGGAAAATATCACAAGCAGTAAAATCGGCAGAATGACGCAGGATAAAATTTCCGTTGTCAGATTTAATCTTATCTTTTTCATTATCCTCATCTCCGTTTATTTTTTTTTAATAAATTATACTTCTTGTACAGCACCAAAACCGCCACAAATTTAAAGTTTTTAAGAAAAATTTTCATTTAATTTTAATGTTCGTATGCCAACAGATAAAGCGACAGACAAAATATGGTTTTACAAACTTTTTTCCTTCATCTTCAGTTCCCCTGCCGTTATCTCCGCCCAGCTGTACTGCTTCATATATTCTCCGTTATAACTGCTCACGGCTTCCGCATCATGCTCTAAAAATTTATAATAGTCGCATTCCACCTGTTTTACATCAACGGCAAAAGAATTTCTCTGACAGATAAAGGCCCTCTCCGCGTGGCATTCCCGCAGTACCTTCCTAAGCTCTGACACCAAATTGCGGAAATAATGACGGTTTTTCTCCACCTCCGCACTGTCTTCCCAGAGAATGGCACAAAGCTGGGCGGTATTGGCAGAAGCCCCTTTTAAATCAATCAGACAGGCAAACAGTTCTTTGGCAAGACTGCGCCCGAACCGCACCGGCTTCCCCCGGTAAAAAACCTCAAAATTCCCGAAACACTGTACCTTCAGTTTTTCGTCCTCATACCGTACCGGCTTCCGGAGATTATTAAAAGCTTCCTCCACATTCTTTTTCTGTATCGGTTTTAACAAATAGCCGCTGGCACACATGGCAAAGGCTTCTACGGCATATTCGGAATGGGAGGTGGCAAAGATTATGTTTATATCCGGGTATATTTCCTTTAGCCTCCTTGCAAGTTCCAGCCCGTTCATGCCCGGCATTTCAATGTCTAAAAAAGCCACCTCATAAACCGTGTGTTCCGCTGCTTTCAGGGCGCCAATGTAGTTATCGGCACAGGTAATTTCCGCCTCCGGCCTTACCTCTTCCACAATGCTTTTCATTTTTTCCGGCATCATCGGCTCATCGTCTACAATCAGCACCCTCATTCTATCCGCTCCTTTCCGCCTTACATCTTTGCCTGTTTTCTTTTGATATCCGCCTATGATGTCATCTGTCTTTCACCGCTTTTCCGTATTACAGGCTCTTCTCCAATATCCCGATCATTTCGTCCACATGCTCTTTTTTAATTACAAGCGGAGGAACAAAACGGATTATATTCGTTCCCGCGGCAATTAAAATAAGGCCTGCGTCCATTGCGCGGGTAATAATGTCTTTTACCGGATTTTTAAATTCCAGACCCTGCATCAGACCGACTCCGCGGTGCGCGGTAATACTGTCCGTATGGCGGGATGAGAGCGCCTCCAGCTGCTCATAAAGGTAAGCTCCGGTCTCCTTTACGTTTGCCAAAAGATTCAGTTCTTCAAAACGGTCAAATACGGTGCTGACCGCATGGGTTACAAACGGGTTGCCGCCGTAGGTTGTGCCGTGATCTCCCGGCTCATATGCCGCTGCCACTTCTTCCGTTGCCGCAAACGCACCCACCGGGACGCCGCAGCCCAGTGCCTTTGCGGTCGTCATAATATCCGGCAGCACGCCGTACTGCTGATACGCGTACATGGTGCCGGTTCTGCCCATACCGCACTGGATTTCATCTAAAATAAGCAAAATCCCCTTTTCGTCGCAAAGTTTCCTTACGCCCTGTAAAAACTCCTTATCCGCCGGGTAAATACCGCCCTCGCCCTGCACGGTTTCCATAATAACAGCCGCGGTCTTTTCGGTTATTTTTGCCTTAACACTCTCTAATTTATTATATTCCGCAAACACCGCGCCGCCGATTAACGGTTCAAATGCCGCACGGTACTTCGACGTACCGGTTACGGACAGGGCGCCCATGCTCCTGCCGTGAAAGGAATGCTCCATGGCAATAATTTCACTGTCCGCGGTGCCGTGCTTTTTATAATAATACTTCCTTGCGAGTTTAATCGCGCCCTCTATTGCCTCCGTTCCGCTGTTGGTAAAGAACACGCGGCTCATACCGGACGCCTTTACAAGTTTTTCCGCCGCAAACGTCGTCGGCTCGTTGTAATAATAGTTGGAAGTATGCAGCAGTTTCCCTGCCTGTTCTTTAATTGCTTCATTATACTTTTCATCACCGTAACCGAGCGCAAATACCGCAATTCCGGCGGAAAAATCCAGATATTTCTTCCCGTCGGTATCATACAAATATACGCCCTCGCCGTGATCCAGCACAACCTGATACCTTGCGTAAGTGTGCATCAGGACTTTCTCGGCCCTTGCAATACATTCTTCTTTCTTCATAACTATCATTCCTTTCTCTTCACAGGCTTTTTCCTCACGCGTTATCGTTCATTATCGTAGAGTGTATTTTCGCTTCCGATAATCGCCGTTCCGATACCCTTGTTGGTAAAGAACTCCAAGAGCAGGGAGTGGTCAATCCGGCCGTCCAGAATATGTACTCTGGAAACCCCTTCCTTTACCGCGTCAATGCAGTTTTGAAGCTTAGGAAGCATACCGCCGCCGATTACGCCGGAACCTAACAGCTTATCCGCTTCCTCTAAAGTCAGCACGGAAATCAAAGAAGACTTATCCTCAAAGTCGCGGTATACACCTTCAATATCCGTTAAGAATGCGAGTTTCTCCGCTTTCATTGCGGTCGCAATGGCACATGCCGCATCGTCCGCGTTGATATTGTAGGACTGAAACGCGTCATCCATTCCAATCGGCGCGATGACCGGAATATAATCATTCGCCAGAAGCGTGTTGATAAGATTCGTATCTACTTCGGTAATATTTCCCACAAAACCGATGTCCTCACCGTTCGCATACTTCTTTTCGCACCTTAACGTACCTCCGTCCTTCCCGCAGATACCCGCTGCCTTTACACCAAGCTGTTCCAACATCTGTACCAGACGCTTGTTTACTTTGCTCAGTACCATCTCCGCTACTTCCATCGTCTCCGCGTCGGTAACACGAAGTCCCTGCACAAACTTAGGCTCTTTTCCCAAAAGTCCTACCCATTTGCTGATTTCCTTGCCGCCGCCGTGCACGATAATCGGCTGCATTCCGACTAACTTTAACAGGGCAACGTCTTTAATCACATCCTGTTGCAGCCTCTCATCTAACATTGCACTGCCGCCGTACTTAACAATAACAATCTTATCATTAAACTTTTGAATATACGGCAATGCCTCAATCAGCACATTTGCCTTTGACATAACTTCTTCCATCATTCCCATCGTCTTTTCCTCGCTTCCTTTTTTCCGGCGCAAACCACCTTTTGCCTGTACTCCGCAAACCATAGTTCAATCGGATTAACTGCGGTAATCCGCGTTGATTTTTACATAATCAAACGTCAAATCACAGCCCCATGCGGTTGCAGCCGCCGTTCCCTGTTTCATATCCGCAATCGCCGTCACCTCGGAACCGGACAAAATCTTCGTTGCCTCCTCCTCGGAATAATCGGTGGCAAAGCCTCCCGCTACAAGCTGTAACTTTCCGTTTTCGCTTTCGATATACAAATCCACCGCATCCGGATCAAAGTTTTCCCCGGAATACCCCAGCGCGCAGAGGATACGCCCCCAGTTCGCGTCCTGGCCGAAAATAGCCGCCTTTGTAAGACTGGACGTAATTACGGACTTTGCGAACACAACCGCCTGCTCTTTCGTCGCGGCGTTTAAAATCTTCGTGGTAAAAAGCTTTGTCGCGCCCTCGCCGTCTGCCGCGATTTTTTTCGCCAATGTTTCATTGACATATAAAAGAGCTTCTTTAAACTTCTCGTATTCTGCGTTTTCTTCGTTAATTTCCGGATTTCCCGCCGCACCGTTTGCCAAAAGCAGAACCGTGTCGTTCGTAGAGGTATCGCCGTCAACCGAAACCATGTTGTAAGTGTCGCAGACCGTTTCGGAAAGCGCCTTCTGTAAAAGCGCCTTGGAAATTGCGGCATCCGTCGTCAGAAAGCCGAGCATGGTACACATATTCGGGTGAATCATTCCGGAGCCCTTGCACATACCGCCAATCGTTACGGTTGTGCCGCCCACTTCAATCGTTACCGCCGCTTCCTTCTCCTTTGTGTCGGTAGTCATAATCGCCTTTGCCGCCATATGCCCGGCTTCACGTCCTTCCTTTAAAAGCGGCACCATTGCCCCGACCCCCGCCGCAATCTTATCCATCGGAAGCTGCATGCCGATTACGCCGGTAGAAGCCACCAATACGTTCTCCGCCGGAACGGAAAGCAGACGGTTTACCGCCTCACCGGTTTCTTTACAGTAACGCATACCTTCCTCGCCGGTACAGGCGTTGGCAATTCCCGCGTTAATAACTACCGCGTATACGTCTCCGCCGTCTTCCACCACGCGCTTATCCCATTTTACCGGAGCCGCCTTCACCACATTGGTCGTAAAAGTACCCGCGCTGCGGCACGGAAGCTTGCTGTAAAGCATTGCCATGTCGTTTCGTCCCGTTTTATACTTAATCCCCGCCGCCGTATATGCCGCGGCAAATCCTTTTGCGCTTGTTACGCCCCCGTCAATAATATTCATAACATCCGTCCTTTCCGTCTGCATTTTACAAGTCCCTATTCCACAAACTTCGTAATATTTTCCTCATTTAGCGTAAAATCATAATAATTCAAATCGTCCCGGAACGTCCAGCCAACCTTCCGCCAGAAACGGTTTCCGCCCCGATTGCTCTTAAACGCAATCAAAGAAACCTTATTGATTCCTTCCTCGCGTAACGCGTTCATGGCAACAGCCGCCATCTTCTTTCCGATACCGTGCTTTCTGTGGGTTTCTTTCACGCACACATGGTAAAAACAGCCGCGTCTGCCGTCATGTCCGCACAGGATAGCTCCGATGATTTCACCGTTTTCTTCCGCTACTACGCTTGTGGCAGGGTTTCTTTTAAGAAACTTCTCAACCCCTTCTTTCGAATCATCCATACTTCGGATACCGAAGCCTTTGATTCCGCACCATAAGCGGTATACCCGGTCATAATCTTCCGGCACCATCACGCGGATTGAAATTCCGTTTAACTTTTCGTCCTGCTCCATATCCTCTACCGCGCCGCACGCTTTCGCACGGCTGTTTCCTTTCTTGGTTCTTACGGGAACATCGGAACCAGTTCCAGTCCCATACGCTCCGGCAGGCCAAACATCAGGTTCATATTCTGTACCGCCTGTCCTGCCGCGCCTTTTACCAGATTATCCATGGCTCCCATCATAATAACGCGTTTCGTTCTCGGGTCTGTCTTTATGTTGACATCCACAAAGTTCGAGCCCTCCACAAAACGGGTTTCCGGGCAGACGCCAGCGTCCAGAACACGCACAAAATATTCCTTGTCATAATACTTATGATAAATATCGCGCAGTTCCTGCTCCGTAACATCCTTTGTAAGGGAGGCGTACTCGGTTACAAGGATGCCGCGGTTCATCGGAACAAGGTGCGGCGTAAAGTTAATTAAAATCTCCCTGCCTGCCGCATAACCTAACTGCTCCTCGATTTCCGGCGTATGACGATGGTTTGTTACGCCGTATGCCTTTATATTCTCGTTGACTTCACAGAATAAATTATCTACCTTTGCGGAACGGCCCGCACCGGAAGTACCGGACTTCGCGTCCACAATCAGGGTGTCAGGGTTTATCAGCCCTTCCTTTACCAACGGATACGCCGTAAGAATGGAACAGGTAGTATAGCAGCCCGGGTTCGCCAGAAGGCGCGCCTTTTTAATATCCTCTCTGTTTATCTCGCACAATCCGTAAACCGCTTCCTCTATATACTGCGGACTTTTATGCTCAATGCCGTACCACTTTTCGTAAGTTGCCACGTCTTTGATACGGAAATCCGCGCTTAAATCAATCACTTTTGCGTTCGCAAGCACCTCGTCGTTTACAACCGAAGCACAGAACCCCTGCGGCGTTGCCGTGAAAATAACATCCGCCTGCTTTGCCAGTTCCGGGATATTGTCGTCAAGACAGTGAGCCTCCACTAAGGTAAACATATTTCGGAACACGTCCGCATATTTCTTATCCACATAACTTTTAGAACCGTACCATACAATCCGGACCTCCGGATGCGCCAGCAGGATACGTACCAACTCCTGTCCCGCGTAGCCTGTCGAACCGATAATTCCTGCTTTAATCATATTCCTTATCCTCCTGTGGTTCAAATACTGTTCGATAATTATACATCATGTTTGAATATTATGCAATACCCTATGAAAATATTTTTTCGCCCGTTTTCAAATCGATGCCGATTTCATACAAACGTCTGTAAATTCCCGCTATCGGAAGTCCTACGATATTATAATAATCTCCCCTGATGCTTTTAACATGAGGCGCAAACATTCCCTGAACCGCATATGCCCCCGCCTTGTCAAGAGATTCTCCGGTTCCCACATACTCCGTAATCTGACGGCTTGTCATTTCCTCCATAACCACATCGGAACACTCCGTGAAAGTAATTGTCCTCGATTCTCCCGTTTCTTCTTTTATAATAAGGGAAACACCGGTATACACCTGATGCGTATTTCCCGCCAGCATCGCAATCATCCGTTCCGCGTCTTTTATATCCTTCGGTTTTCCGAGAATTTCCCCGCAAAACGAGACTACGGTATCCGCACCGATTACTACTGCCGCACCGGACACCTCTTTTGCAACCGCCGACGCCTTTCTTTCGGAAAGCTCCTTTACAAGCCTGTCCGGCTCCCTGCTTTGGGTATTTTCGTCGCAGTCGCTTACTATCACCTCAAAGTCCGCGCCGATCTGCGCTAAAATCTCTTTTCTTCTCGGCGAACCCGACGCAAGTACAATCCGATACTTCATACAGAACTCCTTTCTTATTCTCCTGCCGTCTCCCTCTTTTCCAAATATACACGGAAAACCGCATTTTTATCTACTCTATTATAAGACAGGGCAGGCGGAAATACAAGTTCTTTTCGGTTTGAGCTTCCGCATGAATATTTATACCATTTTTTTAATTTTACTCTTGACTTATTTGCAAAGCGCGTGTATCATGTGCTTAGTTAGAATTAATCTGTACGCAGAGTACAAAAGGAGGATATTATGAAGGACAAAGTTATTTTAGCTTACTCCGGTGGTCTGGATACAACCGCCATTATTCCGTGGTTAAAGGAAAACTACGATTATGATGTTATTTGCTGCTGCATCGACGTGGGACAGGAAAGCGAGCTGGACGGCCTGGAAGAACGCGCAAAGTATTCCGGCGCAGAAAAGCTTTATATACTGGACGTTGTCGATGAGTTCGTAGATGAGTACGCGGTTCCGTGCGTAAAGGCAGGCGCCGTATACGAAAATAAATACTTACTCGGTACTTCCATGGCCCGCCCGCTCATCGCGAAAAAGCTGGTTGAAATCGCAAAGAAAGAAGGAGCCGTTGCGATTTGCCACGGCGCTACCGGCAAAGGAAACGACCAGGTTCGTTTTGAGCTTGGTATCAAAGCGCTTGCTCCGGAGTTAAAGATTATCGCTCCGTGGAGATGCACCGACACTTGGAAGATGTCTTCCCGTGAAGAAGAAATCGAATACTGCCGCGCACACGGCATCGAGCTTCCGTTTGACGCAAGCCACAGCTACAGCCGTGACCGCAACCTTTGGCATATCAGCCATGAGGGTCTTGAGCTGGAAGATCCGGCAAACGCACCGAACTATGACCATCTGTTAGTTCTCGGCGTTACCCCGGAAAAAGCTCCGCAGGAAGGCGAAACCGTCTCCCTCACCTTCGAAAAAGGCGCTCCGGTCGCGTTAAACGGCGAGAAAATGAAAGCTTCCGATATTCTCCGCGCTTTAAATAAACTCGGCGGAAAACACGGTATCGGCATTGTGGATATCGTTGAGAACCGCGTTGTCGGCATGAAGTCCCGCGGCGTTTACGAAACACCGGGCGGAACTATCTTAATGGCGGCACACGAACAGTTGGAAGAGTTAATCTTAGACCGTGATACTCTTGCTTACAAGAAGGGAATCTCCGATAAATACGCGGATATCGTTTACGAAGGAAAGTGGTTCACCCCGCTCCGCGAGGCGTTACAGGCATTCATCGAATCCACCCAGCAGTATGTGACCGGTGAAGTTAAGTTAAAGCTCTATAAGGGCAACATCATTAAGCAGGGAACAACTTCTCCGTACTCCCTGTACAACGAAAGCATTGCCTCTTTCACCACCGGAGAGTTATACGACCACCACGACGCGGAAGGCTTCATCAACCTGTTCGGTCTTTCCTTAAAAGTCCGTGCAATGAAGATGAACAGCTTAGACAAAAAGTAAGCGTTGTAAAAGAAAGGGGCTGTCGCACTAAGCGCGGCCCCTTCTTACAAGCGGTTAGTATCTTC
>JAFLSZ010000056.1 GCA_022510665.1 Lachnospiraceae bacterium
GATTCCGGCTCCGCTAAAAACGCGCTCCTTCGGACAAATGCAAAAATAAGATATCATACAATCCACGGAATATAAAAAAATATACAAAATGCGGAGTCCCAAGAGAAAAACCTTCAAACCGGATAAGTTCATCTTATTCACCGGTTTGAAGGTTGCCATAAACTTTGGAAAATTCCCTATATCTAATTTCCGACTGCCTTTACGACTAACAGCAGGTCTCCTTCCCGTACCTCGCCGCTGTGTTCCGTCAGTTTTATAATTTCCTCCTGAGTCGCGTAGTAGCGTTTCGCAATATCCCAGAGACTTTCTCCCGCTTTTACCGTATAGCCGATCATGCTCGGAAGTTCTTCCAAACGATTCTCGTCAAATTCTTCACGCTCCGTATCCACAATGACTTCTTCTTTACGGTTTTCCATCGCAAGAACCGAAAACGCCAGTTCCGCTTTCATTTCCGCTTCCCCGTTGCGCACCATGCCAAATACCGCTTCCGCCACATTACAGCGGATATCATAGCTGCTTTCCGGCGTAAGCCCCCGTATCTCAATCTGATGCGTAAACGGAATTTCCGTGCGGTAAGACTGTAACGGCCGGTCGTCTTCCTCCGAAATATAAAGGAGCCTTACGTCCAGCACACCCGACAGTTTCAGGTTTTCCCCTTCTCTGGTGCAGACATCCGGTTTAATTTCCGCACTGCCGCGGCAGATTTGAAGAATTCCCGGCATCCCCTCCGCAAGCGGCAGGCGCTCGGCAAGCCTGAGTCTGCTGTCGTTTTTCAGCAATAAATTTTCATATTCTTCGGTCTGATATACCGGTTTTAAGCTGCAATTGGTTGCATATAAATCCGAAAGCAGTTCCATCTCGCTCTCCTCATAGAGTTTCATTTCCGCCTCTAACACCGCCTCGGCTTCCAACAGGCGGTCTTCTCCGTCTTCGTCCGCCTTCACGGATACATTCTCATTTGTAATCCGAAATACAACGTCGTCTATCAACCCTTCGCGGCACCCGCTGATTTCAAATTCGGTCTTAAACGGAAGCATCGCTTCGTAACACTCCAGTTCTCCTTCCTCTCTGTCGCTCTGCCAAAGAAGAAACATGGAAAGTTCGCCTTTTGCTTCAAGAACGCCTTCTCTGGCTCTTGCTTCCGCATTGCAAAGCTCCAGTTCCCAAAAAAGAAGATTCGCAATCCCGTCTTTTCCGGACGGCAGAAAGATTTCCTCGCGCAGCCTTGCCGTGTCCTTTTTATCCACAACAATAGATGTGACCGGAATTACTCTGGTCTTTGTATGTACTGCCGGAGCCTCCTCCATTTCCACAGCGGCCCTGACATCGTGCAGTTCTTCCGCCTGCACCATAATGCCAAGCAGCGCGCGTACCGCAAACTTTCTGGAATGAATCATTCCTATTTCCAGTTCTTCTACTTCCGCCCTGACGCTAATCGCATCGCCCACACATGCCTCCGGCATTTCAATCGACTCATCAAAAGGAAGCTCCCCGCGCACACTCTGTACCGGCTCGGCTTTTTCCTCGCTCAGATAAAGCATATGATACGCCAGCGTTCCTTTTAAATACAATCTTCCGCCCGAAAGCTTTTTCTCATTCAGCCGTACCGTTCCCGTTTCCCAGATAACGGTCCGCACATCCGGTTTATTATCCGGCACATTCACATCATCATCTACGGTCAGTCTAAGCGCATTTCTGCATTTTACACGATTCATATGAATACTTTGCAGCTTTATTTCCATTAAAAATACCTCCCGAAGCTAGGTTCTTTTATACCTTATGCGTTCCGGGAGGTAAATATGCTCTTTTCTTTCGGTTTATCGTTTATACATAAACCAGTTCTACGTTTTTCGTTAATACATCCGTATAACTATATGAAAATGTCTGTGCGGATTCCGGTAAATTCTGCGTATCTACTTTAATTGTAAATATACACGGATATATTGCGGAAATTACACCTTCTACCACATCAACTTTGTTGCGGCCTTTGTTCTCACAAACCTTAACCCGTCTCCCAACGCTATGTTTTACATTGTAGACAATTCTACTCATTTCCGTTTGCTGACTCATCTTCGCTCCTATCCGCGGCAAGCCGCTATGTATATTCGACAAATTCCTTATATAGTATTTATCTGCTTATGATTATACCACATCTTGTTATTTATTGTCAATCAGAGTGGAAAATTATTTTGTAATTTTTGCCTTATCCCGCTGCTTTATTCCAAAAAGTGCACTTCCGTTTCCATCGGTTTTAGTTTTAATACGATGTACGGATACGTTACCGCCGTCGTCACCTTCTCGTCCGCCGCCGGTCCGATTAACGTCGTTTTTATACAGAGCCCTTCCGCCGCCATATACATTTCATCCACCGCGATACTGTATCCGCCGGAAGGCTGCTGCCCGTATCCCTTTGCCACGTAAAGAGCGTCCTCCGCAAGGTAGGTCAGCTTAAACTCTCCGCTCCTCTTCTCTTTAATAATGTCCATAAGCTCCGCCGGTACATCGGCTTCTTCCACTACGGTATATTCCACATCCCCCGTTTTCTTGTATTCTTCCTTTTTCTGGCTGCACCCGGCTATTATCGCAAGCGGCAAAACGGCCAAAAAAAGGAGAAGCCGTCCGATTCCTGATTTTGTCTTCACCTTATGCTTCTCCGTTTGTTTTTGTTAAATTGTATGCGGCATTCCCTGCCTTAATTCCCGAATCACCGCTTTTCGCGTCATTTCTTTCACATAAAGGGTATGCTCCGGTTCGTGGATGTCCTGTAAATAGTGGGCGTCGGAATTGGAAAGAATCCGGCACCGCTCCAGATACGGGTGTTCCTTAATCAGACGGTGGAGGTTTGTGAGGTTCTTTACCTCCGCGGTCGTAAACTTCGCGTCCGGCGGAATAAAACCGAGGTTTGATAAAAGGGACGTGGTGGACTTATCCAGATGCGCCGGTATCATCACGCCGCCCCTTGATTCCACAAGTTCAAACACTTCGTCAAACCCGATGTCCGTCGCATTAATCAGAAGCTTTTCCACAATGCCTTTGACGGTCTCCTCCTCGTCCATAATCTGCTGCTTTCCAAAAATCTTCTCCTGATTCGGGATATCCGGCAGCCGTTCATACACATACGCATCAAAATCCAGTGCCGCGTCAAGTTCTTCAAACAGGCAGACAACGTGTACTTCCTCTCTGGTCGTCAGCTCCATCCCGGGCAGCGCAAGCACGCCGTATTCTTCCGCGGCACGAAGCACCGCACCGCAGTTTTTACAGCTGTTATGATCCGTAACCGCAATTAATCCCAACTCTTTTACTGCCGCCATTCCCGCAATATTAGCCGGTGTCATCTCATCGTCCCCGCAGGGGGAAAGGCAGGAATGGATATGCAAATCATACGCCGGACTCGGCATGCAGCGCCTGATGGACCGCCAGTGCCGCGTCAAATACAGGCTTCTCCGTATGCAGTACGGTAATCCCCTGTTCTTTCGCCTTTTCCGCAAACGCGCTGTCCGAAGCCGCGTTCTCCGCGACAATCACACACGCCGCCTCCGTTAAGGAGGCTACCGCCAGCGTATTCAGGTTACTCATTACCGTTACCCACGCGGCACCTTCCGGCACTTTGGTCATTGCAATACTGAGCAAATCGCAGCAGTAACTCTGGCGAATAAGAACTTCACCGGCATTGTCCGCCAGATTGATTACACGAAATCCGCTTTGCTCCGCAAACTCTTTTACTGTCATAGTTTATCGTTCCTTTCCTCATTATTATTTTACTACTCTCCGTTTAGCTTGGAAAACTCGTCGGAAAGATGATGTATATACTTTCTCAGAATATGAATACAGTCGTGTTCCTTTGCCTTGCCGCGCACGATATCTTCCGCGAGCGCCTTACAGGTCGGTGCCCCGCAGGAGCCGCAGTCCAGCCCCGGAAAACCGGCGCAGAGTTCTTCTACCCGTGCCATACGCGCAATACTGTCTTTCATACTCGTACCGAGTTTAAATACCGGTTCGTAGGTTACTTCCTCGGTCCAGTACGCATCCTCTTTCGGCAGATTATTCCCCACATGGCTTTTGGCAACCGTCATATACTTACGCAGGCGCTTTAATTTTACCATGGCAAGATAAGGATTTTCTACCGTAAGCACCCCTCCTACACAGCCGCCGTTGCAGGCATTTAACTCAATAAACTCCAAATCGGAAAGCTTCTGATCTTCCAAATCTTCCAGCACACGGATTACATTTTCAATACCGTCCGCCGCCAGATAACTTTCCGTCAAAAGTCCGCTCGCCTCTCCGCCGCTCGTGCCCCAGCTGATGCCGATTTTTCCGGAAATCCGTAATTCTTCCGGATTATCCGCCACTGCTTTCATCTCCGGAAGAAGTTTTGTGTAAATATCCTTTATCGCACATACCGCATCTATGTTGCTCTTTTCCACGCCAAGCGGCGCCTTCATGGCCGATACCTTTGACGGACACGGAGAAAGGAAAATAATACCGATTTTTTCCGGCGGCAGTCCCGTTTTCTGCACGGCCCTCGCCCGTGCCAGCTCCGCCGCGAGTTCCACCGGCGGCTTAATCGGGAGAAGATGTTCGATTAAGTTCGGAAAACGCACCCGGATTAAGCGTGTTACCGAAGGACATGCCGTACTGATAAGCGGATGGGCTTCCGGATGATTTTTCACATACTCCCTGCTTAATTCAGAAACCAGTTCCGCCGCGCCGCTTACCTCGTATACGTCGTCAAACCCGACCCTTTTTAAAGCGGTCAACACAATATTCACGTCATCCAGATTATTGAACTGACCGTACAGAGACGGCGCCGGAAGCGCCACGGTATATTCGTAATCGTCCAGCACTTCCAGCCTGTCATAGGACGGAAGCTTGGCATGATGCGGACAAATCCGGATACATTCCCCGCAGTCAATACAGAATTCATTTGTAATCTCTGCCTTGCCGTTTCGCACACGGATTGCCTGGGTCGGGCAGCGTTTGATACAGTTAATGCAGCCTTTACACAGCTCTGCATCCAACTTTACCGATGTAAAAAATTTTTCACTCATGCAAATCCCCTTTTTCTGTGCTTATCCGGACCCCGTCAGGTCTGGAATACCTTCATCGTCACTTTCGTACCGACACCGATTGTCGTCTCGATATCCATTTCGTCGGAATACTGCTTCATATTCGGAAGACCCATGCCCGCGCCGAAACCCAGAGCGCGTACCTGATCCGGTGCCGTGGAGTATCCCGCCTGCATTGCTTTTTCAATATCCGAAATTCCCGGACCCGAATCGTCCAGTACCATGATAATCTCCTCCGGCGTAATCTCGACGTCAATCGTCCCGCCGTTCGCATGGATTACCATGTTGATTTCACCTTCGTACATGGCTATCGCCACCTTGCGTACCACTTCGGGAGAGCTTCCCATCTGCTTTAACTTCCGCTTCACGTCACCGGACGCTTCGCCGGCTCTCGTAAAATCCTCCGTCGAAACCGTATAATGCAGCTTAATTGTATCGCTCATAGTCTCGCCCTCCCCGTAATCCTTTTTCGTAAAGCATCCCGCAGGCAGAAAACATGCGATGCCCCGTAGCAAGCAATACAATTTCCCGTTCCTTCGCGAGCCGTATCATTTCCTCATCCGGCTTTTTGTTCCGCACAAATACGATGCAGACAATGTCCATCATCTCCGCAGTACGAATCACCTGAGGGTTACAAAGACCGGTCAACAAAACAGCCTGTTCCTTTACAAACGCCAAAACGTCGCTCATCATATCCGAGCCGCATGCCGTATGTACTTCCTTGTCAAGCCATTCTTCTCCGCTTATCACTCTCGCTCCCAGAATTTCCTTTACATCCAAGACTGTCATACTTTCACCTTCCTTTCCTGTTTCATTCCAGTATTAATTTTACCTAATTTAAAGTATATCACAATTTATCCAGAATGTCCTTAATTTTTTTACACTTTTCTTATAGCATTTTTGTACAATTCATGTTATACTATTTATAACTGTACGACGCACGCAAATGCGCGTTATTTTTTGGTAACTTTTGCGCATTTTTTGTCGTGCCGTGCATAATATCGTTATTATTTTAACAATGATAACGCGTATTGTGTCGAATTGTCTTCTTTACAGAAGACACTAATTTATAAGGAGGTTAAAGAAATGGGTTCTAAAACAACAGTTCCGTTCCAAGGAACAAAGGAACAGGAAGAACAGCTTTTAGCTGTCATCGCCGAGTTAAAGGACGGCAAAGGTTCCTTAATGCCTATCTTACAGAAGGCACAGGATATCTATGGTTATCTCCCGATTGAGGTGCAGACCATGATCGCGGACAACTGCGGTATCCCGTTAGAGAAGGTTTACGGAGTCGCTACCTTCTACTCACAGTTCTCCCTGTACCCAAAGGGAAAGTACAAGATTTCCGTCTGTCTCGGTACTGCGTGCTATGTAAAGGGCTCCGGCGATATCTACGCAAAGCTTCAGCAGCTGCTTGGTATTGAGGGAGGACAGTGTACCGCGGACGGCAAATTCTCCCTTGACGCCTGCCGTTGTATCGGTGCCTGCGGCCTTGCCCCGGTTATGACGATCAACGACGATGTTTACGGCCGTCTGACCGTAGATGAAATTGCAGGCGTTCTCGCAAAGTACGAATAATTTGCCGGTTTCGCTGCCCGAAAGGAGAGGACTTACGGTATGATGCCAGAATTATCACTGAACATCCTTGATGTTGCAGAAAATTCCACCCGTGCAAAAGCATCCCTTGTCACGATTCTTGTGGATGTCCAGACGGCAGCCGATACGCTTACCGTTGTAATTGAAGACGACGGCTGCGGCATGTCGCCGGAACAGCTTGCGTCCGTAACGGATCCGTTTTTCACGACGCGTACCACCAGAAAGGTAGGCTTGGGCGTTCCGTTTTTCAAACAGGCGGCGGAAAGCACGGACGGTTCTTTTTCAATCACATCAACGCCGGGAGTCGGCACCCGTGTCTGCGCGGTATTTACGTTTTCGCACATTGACCGGATGCCCCTGGGTGATATAAACGGAACCATTCATACTTTGGTTACAATGCATCAGGAATGTGATTTCCTTTATACATTCCGCTTTAATGAAAAAGAATTTTCGTTAGACACCAGAGAGTTTCGTGAGATTCTAGGTGATATATCCTTTCAGGAGCCGGAGGTTTCCCTCTACATAAAGGACTACCTGAAAGAAAACTATAACGAAACAAATGACAACGCTTACAAATTATAGTTCCGCATTTTTTGCGGACAACCGTAACACCCAGATTTGAAATGCCGTGAAACGGCAGATTGGAGGAAAGTATGAAGTCTCTTCAAGAGTTAAAAGCAATTCGGGAAAAAATGCAGGGCCAGGTCGGCCTCCGTTCCGAATCCGATACCCAGACAAGAGTAGTTGTCGGTATGGCAACCTGCGGTATTGCAAGCGGTGCAAGACCGGTATTAAACGCTCTTGCAGATGCGGTAATGAACAAGAAGCTTGACGATGTAGCCGTTGTTCAGACCGGCTGTATCGGTCTTTGCCAGTATGAGCCAATCGTTGAGGTAATTGCTCCGGGCAAGGAAAAGGTTACTTATGTTCATATGACACCGGAGAAGGCAGAAGAAATTGTAGAACAGCACCTGATTCGTGGACAGGTAGTTACCCAGTACACACTCGGCGCTACGAAATAAATAAGGAGGAAGAAGCATTATGTATCGTTCACATGTATTAGTATGCGGCGGAACCGGTTGTACTTCCTCGGGCAGCCTCGAGATTTTCGATTTGTTAAAAAAAGAAATCGCGAAAAACGGTCTTGCCGACGAAGTTTCCGTTGTACAAACCGGTTGTCACGGCCTTTGTGCTCTCGGTCCGATTATGATTGTTTATCCGGAAGCTACCTTCTATTCCATGGTAAAGCCGGAGTATATTCCGGAAATCGTTTCCGAGCATCTGTTAAAGGGACGTATTGTTACCAAATATGTTTATCAGGATACCGTTACCAACGAAGGCATTAAACCTTTAATTGATACCGATTTCTATAAAAAGCAGCATCGTATCGCACTGCGTAACTGCGGTGTTATTAACCCGGAGAATATCGAAGAGTACATCGGTACCCGCGGATATGAAGCACTTGGTAAAGTTCTTACCGAGATGACTCCGGATGACGTTATTAAGTGTATTCTGGATTCCGGTCTCCGCGGACGAGGCGGCGGCGGATTCCCGACCGGAAGAAAATGGCAGCTCGCAAAGGATCTTGTAAAGGGCGGCCAGAAATATGTCTGCTGTAACGCCGACGAGGGTGACCCGGGTGCGTTCATGGACCGTTCCGTATTGGAAGGCGACCCGCACGTTGTACTCGAAGCAATGGCAATCGCAGGTTATGCCATCGGTGCAAATCAGGGTTACATCTACGTCCGCGCAGAGTACCCGATTGCGGTAGACCGTCTGAACATCGCTATTAAGCAGGCCAGAGAGTACGGTCTGCTCGGCAAGAACATCTTCGACACCGGATTTGATTTTGATATTGACCTTCGTCTCGGTGCGGGCGCGTTCGTATGCGGTGAGGAAACCGCACTTATGACCTCTATCGAAGGTAACCGCGGTGAACCGAGACCAAGACCTCCGTTCCCGGCTGAAAAGGGTCTTTTTGAAAAACCTACCATTTTGAATAACGTAGAAACCTACGCAAACATTCCGCAGATTATCTTAAACGGCGCCGACTGGTTTGCTTCCATGGGTACCGAAAAGAGCAAGGGTACAAAGGTATTCGCGCTCGGCGGTAAGATCAAGAATACCGGTCTTGTGGAAATTCCGATGGGTACTACCCTTCGTGAAGTTGTTGAAGATATCGGCGGCGGCATCCCGAACGGCAAGAAGTTTAAAGCTGCCCAGACCGGCGGTCCGTCCGGCGGATGTATCCCTGCAGAACACTTTGATGTTCCGATTGACTACGATAACCTTATTGCAATCGGTTCCATGATGGGTTCCGGCGGACTTATCGTTATGGACGAAGACAACTGTATGGTAGATATCGCGAAGTTCTTCCTTGAATTTACCGTTGACGAGTCCTGTGGTAAATGTACGCCGTGCCGTATCGGTACAAAGCGTCTCTATGAGATGTTAGACAAGATTACCAAGGGTCAGGCTACTTTGGAAGACCTTGATAAGCTTGAAGAACTCTGCTACTATATTAAGGACAATTCCCTGTGTGGTCTCGGACAGACCGCTCCAAACCCGGTACTCTCCACCTTACGCTATTTTAAGGACGAGTATATCGCTCACGTTGTTGAGAAGAGATGTCCGGCAGGCGTATGTAAGGATCTCTTGTCCTTCGTCATCGACCCTGATAAGTGTAAGGGATGTACGCTTTGTGCAAGACAGTGTCCGGCAAGTGCTATTTCCGGTACGGTGAAAGAACCGCACGTTATCAACACCGATAAGTGCGTAAAGTGTGGTGCTTGTATCGAGAAGTGTAAGTTTGGCGCAATTTCTAAGAAGTAATCGAAGCAATGTTTCGATTTTGATAACGAATTGGAGGTAAAACATGGAAACCGTTACTTTAAAGATTAATGGTATGACCGTTACCGCACCAAAGGGCGCTACTATCTTAGAGGCAGCAAGAATCGCTCACATCGAGATTCCGACGCTGTGCTATTTAAAGGATATTAACGAAATCGGCGCCTGCCGTATTTGTGTGGTAGAGGTAAAAGGCGCAAGAAGTCTTGTGGCTTCCTGTGTATACCCGGTAAACGAGGGTATGGAAGTATTTACAAATACTCCTAAGGTATTAGCATCCAGAAAGAAGACGTTGGAACTTATCCTTTCCAACCATGACAGAAAGTGTCTCTCCTGCGTACGCAGCGGCAACTGTGAACTGCAGAAGCTCTGTAAGGACTTAAAAGTAGAGTGTGAGGATGCTTTCACAGGTTCCGTAAACACCTACGAGCTGGATGAGAGTGCCGCTCATATGGTGCGCAACAACAATAAATGTATTCTCTGCCGCAGATGCTCCGCTGTCTGTGAAAAGGTACAGGGCGTTGGCGTTATCGGCGCAAATGACCGTGGTTTCAGTACGAACATTGCATCCGCGTTTGATATGGGCCTTGGCGATACCGCTTGTGTATCCTGCGGTCAGTGTATCGCGGTATGTCCGACCGGTGCTATTTATGAAAAAGATTCTACCGATGAAGTTTTAGCTGCGATTGCAGACCCGACAAAGCATGTATTCGTTCAGGTGGCTCCGGCTGTTCGTGCGGCTCTTGGTGAAGAGTTCGGCTATCCGATGGGAACCGGTGTACAGGGCAAGATGGCTGCTGCACTCCGCCGCATCGGCTTTGAGAAGGTATTTGACACCAACTTCTCCGCTGACCTTACCATCATGGAAGAGTCCCATGAATTCATTGAGCGTGTACAGAACGGCGGCGTATTACCGCTTATTACGTCCTGTTCTCCGGGCTGGATTAAATACTGCGAGCACTATTTCCCGGATATGACCGAAAACCTTTCTTCCTGTAAGTCTCCGCAGCAGATGTTTGGTGCGGTATTAAAGACCTACTATGCGGAAAAGGAAGGCATTGACGCAAAGGATATCGTATCCGTCAGCGTAATGCCGTGTACCGCGAAGAAGTTTGAAATCGGCCGTGAGAATCAGAATGCGGCAGGCGTTGCCGACGTAGATATCTCCATTACCACCAGAGAGCTGGCAAGACTCATTAAGCGTCTTGGCATCGTGTTCAACGACCTTCCGGAAGAAGATTTTGACTCTCCGTTAGGTTCCGGTACGGGTGCTGCCGTTATCTTCGGCGCAACCGGCGGTGTTATGGAAGCGGCTCTCCGTACAGCGGTTTGGAAGCTCACCGGCGAAAAGAATGATTCCCCGATTGAGTTTAAGGAAGTACGCGGTACGCAGGGTATCAAGGAAGCTTCTTACGAAGTTGCCGGCATGACGGTAAACGTAGCCGTTGCTTCCGGCTTAAAGAACGCAAAAGAACTTCTTACGAAAGTTAAGAACGGTGAAGCAAATTACCACTTCATCGAAATCATGGGCTGCCCGGGCGGCTGTGTAAACGGCGGCGGCCAGCCGCAGGTTGACGCTGCGGTACGCAACTTCACGGATATCCGTGCGGTACGCGCAAAGGCTCTTTATGATTACGATGAGGCAAATACGCTGCGTTTCTCTCATGAAAATCCGGATGTACAGGAGCTTTACAAGAGCTATCTCGGCGAGCCGGGAAGCCACAAGGCACATGAACTTCTCCACACGACCTATGTAAAGAGAAAGATTCATAACCTGTAAGAATCCCAGGAAATTCAAAGCAATTTCCTAATATAAAATTAACCTCCGGCAGCTGTTCAATGCAGCTGCCGGAGGTTTTTATCGTATATTTTTTAATATCTCTTTTTCTTTATGCCAAATACTTTAAATTCTTACTGAAATACAAGCTGGGCAAAGTTATAAAAACCTAAATTCCAGACATAAAAATCATGTATTCCTTTCACAGGCTGCCACATAAAGTTCTCGCCTTCGGTAAGCTTATCTGTCAGGGCATCCAGGCCGGTCACTGCACCTCTTGCGCTGGCTAGCGCCGTTCCGTCACTTAAACCGCAGATATTGTAGAAATAGTGGATATCATACTCCTCAAAATCCTTTAACTTCTCTGCTATCGTTGCCGCCGAATTACTTGTCGGTGCCGCCGAGAACGCTCCGAAGTAACTCATAATATCCAGACATTCGCACAGGCCGATGTTAATCGTCTGCATACCGCCCATGGAAAGTCCCGCCATAGCGCGGTGGTCGCGGGCCGCGGTCAAATCATATCCATCCGGGTCATACTCCGCATAGGTAGCATAATGGGAGTCTATGTACGGTATCAAATCATTTCTAAGTTCCTGACCAAACAGATAAAAAGCGCCCGAATGCGTACCGTTCGTGGAACGTCCGTTTGGCACTACCACGATAAACGGCTTTGCCTCACCGTAATAAATCAGATTGTCCAACGCGAGTCTTACCGTGGAAAAGGTATTATGTATGCCCCATTCCTTCTCATCTCCGCCGATTCCGTGCATCAGATAAAGCACATCATACTGCTTATTTTCATCATACTCCGGCGGCAGATATACATACGCGTGTTTTGTAAACTCCGCTCCGTCCCCAAAATAATCATAGGTCTGATAATCAATATATTCCACCGTTCCAAAAAAGTCTTTATTGAGTTTCCTATACTCGTTCGGAATCTCCTCATCTTCAATCTTCGCCGGCGCCTTTGTCGGTACCGGAGTCGCTGTCGGCACCGGGGTTGCTGTCGGTTCCGGAGTCGCCGTCGGTTCCGGGGTTTCCGTTGCTACCGGGGGCTCCGTTACCTTATTTTCTCCTGCCTCACTTTTACATGCTGCCATGCCAAAAAGCAGCGTCAGACAGCCTATAGCCGCTGCCATTCTTCGCGTTCCTTTTCTCATTACAATGCTCCTTTCCTTATTCTTCCCTTATTCTTTTCAGACTTCCTTTTCCTGTTTTGTGTCTTCTGCCTGATAGGTTCCTTCAAATCTCACTTAATTAGGGATTTAATTAGAAATCTAATCAATAGCTACAACTACCATTATACCGTGTTTCGGCAGATTGTCAAGACTCCAAATAGGCTTACTCTGCCTGTTGTAATGCCTCCAATACCTTATAATACGCGTCTTTCTTTTTGTAGTCCTCGTCAAACAGACCACAGTAAGGTCCATTCATTTTATAGCTGTAATTGTTCTCATCCATCCACGGATTGTCATTCAGTCCCCAGATAGAAATATTTGTAATCAGAGTTTCTTCCGAGTTCAATTCCGCATACATCTCAAACAGCTTTCCGTAAAACTCCGCATGCTCCGCTTCCAGTTCCTTATCATAGTTACGAACCGCCATTTCCGTCACATGCACTTCCACTCCAAGGCTATGGTACTTCTGCACTGCCTCCCGAATCCGCTCAATATCCTCCGGATTCATACAGCCTTCCTGCACGCCGTAACCGCCTATGTAACTCTGCATTCCGACGCCCTCGCAAAGCTTACGGTAATTTCCGTTTGCATCCTTTGCATAACTGTTAATACTCTCTACCAAAGCGCAGATTGCATCACGCTTTTCCGGAAAAAACGTATTATAATCGTTATAAAATAAGGTAATGCTTACGTTCGGGTCCGCCTTTTTCAGCTTTTCCACGGTATCTTTCGCGTAAAGGAAAGAAAGCTCCACATAGTCAGGTCCGATAATATAATAAAACTGATTTTTCACACCGCTGCGCAGCGTCCTGATATGGCGTGCGTCCGAACCGTCATAATCCGACGGACTGTCTCCGACCGCCTCGTTTACAACGTCCCAGCAATAAACCACGCCCGGAAACTCCGTCTCAAAATGCGTAATTACCTTTTCAATATAATACTGTAAACGTATCTTCATCGTTTCCGAATCCACATATGCGCCGTCATTGGTATATCCTTCGCGGAAAAACCAGTCGCTCATATAAGCGTCCCATACAAGCACATGTCCGCGGACACCGATTCCCAGAAGTTCCGCCAGAGACACAATCGAATCCGCCTGCGTGTAATTCATTACCGGCATACCGTCCGAACTCCACTGGGAGGCTTTCTGATCCAACAAAGAATAGGCCTTCATTTCATTGGTCGCGGTAATGCTGTTAAAATCATCCATTAGCATCATTCTATATGTCAGGTCGCGAATGCCGTAAGCGCTTGCTCCCGTACCGAAGCTAAAACCAAGTTTTTCGGCCGCCTCCATAATCGTACCTTCCGGTTCCGGCGCCTTCGTCGGTGCCACGGTTGCTTCCGGTGCCTTCGTCGGTGCCACGGTTACGGCTGCTTCCGGCGCCTTTGTCGGCGCAGTGGTCGCGGTCGCCTCCGGCGCTTTCGTCGGCATTTCTCCTTCCGGCGTCTTTGTCGGCGCTTCGGTTACGGTCGCCTCCGGCCCGTTATTCTTTCCGATTGTTTCTTTTTCTGCGCTACCGCACGCAGCTATACCGCAAAACAATGTCAGACAGCATACGCCCGCCATTATTTTTTGAGACATCTTTCTCATGGCATTACTCCTTCTTTCTTTTCTTACATTCTCTGCCCGTCCCCGCATCTTTCAAACATCGCATATAACACATATAAATTTACATCAGGTTTTTCGTAACACGTTCCAACAATACCGTCAACTGCTCCTTTTCTTCCTCGGTGAAATCACGATAGCCTCTTTCCTCCACCTCGCACACAACCGCATTCACCTTTTCCGCCAAATGCCGCCCCAGTTGTGTCAAATAAACCCGATACGCCCGTTTGCCTCCGGAAACATGCGTTATCTCCTTCCGAATCAGACCTTTTTTCTCCATATTCGCCAACAGCACCGCCATTGTCGCAGGCTCCACATGACAAAACTCCGCCAGTTCCTTTTGTAAATACCCTTCTTTGTAAAGGAGACTTGTCAAAACCTTAGGCTGCCCCGGAGACAGATTCAGCTTTCGAAACTCCGCCCAACTGCTTTTTTCATGTGCCGCAGATGTTTCAATTAAAGCCGCATGCAATCGTTTTCCCATCATTCCCTCCTAATTACAAATATATCCTGCGTTCCGGTCATGTTCATATATTTATAAAACATAAACATTCTGCCCGGTCAGGGGACGAATCGGCAACTTCTGCTACTATTATTTATTATAGCGTGTTTCCTCCTACTGTCAAGTCGTTTCTGCCTACGCGCAGGAGATGCTTTGCCCGACGAAGTTCCGCTTGACAAAGCATCCCGTGTATGCTATCCTTTATTTATTAGATTACTAATTAATATCTCTACTCAATGTTATTTAATTTAGATTATTTTTAAAGTAAGTTTTTAAAAATAATCTGATAAAATTTGTCGGTACTTATGTAAAGGTATGCCGTGATAAAAGGGATGAAACTAAAATGATCGTCACATATGAAACTGAACATTATATCTTCCACTTTTTAGAAAATAGTTTGGCAGAACGTGATATCATTGAAATAGCAAAATATCAGGAACAGTGTTATAATAAAATATGTGATTGTTTAGGTATTACATATCAAAGAAAAATAGGATATTGGCTTTATAATTCACCGCAATTGATTGGGGATATTTTTTTTGACGGAATTCCATGTAACGGCTTGTCCGTTACGAATACTGAGGGCAAAGACATAGGCAGAATTGTATCGTTGAGCGGAGAACAGGATGATGAGTTTATTATAGAACCGTATTCTATACACGCTGTATATGAAGAAAACATCAAGTGTATCGGAGAACACGAAGATACACATGTTATATCGGCTCAGCTTTGTGAACCCGATTCCGCCTTTTTATGCGAAGGACTGGCAATGTTCATGGATGGAAAATGGTGGGGCATAGAAAATAAAGCATGGACAAAATATTATAAAAATATAGGGGAATTATATCTGACAAGTGATATTATTGGCTGCGACGAAGATGATTTTTATGAGTTAGAATGCGGGAAAGTATATCCTATTGCAGGTGCATGGACAGAATTTATGTTTCAAACATACGGAGCAGAAAAATATCTGCAATTCTATTGCTGCCAAGAATATCTGCAAAGTGCAGATAAAATTTTCGGAAAAAGTTTGTCTCAAATTCATAGAGATTTTGATAACTGGTTATCTGAGATAGTCATTACGGAAGAAATTTCTTCAAAAATCAAAGAAAAAATAGGTAAATAACTGTTGTTCTTTAATGATTGAATCATATATATTTATTTCTAAATTAAATGACATTGTATTTCTATCATTTTTATCATTAAATAAGGAGGTATCCGAATGAATTACCAGACACCGCAAAATTTTGACAGTGCAACTCCGGCTACGCAGCAATGGAGCTGTGAAACCATTACCTACCCTTCAAAAACCACCGGAACAGACCGGCTGTTTACCCTGTTGCTGCCGCCCGGTTATACGAGCGAAAAAACCTATCCGGTACTCTATCTCCTGCACGGAATCGGCGGCGACCACAAAGAATGGCTTTACGGCACCCCGGCAGAAATTATCGGCAATCTCGTTGCCGAAGGAAACGCACCGGAGATGATTGTTGTCATTCCGAATGTACGCGCCGCGGCGGATGACCGCATTCCGGCAGAAGTTATCTCCCCGGCCAATATCGCGGCTTTTGATAACTTTATCAACGACTTAACAAACGATTTGATGCCGTATATCGCGGCGCATTACTCCATAAAAACCGGCCGGGAAAATACCGCCATCGCGGGTCTCTCCATGGGCGGGCGCGAATCGCTTTTTATCGGCTTTTCCATGCCGGATACGTTTGGCTATATCGGCGCATTCAGTCCGGCGCCGGGGCTCTTACCTACGCCTGCTCTGAATTATCCGGGACAGTTTTCGGAGGAAGAGTTTACCATTCCGAAAGGCGCCCCGCTTCCGTACCTCATTATGATCTGCAACGGCGAGCAGGACGACGTCGTACACGGGATTGCCGCATATTATGAAGAAACCTTAACCAAAAACGGTATTCCGCATCTCTATTATACGATGCCGGGCGGTCATGATTTTACCGTTTGGAAAAACGGACTCTATCACTTTACAAGGCAGATTTTTAAAGACTGAACGAATACGCTTCACCCAAAGCAGCCGCGACACACTCGGCTGCTTTTTTTACCGTCGGCCGCTCGTCCAATACCTCAATAATCCGAATCATATGATTCACCGCGTAATGTTTTTTGCAGAGCAGTATTAACAAAACCTGTTTTAAAAAGGAGAGCGAAACCCGTTCCGGAACAACACCCTGCACCACTTTCGGGTATTTTCTCTCCACGTTTTCCACCATGTCCGCTACCATCTGACAATGAAAAAGAGACGGAAGATTCTCCATAATACACTTCTCTAAATGAATCATAATAAACCGCATCGCGTCACAGGCATTTTCGGATTCGGCAGCGTCCGTCCAGATACCGGGCAGGTTCCACGCCGGTTCAATCACCTCAATATCCCCTTCTTTTTCCGCTTTTTTATTGACAGCAAAACGCTTTGACGGATACACCGTACCGGAAGCCGCTTCTCTGCCGTAAATGAAAATTTTGTATTCCTGCGGCGCACACGACAAACTGTCTCCAAACCGTATTACCGGAACGCAAAAACCGTATTTTTCTGCCATTTCTCTGCGCATTTTATGAACGGACACAAATTTATTTTTTTGTTCCTCCAAAAACATCTCCACCAGACCGTAACCGAACCAAAGTGCGACGCTGTCCTTTAGCATCAGCCTTTCCAATTCCGCGCGCCTCTCCAAACTGTCCTGTCCTGCAAAAGACTTCGCCCCTTTTTCATACTGAAACAAATAATCCGGCGAACAATCCAGCACTTTGAAAATTCCGTCCAACAATTCAATATCCGGATAGGTATTTCCGCGCTCCCGCTTGGATACCGCCTGTGCCGTCACTCCAAGCCTTCTTGCCGGTTCTGCCTGCGTCATTCCCGCTTCTCTTCTGGCATTTCCAAGCCGCTCTTTAAATAAATCCAGACTCATAAAACTGCCTCCTTTTTTACTTTAACTATACCGGAGGTTTTTCAAAAAGCAAACAACGGTTGATATCGGTATTGCATCAACCGTAGGTTGTACTTGGAGTTTCGAAAAATCCTTGAGGTTTCGCATTTTTTCCGTATTTTTTCAGTCACTTTAAAAAGTTTCGCAGATTGCACGCTGTCTGATTTTTGTATTTGTCCGAAGGACTTACGTTTAGCG
>JAFLSZ010000057.1 GCA_022510665.1 Lachnospiraceae bacterium
GAGGTGATTCCGGTTTCGCTAAAAACGCGGTCCTTCGGACAAATGCAAAAATAAGACAGCGTGCAATCTGCGGAATTTTTTAAAGCAACTACAAAAGGCAAAAACCCAAGAATTTTATTTTTGCATACGCAACGCTTCGTGTCCCGCCAGCATTTCCATGACGGCTTTTCTTACATAAGCGCCCGGATGCTTCTGCACCTCCAAGGGAAGTTCGTTTAAGTAAATCGGCTTGCCGTATTCAATGACGACTTTGGTGCGGCGCAGCCACGGAAGGTGGTTTTCAAACAGTTCGTCCGTTCCGGTGATGGCAACCGGAACAATCGGACAGCCGGTTTTCTGTGCCGGTTTTAAGCTGCCGTCTTTAAACGGAAGCGGCTCTTTGTCATGGCTTCTGGTGCCTTCGGGCGCGATGAATATGGAGTAGCCGTCGTTAATGTAATCCGTACACGTTAAAATTACTTTCATTCCGGCGCGCAGGTCGGAACGGTCAAGAAACAGGCAGTTGACGTTTTTCATCCAAAGACGCAGAAACGGTATTTTTGCAATCTCTTTTTTGGCGACAAAACCGGTCAGGTTCGGCAGGGTAATATAGCCCAGTGCCGCGTCCAGCATACTTTTGTGGTTGGCGGCATATAAAACCGGCGTATCTTTCGGAATGTTTTCCAGTCCCACGACAATACGTTTCATGCCTCCCGGAAACATAATGGAACGGAAAGCATTTCGTACAATGAACTGGGAAATCCGGCTGGAAAGCCGCCTGTTAAACTTCCGCAGCAGCAAAAGCAGCAGGCAGACAGGGAAAAAGAGAATAAAAAACAGGGAAATAACAAGTGCGGCTAAAATTGTTCGCATAAATACCTCCTTATTCTCAATGGTACTGCGCGTAAATGGAAAGGTAACTCTCAGCGGTTGTATCGATGAGCGGCGTTATGTCAAGGTATTCCGAAGTCAATACGGAAGACACGCCGTAATATTCATCCAGAGTAAGACCGGTTTCATAAAGCAGGGCGGCAAGTTCGGTTCCGACATAACGGAGGTGCCACGGTTCGTAATTGTAACCGGTGATGTGTTCTTTTTCTTTCGGATAACGCAGAATAAATCCGAACCGGTGCGCATTTTCGGCGACCCAGATGCCTTCCGGCGTATCGGCAAAGGTTTCTTCCAGCTGGAAACCCTCCGAAGCGCAGGAAATGTCCATGACAAGTCCCGTCTGGTGTTCGCTTCTGCCCGGTGCTGCGGAGTAGCGGTTCGCGTGCGCCGTACCGTAGAGCGCGAGGTTGGTTGCATAAATAGTATATTGGCGGGTGTACGAACGATATGCGGAAACGCCGTACAGTATAAGTCCGGCTTCGTCGTAAGCCGCATCAAACAGCAGTGCAAGCGCTTCTCCCGCTTCCGGCGTCATTTTTGCCTTGTCGATGTTTGTGTCGGCAAACGGAAACAGTATGTCAGGAGTCGTCAGGTTTTCCGGCACAAAATCTTCCGGCAGCGGATACTCCCTGTTGACAAGAAACGTAACCGTGGAAGTATCGGTATTGACCGCGATAGGAGCCGGTGTCGCGGTAACGGTCGGCTCCGGCGGGATTTCTGTCGGTGTTAAGGCGGCAGTCGGCTCCGGAGAGATCAGAGAACCGACAGGGCCGGACGTCGTTTCCGGCGTCGGAGTATTTTCGCTGCTGCCGGGCTGCCCTGTCTCACGGTGACAGCCGCCTAAAAGGAAGGCGGAGCCTATGACGGCCGCCAAAAGCCGTATCGCAAAAGAACGCGGAACATAGTTCATAAAATTAAAATCCCTCTTTCTGATAACTGATGGAAAACGGCTGCTTCATTGTAAATACAAACAGCCCGCTTAACGGACTAATGCCGTTTGTTTTTCTTGTGTACGGTATCCAGCAATTCCTGCTTTGTTTTGTAAAGACGTTCGGAAAGGTCAATATAAACTTCCTGCGGATTGACAAAACGCTTGGTTTCGTCCCAAAGGGTGTTTAATTCCTTTGCACAGTAGTCGCGGATTTCCATAACGGACGGGGAATTGTATACGCATTCGCCGTCGATAAAAACAGGAACTAAAAGTTCCCGTACCGTATAGGTGTCCGGTTCCAGTAAGGTCTGCTTCCATGTTGCGTTCGGGTCGAACAGCAGGAGCGGTTTGGACGGGTCAATGACTTCGTCCGCAAAAGCGATTAAGTCCGCTTTAATTTTTCCGGTTTCTTTATCGTAAATACGAAATACGGTTTTATTGCCCGGATTCGTGATTTTTGCCGGATTCTCGGAGAGCTTGATTTTCGGTAAAAATTCGCCGTCCTTTTGCACCGCGGCCAGCTTATAAACACCGCCGAATGCCGGACAGTCTTTTGATGTAATCAGGTTTGTGCCTACGCCCCAGGAGTTGATTGCCGCACCCTGGGAGTTTAAGGACTCAATCAGGTATTCATCCAAATCACTGGAAGCGCAGATGGAAGCGTCCGGAAAACCTGCCTCGTCCAACATCTTTCTCGCCTTTTTGGAGAGATAAGCAAGGTCGCCGCTGTCAAGACGGATTCCGTAACGTGCCGGCATCTTTCCTGCGTCGCGCAGTTCGGTAAATACTTTGATGGCATTCGGAACGCCTGAACGAAGGGTATCGTAAGTATCCACAAGCAGAGTTGCGTTTTGTGGATAAAGTTCGGCGTATTTGCGGAATGCGGTTAATTCGTCGTCAAAACTCATAATCCAGCTGTGGGCGTGGGTGCCGAGTGCCGGCATTTGGAACATTTTTGCCGCGAGTACGTTGCTTGTGCCGATGCAGCCGCCGATAACCGCGGCCCTCGCGCCGTAAGTACCGGCATCCGGCCCCTGCGCCCTGCGCAGACCGAACTCCATCACACCCGCGCCGCGCGCCGCATAGCACACGCGGGACGCTTTGGTTGCAATGAGACTCTGATGGTTTACCATCGTAAGAATTGCGGTTTCAATTAACTGTGCTTCCATAATCGGAGCGATAACTTTAACAAGAGGCTCCTTAGGAAAGACAACGCTGCCTTCCGGAATTGCGTAAATGCTGCCGGAAAAACGGAAATCCGCGAGGTAATCAAGAAAATCCTCGTCAAATACGTTCAACCCGCGCAGATATTCGATGTCATCCGCGTCAAAATGAAGATTTTTGATATAGTCAATCACCTGGTCAAGCCCCGCGCATACCGCGTAGCCGCCGTCGGACGGATTGCTTCTGTAAAAAGCGTCAAACACAACGATATCATTGTTTTTGTTTTTATAATAGCCCTGCATCATGGTAATTTCGTAAAAATCGGTCAGCAGGGTCAGATTCTGCTCTGTCATGGGGACATCCTCCGTATGTTTTTATTTACTATCATAATATAATAATATATTATAAGAAATAAGTCCAGTGGATTTTAATTGCTTTAAAAAATTCCGCAGTTTGCAATCTACGGAATATAGAAAGTATACAAAATGCGGAAACTCAAGGGAAAGTGAATAAAATCTGCTTGACATTTTAAAAAACCGCTCTTATACTATAAGATAATTGATTAACGAAAAGACGTTGAGAAAGAGAGTACACATCTGCCGAAAGGCACAGCGAGTCCGGGACAGTGGAAGCCGGATGCGAGTAGCGGATGCATGGAAAATCACTTTTGAGTTGCAGGTCGAACACAGGAGCAAGTAGACCGGGCCGGGGCTTTCCCGTTACAGAAAGAAAGTATGAACGGTACGCCGGAGTACGGAATAGGTGGTATAACGAGATTAAACTCCTCGTCCTATTTTGGACGGGGAGTTTTTTGTCATAAGGAAATGCAGCCGCGCCCGGCGTGAAAGTTCCGCAAGCGGAACTCTTTATTCTCACAGGAAAAAAGGAGGAACATTATGCTTTACAACAAAGTCGATACGGACATGAAGTTTGTGGAGAGAGAAAAGAAAGTCGAGAAGTTCTGGAAGGACGAGAAGATTTTCGAAAAGAGCATTGAAGCAAGAAAGCAGGGAAAAACGTATACGTTTTATGACGGACCGCCGACGGCGAACGGCAAGCCGCACATCGGACACGTTCTGACCCGCGTTATTAAAGATATGATTCCGCGTTACCGCACCATGAAAGGTTATATGGTGCCGCGTAAGGCGGGCTGGGATACCCACGGCCTTCCGGTTGAGATTGAGGTGGAAAAGCTTTTGGGGCTGGACGGCAAGGAACAGATTGAGAAGTTTGGATTAGAGCCGTTTATTGATAAATGTAAGGAAAGCGTCTGGAAGTACAAGGGCATGTGGGAGGATTTTTCCGGCACCGTCGGTTTCTGGGCGGATATGAATGATCCGTATGTCACTTACCATGACGATTATATTGAGTCCGAGTGGTGGGCGCTCCGCCGGATTTGGGATAAAGGCCTTTTGTATAAAGGCTTTAAGATTGTGCCGTACTGTCCGCGCTGTGGTACGCCGCTTTCCAGCGCGGAGGTTGCGCAGGGTTATAAGGATATTAAGGAGCGTTCCGCGATTGCCCGTTTTAAGGTAGTCGGAGAGGATGCGTATATTTTGGCATGGACGACGACCCCGTGGACGCTGCCGAGCAACGTGGCTCTCTGCGTAAACCCGAACGAGCGTTACGCAAAAGTCGCGGCGGCGGACGGATATACCTATTATATGGCGGAGGCGCTTTTGGATACCGTACTCGGAAAACTTGCCGAAAAGGCGGATTCGGAGAATACTGCGGCGGCAAAACCTGCGTATACCGTATTGGAAACCTATGTCGGCAAGGATTTGGAGTATAAAGAATATGAACCGCTGTTTGACTGTGCGATTGATATCTGTAAGAAGCAGGAGAAGAAGGCACACTATGTGGTATGCGACACCTATGTTACTTTGACCGACGGTACCGGCGTGGTACACATTGCGCCTGCGTTCGGTGAGGACGACGCGAGGGTCGGCAGAGAGTATGACCTGCCTTTCGTGCAGCTGGTAGACGGCAAAGGTGAAATGACCGAAGAAACTCCTTATGCCGGTGTATTTGTAAAGAAAGCGGACCCGATGGTGCTTACGGATTTGGATAAAAAGGGACTTTTGTTTGACGCGCCTAAGTTTGAGCACAGTTATCCGCATTGCTGGAGATGTGATACGCCGCTTATTTATTATGCAAGAGAGTCGTGGTATATTCGTGAGACCGCGGTAAAAGACGACTTAATCCGCAACAACAATACGATTAACTGGATTCCGGATTCCATCGGAAAGGGACGTTTTGGCAACTGGCTGGAAAACATTCAGGACTGGGCGATTTCCCGTAACCGTTACTGGGGTACTCCGCTTAATATCTGGGAATGTGCGTGCGGACACCAGCATTGTGTGGGCAGCCGTGAGGAATTATACAAGATGAGCGGTATGGAAGAAGCAAAGACCGTAGAGTTCCACCGCCCGTATATTGACGAGATTACGCTTACCTGTCCTGAGTGCGGCGGGAAGATGAACCGTGTTCCGGAAGTTTTGGACTGCTGGTTTGACTCCGGCGCGATGCCGTTTGCGCAGCACCACTATCCGTTTGAAAATAAGGAATTGTTTGAACAGCAGTTTCCGGCGCAGTTTATTTCCGAAGCGGTGGACCAGACCAGAGGATGGTTCCATTCCCTGCTTGCGGAGTCTACCCTGTTGTTTAACTGCTCTCCGTACGAAAATGTTATCGTTTTGGGACATGTGCAGGATGAAAACGGCCAGAAGATGAGTAAGACGAAAGGAAATGCGGTTGACCCGTTTGAGGCGTTAGAGAAGTTCGGAGCCGACGCAATCCGCTGGTATTTCTATATTAACTCCGCACCGTGGCTGCCAAACCGTTTCCACGACAAGGCGGTAATCGAAGGACAGAGAAAGTTTATGGGTACGCTTTGGAACACATACGCGTTCTTTGTATTGTATGCCAATATTGACGAGTTTGATGCGACCAAGTATACGCTGGACTATGATAAGCTCTCCGTAATGGACCGCTGGCTGCTTTCCAAGTTAAACAGCGTGGTGGACGCGGTAGACGATAACCTTGAAAATTATCGTATTCCGGAAGCGGCAAGAGCTTTACAGGAGTTCGTGGACGAGATGAGCAACTGGTATGTGCGCCGCGGCAGAGAGCGTTTCTGGGCAAAGGGAATGGAGCAGGATAAGATTAACGCTTACATGACTTTATACACCGCGCTTGTAACTATCGCCAAGACAGCCGCACCGATGATTCCGTTTATGTCGGAGGAGATTTACCGCAACCTTGTATGCAGCATTGATAAGAACGCGCCGGAGAGCGTACATCTTTGTGATTTTCCGGAGGTAAACCGTTCCCTGATTGACAAGGATTTAGAGGAGAACATGGAGCGCGTGCTGCATATTGTTGTATTGGGGCGTGCGGCGAGAAATACCGCGAACATCAAGCAGCGCCAGCCGATCGGAACCATGTATGTAAAGAGCGAAGAAGGCGGGCTTTCCACATTCTTCCATGAGATTATTGCGGATGAGTTAAATGTAAAGGAGCTTATATTTACAAGCGATGTGCGTGAGTTTACTTCCTATACGTTCAAGCCGCAGTTAAAGACGCTCGGCAAGCGTTTCGGAAGCCGTTTGAATGAGCTGCGTACCGTACTTTCCGGTTTGGACGGCAGTAAAGCGATGGAGGAGTTAAATACCGCCGGAAAGCTTACCGTGACCGTGGCGGGCGCTTTGGAAGAACTGGCGCCGGACGACCTGCTTATTGAGTCCGCACAGAAAGAGGGCTATGTATCCGAAGAAGACGGCGGCGTAACGGTTGTGCTGGATACCAACCTGACGCCGGAGCTGGTTGCGGAAGGTTATGTCAGGGAGCTGATTTCCAAGGTACAGACCATGCGTAAGGAAGCCGGTTTTGAGGTAATGGACCATATCACGCTTTTTGTGAGCGGAAATGAGAAATTGGCGGAGCTTTTTGCGAAGAACGAAGCCGAGATTAAGCCGGTGGTGCTTGCGGATACGGTGGTATACGAAGGCACGGACGGTTATGCGAAGGAATGGGAATTAAACGGTGAAAAGGTAACGATTGCCGTAAAGAAGAACTAAACCTGCGGAGCCGCTTTGCGGAGTGTTTTGCGGGGCGGCTCCGTTTTCGGAGGATACTATGTTAGGAACTTTGGTAAATGTGGCAGCGGTTCTGGCAGGCGGCGGAATCGGGCTTCTGCTGAAAAAAGGGCTTCCGAAGAAACTGTCGGAGACGTTGATGAAAGCGCTGGGGCTTTGTACGCTTTATATCGGAATCAGCGGATGTCTGGCAGGCGAAAATACGCTGGTATTGATTCTTTCCATGGTTTTGGGAACATTAATCGGCGAAGGACTGGATTTAGACGACAAAATAAACCGGTTCGGAAAGTTTTTGGAGAGTAAGTTTCAGAAAAGCAAGAACGGTGAAACGAAGAAAGTATCGCTGGCAGAAGGCTTTGTTACCGCGAGTCTTCTATTCTGTGTCGGAGCAATGGCGATTGTCGGCTCCTTACAAAGCGGTCTTTTGGGGCAGCATGAAACTTTGTTTGCAAAGTCCATGCTGGACTTTACGGCGGCGATTATTTTCGCATCTTGGCTGGGCGCGGGGGTTTTGCTGTCTTCCGGTTTCGTGCTGGTATATCAGGGCAGTATTACACTGCTCGCGCAGTTTTTAAAGCCGTTTCTGACGGACCCGGTTATTGCGGAAATGAATTGTGCGGGAAATGTTATTATTATCGGACTGGCACTGAATATGTTAGGGATTACGAAATTAAAAGTAATGAATTTTGTGCCGGCGATTCTGCTGCCGATTCTGCTTTGCCCGCTGTTGTCTTAAGTCGAAATTTGACGAAAGTTTTATAAAAAAAGAAGTTTTTGGAAGTGTTGTATTTTTTTTGAAGTTGCGGTATACTATATGAAATGTGTTGGGGATATTGTCCCATTCAGGGGAATGCTATGCCGAGATATTTGGCAGACTAAAAATGAACGGAGGCCGGATATATGGAATTTCGTAAGGAAGAGTTTAAAAAAGAAGTTACAAACAATTTAAAGGCGCTGTTTCGCAGGGGGATTGAGGACGCGACCCGCGTACAGCTGTTTCAGGCGGTTGCTTTCGCGGTAAAAGAGTATATTGTGGATATGTGGATGGAGACCCACAAGCAGTACGAGAAACAGGACGCGAAGATTGTGTATTATCTTTCGATGGAATTTTTGATGGGACGCGCATTAGGCAACTGTATGATTAACTTAAAGGCATACAAGGAAATCAGGGAAGCCTTGGAGGAGCTTGGAATAGATCCGGACGCGATTGAAGACATGGAGCCGGATGCGGCGCTCGGAAACGGCGGACTCGGCCGTCTGGCGGCGTGTTTTTTGGATTCCCTTTCTACGCTCGGTTACCCGTCCTACGGATGCGGTATCCGTTATAAATACGGTATGTTTGAACAGAAGATTGAAAACGGGTATCAGGTGGAAGTGCCGGATAACTGGTTAAAGAACGGCAATCCGTTTGAAATTAAGCGTGCCGAGTACGCGGTGGAAGTAAAGTTCGGCGGTTATGTAAAGCTGGTGCGGGATGAAGTGACCGGACGTGACCGTTTCGTGCAGGAGAACTACCAGTCCGTCAGTGCGGTGCCTTATGATTTACCGGTTGTAGGTTACGGAAATAACATAGTAAATACTCTTCGTATCTGGGACGCGGAAGCAATCAATACATTTAATCTGGATTCGTTTGATAAAGGTGATTATCAAAAGGCAGTGGAGCAGGAGAACCTTGCGAGAACCATCTGCGAGGTATTGTATCCGAACGATAACCATATGGCGGGAAAGGAATTGCGCTTAAAGCAGCAGTATTTCTTTGTATCCGCAAGTATTCAGAGCGCCGTTGCGAAATATATGAAGAATCACACAGATATTCACGGGCTTCCGGAGAAAGTCTGCTTCCAGTTAAACGATACCCACCCGACGGTGACGGTGGCCGAACTTATGCGTATTCTGTTGGATGAATATTTCTTGGATTGGGGCGAAGCGTGGGAAATTGTAACAAAGTGCTGCGCTTACACAAATCATACCATTATGGCGGAGGCTTTGGAAAAGTGGCCGATTTCTCTCTTTAAGACACTGCTTCCGCGTGTGTACCAGATTGTTGAGGAAATCAACCGCCAGTTTGAGAATATGTTAAGAGAGAAGTATCCGGGTAACGCGGATAAGATTAAGAATATGGCGGTTTTGTATGACGGACAGGTACGCATGGCAAACCTTGCCATTGCAGGCGGCTTCTCCGTAAACGGTGTTGCGGCGCTGCATACGGAAATCTTAAAGAAAGAGCAGTTAAAAGATTTTTATGAACTGTGGCCGGAGAAGTTCTCCAATAAGACCAACGGTATTACCCAGCGCCGTTTCCTGCTGCACGGCAACCCGCTTCTCGCGGAATGGGTGACCGAAAAAGTCGGCAGCGGCTGGATTGTGGACCTGCCGGTGTTAAAGGGGCTTGTGCCGTATGCGGATAGTGCAAAGGCGCAGGAGGAGTTTATGAAGATTAAGTACCAGAACAAACTCCGTCTGACAAAGTATATCAAGGAACATAACGGAATTGACGTTGACCCGAATTCCATTTTTGACGTACAGGTAAAGCGTCTGCACGAGTATAAGCGTCAGCTTTTGAATATTCTGCATATTATGCACCTGTATGAGAAAATCAAGGAAAACCCGATGATGGAGTTCTATCCGCGCACGTTTATATTCGGTGCAAAGGCATCGGCCGGATACCGCAGGGCAAAGGCGATTATCAAGCTCATTAACAGCGTCGGCGATATAGTAAATAACGATCCGCTGGTAGCGGGAAGAATCAAGGTAGTCTTCATTGAAAACTACCGGGTATCCAATGCGGAATGGATTTTTGCGGCATCCGATGTTTCGGAGCAGATTTCCACGGCAAGTAAGGAAGCATCCGGTACCGGCAATATGAAGTTTATGCTGAACGGCGCAATTACGCTGGGAACGATGGACGGGGCAAATGTGGAAATCGTGGAGGAAGTCGGCAGGGAGAATGCCGTAATCTTCGGTATGAGCGCGGATGAAGTTATCGCTTATGAGAAAAATAAAAACTATCGTCCGAGAGATATTTACGAACAGGATGCGGAAATCCGCCGTGTTGTTGACCGCCTGACAGACGGAACTTATTCCGCTTCCAATACGGGATTGTTCCGCGAACTGTACACTTCTCTGTTGGATGAGGATCAGTACTTTATTCTGAAAGACTTCCGTTCCTATGAGGAAGCGCAAAAGAAGGTAGAAGCAAAGTACCGTGACCGTGCGGCGTGGGCAAGGTCCGCAATCTTAAACGTGGCCTGCTGCGGAAAGTTCTCCTCTGACCGTACCATTGAAGAATATGTAAAGGATATCTGGCATCTGAAAAAGGTAACGGTAACGATGTAAAAACAACAGAGGAATAGGAAATTAGTCCTAAAAGAGCAAATAATTCAAAAAAAATCGGGAATTTCTTTTGTTTTAAAAAGGGATTCCCTTTTTTTTGTCGTATTAATATATATGTAGGGGTAAAATAAGTATTGCGGCAAAAAACGCTGCGGAAAACAAAAAGAGGAGAATACAATGACAATCCGTGAAAAGCTGGAGCAAAGAGAACATGAGTATCTGAGCCCAAAAGCGGCGTTCAGTGACGAGACGATGGGCAGGGATGTGCCGGAGGAAAAGTGCGACATTCGGCCGGACTATCAAAGAGACCGGGATCGTATTCTGCATTCCAAGGCATTCCGGCGGCTGAAAGGAAAAACGCAGGTGTTTCTGGCACCGGAAGGAGATCATTACCGTACACGTCTGACACACACCCTAGAGGTGTCGCAGAACGCGCGGACGATTGCGAAAGCACTGCGTCTGAACGAAGACCTGACGGAGGCAATCGCGCTGGGACATGACTTGGGACATACTCCGTTCGGACATGCGGGGGAACGTGCCTTAAACCGGGTCTGCGAGGGAGGTTTTGAGCACCATGAGCAGAGCATCCGGGTAGTGGAACGCTTGGAAAAACACGGAAAAGGATTGAACCTGACGAAAGAAGTACGGGACGGTATTTTAAACCATCAGACCAAGGGAAAACCGTCCACAATGGAGGGGAAAATTGTACGGCTTTCGGATAAAATCGCATATATTAACCATGATATTGATGACGCTATCCGCGGGCATATTATCAAAGAAAACGAGATTCCGAGGGAGTATACCGACATTTTGGGACATTCCCCGCGGGAGCGGCTGAATACTTTAATTCACGATATTATTATTAACAGCGAAGAAAAAGGCGATATCCGTATGTCGCCGGAAGTCGAGCAGGCAATGTTACGGCTTCGTCAGTATATGTTTAAAAGCGTATATACAAATCCGACGGCAAAAGGACAGGAAGCCAAAGCGGAAAAGATGATAGAGCAGTTATATGAATATTATATGAAGCATACAGAGCTTTTGCCGGAGGAGTATCTTTCTATGATTTCACACCAGGGCGAGCCTGTATCCCGCGTGGTGTGCGACTATATTGCGGGCATGACGGACCGTTACGCAACCGTAAAATACACGGAAATTATGATACCGAGCGCATGGGATGTGTATTAGGATTATTAGGATGTAAAACAGGACAAGCTAGGAGAAACAGGCATGTATTATTCAGACGAAGTGGTTGAGGAGGTAAGAGCGGGCAATGACATTGTAGATGTCATCGGTTCTTATGTAAAGCTTCAGAAAAAAGGCGCGAACTATATGGGACTTTGTCCGTTTCATGGGGAAAAAACGCCGAGTTTTTCCGTGAGCGGCTCCAGACAGATGTACCACTGTTTCGGCTGCGGCGTTGGCGGCAACGTATTTACGTTTTTGATGGAATACGAGAATTTTACGTTCCCGGAAGCAATCCGGCAGCTTGCGGAGCGTGCGGGAATCAAACTTCCGGAGGAGGAAGCCACGCCGGAAGCGAAAAAACGTGCGGACCGCAGGATGCGTCTGTTTGAGATTAACAAAGAGGCGGCAAAATTTTATTATGTCCGGTTAAAGGGTGATATCGGAAAAGCGGCATATGCTTATTTTAAAAAACGAGGACTTTCGGATGAGATAATTACCCGGTTCGGGCTGGGATATTCCGATAAAAGCGGCAGGGAACTGTACCGTTATTTAAAATCACAAGGATATGAGGATGAAATTTTAAGGGACAGCGGACTGTTTACGTTTGACGAAAAGAAGGGGGTTTATGATAAGTTCTGGAATCGCGCCATGTTTCCGATTATGGACGGAAACAGTAAAGTAATCGGTTTCGGAGGCAGAGTAATGGGGGATGGGGAACCGAAGTACCTGAATTCTCCGGAAACAATGATTTTTGATAAGAGCCGGAATTTATACGCACTGAATTACGCCAGACAGTCGAGGAAAAGCTATTTTTTACTTTGTGAAGGCTATATGGATGTGATTTCACTGCATCAGGCGGGCTTTACCAACGCGGTTGCATCGCTTGGTACGGCATTTACGGGACTTCAGGCGAATTTGATTGCAAGGTATGTAAAAGAAGTATATATCACTTATGACAGCGACGGAGCGGGGCAGAAAGCGGCACTGCGCGCGATTCCGATTCTGCGTGCGGCGGGGCTGTCCGCGAAAGTGGTTGATATGAAACCGTATAAGGACCCGGACGAGTTTATTCAGGCGCTGGGGGCAGAGGAGTATGAAAAACGGGTTCAGACAGCGCGCAACAGCTTTTATTTTGAGATTGACGTGCTTAGGTCGGAGTTTGATTTTTCCGACCCGGAGCAGAAAACAAATTTTTTCAGGGAAACGGCAAAGAAGCTTTTGCAGTTTTCGGATGAATTGGAACGCAGAACTTATACCGAGGCGGTCGCGAAAGAGTATCAGATAGGTTTTGATTTGCTGGAACGTCTGGTAAATCAGTACGGAAGCGCCGCGATAACCGGAGAAGAACAGAAAGAGAGCGTTTATAAGGAGAGGAAAAAGCAAAAACCGGAGGCGGGATATTATACATCACAGAAGCTTTTGCTGACATGGATTACAACGGAACCGGTCTTGTTTGAAAAGGTAAAAGATATCGTAACGGCAGAAGATTTTACCGACGAGTTTTATTATGAAGTGGCAAAAGAGGTTTTTGAACAATATGAAAAGGAGGGCAGGGTAACACCGGCACGCATACTAAATCACTATGAAACGAAAGAGGAGCAGGCAAAGGCCGCAGAACTCTTTCAAACGACGCTGTTGGGAGAACTGAGCGAGGCGCAGAAAGCAAAGGCATTTGCGGAAACCGTGCGCAAAGTCAAACAAAACGGCATTGAAATGCGGATGGGACGCGCGGCGGAAACGGGGGATTTGGAAGCAATGCAGCGGGCGGTAACGGAACAGGCATCTCTCGGCAGAACATTAGCAAAGGCAGGGTTGTAGTCAGTGGTATATTTTCCGACAATATCGGAAAGAATGTGCAATATGGAGGAAGCATATGGAAGAAAACAAGGAACGGTTTCACGAAAAAATGAAAGAATTACTTGCTTATGCGGTAAGGAAGAAAAAAGTGTTGGATTATCAGGAAGTTGCGGATTTTATGGCGGGTCTGGAATTGGACGAGGCTTCGACAGAACGCGTCTATGAGTTTTTGGAAGCGAATAATGTAGATGTACTGCGTATCGGAGATATCAATTTGGACGGCGTCGGGGAAGAACCGGACGATATGCTTTTGCTGGAAAGTGAAGAAGATGCCGAAGACCTGGAAAATCTGGATTTAACGGTGCCGGAGGGCGTGAGTCTGGAAGACCCGGTGCGTATGTATTTAAAGGAAATCGGTAAAGTTCCGCTTCTTAGCGCGGAAGAAGAAATGGAGCTGGCGGTAAAGATGGAAGAAGGCGACGAAGAGGCAAAGAAGCGTCTGTCGGAGGCAAACCTTCGTCTTGTAGTCAGCATTGCGAAACGCTATGTCGGCAGAGGAATGCAGTTTTTGGATTTGATTCAGGAAGGAAATCTCGGACTGATTAAGGCGGTAGAAAAGTTTGATTACCGGAAAGGATATAAGTTTTCCACATATGCGACATGGTGGATTCGTCAGGCAATTACAAGGGCAATTGCGGATCAGGCGAGAACCATCCGCATTCCGGTTCATATGGTGGAGACGATAAATAAGCTGATTCGCGTTCAGCGGCAGCTTTTGCAGGAGTACGGAAGGGAACCGCTTCCGGAGGAAATCGCAAAGGAAATGCATATGTCATTAGAGAGGGTGCGCGAAATTCAGAAAATCGCACAGGAACCGGTATCTTTGGAAACGCCGATCGGAGAGGAAGAGGACAGCCATCTTGGGGATTTTATTCAGGATGACCACATTCCGGTTCCGGCGGATCAGGCGGCTTTTACCTTGTTAAGAGAACAGATTAATGAGGTGCTTGACACGCTGACGGAGCGGGAACGCAATGTGCTCAGACTCCGTTTCGGTTTGGACGACGGCAGGAGCAGAACCTTGGAAGAAGTCGGCAAGGAGTTTAATGTGACGAGGGAGCGGATTCGTCAGATTGAGGCAAAAGCGCTGCGCAAACTCCGTCATCCGAGCCGCTCCAAAAAGTTACGCGATTATCTGGAATAAGGAGAATGCCATGAAAAAAAGAGCGGAGCAGTGGGGCAGCGTAACAAAGCTGTTGTCGGAGCGTATGCGGCGGACGGCAGCGTTAGTTACCCGCGGAAACCGCACGGCGGACATCGGATGCGACCATGCTTATACCTCGATTTATCTGGTACAGCAGGGGATTGCGCCGCGTGTGGTGGCAATGGATATTAACGCGGGGCCTCTTGCCAGAGCGAAAGAAAATGTGGTAAAATTTGGTTTAGAGGAACAGATTGAACTGCGGCAGTCCGACGGTCTTTCGGCGCTTGCGCCGTCGGAGGCGGAGACGGTTTTAATTGCGGGAATGGGCGGACCGCTTACGGAGCGGATTCTTACCGCGTTTCCCAAAACGCTTGCTTCAATAAAAGAACTGGTGCTGCAGCCACAGTCAGAGACGGAAGGGGTACGCCGTTTTCTGCACCGCGCCGGATTTCGCATTGCGGCGGAGGATATGGTATCGGAAGACGGGAAATACTATGTTATGCTCCGGGCGGAGCATGGAAAAGAGACTCCGTGGTCGGAAGAAGAATACCTTTACGGAAAGCTTCTAATTGCGGCAGGTACGCCGGTGCTGAAAGAGTATTTGGAAACGGAACGGTGCAAGACGGAAGAACTTTTGCGGGAATTAGAGACTTTTGAAACAGAGAAGGCAAGGAAACGAAGGGATGAACTCCTTTTGCGTTTGGAACGGAATTTATGTGCAGCAAAAAAACTATGAAAAGACATTTCCCCGCGGAGAGGGAAACGAAGAAAGGCGGTTTTGAATGGAGAACACAGTAAATGTAACAATGAAAGACGGCGTACATAAAGTAGTGAGGGGGAGCCGGCTGTCGGAGCTTGCGAAACAGTGCGAGAAAAACTATACCTACGATATTATTCTGGCGCTCTGCGACAATAGTTTGTGCGAACTGAACAAGACGATTGAAAGGGATTGCACCGTGGAGTTTTTGACAATAGCGGACAAGGACGGAAACAGAACCTATATCCGCGGTATGTTTTTTATGATGATTCGTGCCATCTATACGGTGTTCGGAAAAGACAAGGTGAGCAAAGTGCGGATTGAGCATGCCATAGGCAACGGTTATTACGGCGAAATCGAAGGAAATGTCGAGATTACGCCGGAAACCGCACGGGAAGTAAAAAAGGAAATGCGGCGTCTGGTTTCGGAGAAGGTCGTTTTCCATAAGCGTGTCGTAACGACGGCAGAGGCAAGCGAAATGTTCCGCAAACATAAGATGTACGATAAGGAAAAGCTGTTCCGCTTCCGCCGCGCTTCAAAAACCAATATCTACAACCTCGGCGGCTTTGAAGACTATTTTTACGGATATATGCCGGAAACAACGGAAATTTTAAGATATTTTGATTTCTTTCCGTATAAAGACGGCTTTATCCTGCTGCTCCCGGATATCAAGCAGCCGAACTGCCTGACGGGGTTTGTGCAGAGAGAAAAGCTGTTTGCAACTCTTCAGGAGACCAACATCTGGGGCAAACGCATGGGAATTGAGACCGTCGGCGCGTTAAACGAAGTGATTACCAGAGGTGAGTTTAACGATATTGTACTGGTACAGGAAGCCCTGCAGGAGAAAAAGATTGCGGAAATCGCGGAGCAGATTCATAAGAAGGAAAATGTTAAGTTTGTGCTGATTGCGGGCCCGTCTTCTTCCGGTAAAACCACATTTGCACACCGTCTGGCTATTCAGCTTCGCGCGCTTGGAGTACACCCGCATCCGATTGCGGTAGACGATTACTTTTTAGACCGTGAAAAAACGCCGTTGGATGAGAATGGGAATTATGACTTTGAAAGCCTGAACGCGATAGATTTGGAACAGTTTAATATTGATATGTCTGCTCTTTTACGCGGAGAAGAGGTGGAACTGCCGAGCTTTAATTTTAAAATCGGAAAGCGGGAGTACAAAGGAAATAAGAAAAAACTGGGTCCGGATGATATTCTGATTATCGAGGGAATTCACGGGCTGAACGACCTGCTGTTCCATTCTCTGCCGCGTGAGAATAAGTTTAAAATATACATCAGCGCGCTGACGCAGTTAAATATTGACGAGCATAATCGTATTCCGACCACCGACGGCAGATTAATCCGCCGGATTGTAAGAGATGCGAGAACCCGCGGTTCTTCGGCGGAGCGCACGATTATGATGTGGCCGTCGGTACGAAAAGGTGAGCAGGACAATATTTTCCCGTATCAGGAGGATTGTGACGTAATGTTTAACTCTGCTCTGCTGTACGAACTGGCGGTGCTGAAGCAGTACGCGGAGCCGTTGCTGTTCAGCGTTCCGAAGGATTCACCGGCCTACTCCGAAGCAAAGCGCCTTTTGAAGTTTTTGGACTATTTCCTGGGGGCGGGCAGTGATGATATTCCGTATAACTCAATTTTAAGAGAGTTTGTGGGCGGCAGCTGTTTTAAAGTGTGACGGCTGTCCGGTGCAAAAAGCGCGGAAAAGACAGAGATTTTTCGGGGGTGTCCGACGGACACCCCCGAATTTTCGCGTTTTGTATACTTTTTTATATTTTGTAGATTGCACGCTCTCTGATTTTTGCATGCGCAACGCTGCACCGGACTTCCTCTAAGAGCCGTTAAGCCGCTC
>JAFLSZ010000058.1 GCA_022510665.1 Lachnospiraceae bacterium
GACAGAGTCTCGGTTTGGCTATATAACCAGTCCAGAAATTTGTCCGCACCCCCAAATTAAGAAAAAAACACGATTGGACACAAGAGCAGATTGCGGAAAAACTCGGTGTTTCTCCGCAGGCGGTAGGTAAATGGGAAACGGGAAAATCTTTTCCCGATATTTCTTTACTCCCGATTATCGCAAATTTATTTTGTGTATCGGTTGACTGTCTGCTCGGTGTTGACGTCAGCAAAAGGAAACAGGCAATCGATGCCATTCTTGCAGAAGCAGGGGAACTTTCCGAAAAAGAATGTTATGCGGACGCAGTATCTTTTTTGAGAAACGCACTTGTGCAATATCCCGCAGAACCGGGAATCATGTATCAACTGGCGTGGAATCTGACAGGAACAATAAAAGAACATCCTCAAAATTTACCGGAAGCTGTCGGCATATATGAAAAGATTCTCGAAATATGCGATGAGCCTCAAATTCGTATTAAAGCGCTTCGGGATTTAATGTATCGATATTCGACTTCCGGTGATGAAAAAAAGGCGTTAGAAACTGCCGGAATGCTCCCCGACTTTGAAAACTGCAGAGAGTACAACCTTGGCCGCAGTAATCTTTTGTCCCATCGGGAACTTGCCGAATATCTGCAAAAAAATATTCGCTTATACGGCAGCGCAATGAAAGAATGTTTGGAATACTTTCTGGACGACAGCATTCTGTCCGAAGCGGATATGTATCCGTATACGATTGATGCCGCAAAACACAAAATGGATTTGCTGAATCAAATCCTCGCATAAGGCTCTGTCATTTATTTTATTGCCCGACCGCAGAAACGGTGCTTTTCTGCGGTCGAGCAGTATATAGGCATATCTTACCCTTTTTTCGGCACATGGAACTATACGTCTAACTTCATATCTCCGTTTTTAATCCAGCCTGCCTTTCGCATCAATTCGGATACCAAAAGTGCAAGCGCCGCCGGGGCGATAAAGTGCATCAGTAGAATCTGCAGCAATACAACAACCGGAGCCTGTCCTGCCTCTGTCATGGTCTGGTATGCCATAATCTGTCCGACTAATCCCGCACTTCCCATACCGGAGCCGACGGCGTTGCTCGTCATACGAAACAGCATCGTGGAAACCGGACCGAGAACGGCGCTTGCCGCGACTGCCGGAAGCCAGATGACAGGTTTTTTTACAATGTTCGGCACCTGTAACATACTCGTTCCAAGCCCCTGTGCAACCAAACCGCCCATTTTATTCTCACGGTAACTTGCTACGGCAAAACCTACCATGTTCGCACAGCAGCCCACGGTTGCCGCGCCTGCCGCAATACCGGAAAGTCCGAGGGAAACTCCCAGCGCCGCGGAACTGATCGGAAGCGTTAAAATCATACCCATCAAAACCGAAACTACAATTCCCATTAAAAACGGCTGCTGCTCGGTTCCCCAGTTGATAATACCGCCAAGCCATGTCATAAAGCCCGAAATCGGCGGTCCTAAAAGAAGTCCTACCGCGGAACCCGTCAAAATGGAAACTAACGGCGTTACCAGAATATCCACTTTTGTCTTTCCGGCAACCAGCCTGCCAAACAGAATGCAGACATAGGCTGCGATAAACGCGCCTAACGGCTCTCCCGGCCCCGAAAGCGTCACTATGCTGCCGTCTACCACCGCGCCCGCAAGCAGCTTCGAGGCAAACGCGCCTACCATACCCGCGGTTGCGGCAGAAACCGTAACCAGTGTGCTTTCTTTAAATTTGATGGCTACGCCTACGCCGATACCCGCACCGGTAACGGCCGAAGCCACTTTTCCGATTTGGAACAGGAAGTCGCCTATTGTGCCTCCAATCAACGTACCTATCTGCTGAATGATTGTGCCGATGATTAATGTCGCAAACAGACCCATTGCCATACCGGACAGCCCTTCAATAAAGATTTCGTTCGCCCACTTTTTGAGTTTATTTTTCATGGTTATGCTCCTTTATTATTTGCCCTTTATTACTTAAAATATTTCACGCCGGAAGCGAAAATGTGCTGATCCTGATCGCCGTAAATGTTGATTGCTACAGAAGCTCCGCGGCGCTCCGAGTGTGCCATTTTTCCTAAAACGCGTCCGTCCGGGCTGGTAATTCCCTCAATGGCAAAGTAGGAACCGTTCGGGTTAAAATCTTCGTCCATCGTCGGGTTTCCCGCGAGGTCTACGTATTGGGTCGCAATCTGTCCGTTTGCGGCAAGCTTCTCAATCCATTCCCTGCTTGCCACGAACCGTCCTTCCCCGTGGGATGCCGGAATTGCGTAAACGCCGCCGAGTTTTGCTTCCATAAGCCACGGGGACTTGTTGGTAACAACCTTCGTGTAAACGGACTTGGAGATATGGCGTCCGATGCTGTTTGTCGTCAGGGTAGGCGAATCTTCCTTCTGCGGAGTCACTTCACCGTACGGCACCAAACCAAGCTTGATAATTGCCTGAAAACCGTTACAGATACCGAGTACCAAACCGTCACGCTGCTTTAATAAATCATTTACCGCGTCGGTAATCCGCACGTTACGGAACGCCGTCGCAATGAATTTACCGGAACCGTCCGGCTCATCGCCCGCGGAGAAACCGCCCGGAAACATTAAAATCTGCGCGTTTCGTATTTCCTTTTCAAACGCTTCCACCGATTCCCTGATATCCTGCTCGTTGCGGTTACAAAATACTGCCGTACTTACCTCTGCGCCCGCCGCGCGGAAAGAACGCAGCGTATCGTACTCACAGTTTGTCCCCGGAAATACCGGAATAAATACACGCGGCTTTGCCACTTTATTCTTTGCCGTATATACGGTCTTTGCGTCAAAAAGCGGATGTTCTATCTTTTCTTCCTTCACGCCGGAACGGGTCGGGAATACTTTTTCCAAAGTATTTGTCCACGCGTCCAGCGCTTCCTCTATGTTAATTGTCTCGCCGCCGTATAAGAATACCGGAGTATCGGTTACGGTGCCGACCGCTTTGTATACAATACCGCTCTCGTTTAAGGCCTCTAAGGATTTCTTGGATATTTCCGCAAGAATCTCACCGTATGCCGGCGCGAACAGCTCTTTTCGATTTACCGTGTCGGAAATTACCGCGCCGTAACGGTTGCCAAACGCCATCTTGCTGACTGCCTCCGCAATTCCTTTTGCTCCAAGCGCATACATGGAAGCAATTTTTCCGTCCTTCGCGAGTTTCGCAATCTTTTCCATCTGTTCCGTAAATGCCGCGTAATCCGGAAGCTCATACGCGTCTTTCTTCATTACGAATTTTACCAATACGCTGCCCGGTTTTTTAAACTCTCCGGTTACTACGTCGGAAGCCTTTGCCACATCTACCGCGAACGATACCAAGGTCGGCGGCACGTCAATGTTCTGGAACGTACCGGACATACTGTCTTTACCTCCGATGGACGGCAGGCCTAACTGTACCTGTGCCTCAAACGCGCCCAAAAGTGCGGCTAACGGCTCACCCCAGCGCTTAGGGTCATTCCCCAGACGGCGGAAATACTCTTGGAAAGTGAAGCGGATTTTCGCCGGATCACCGCCCGCGGCTACAATCTTTGCCACGGAGGAAATCACCGCGTAAACCGCGCCATGATACGGGCTCCAGTCGGAAAGGTACGGGTCAAAACCGTAGCTCATCATCGTTACCGCATCGCTTTCGCCGTCTAAAACCGGAACCTTCGCAACCATGGTCTGTACCGGGGTCATCTGGTATTCACCGCCGTACGGCATGGTTACGGTATTTGCGCCGATGGAACTGTCAAACATCTCTACCAGGCCCTTCTTGGAGCAGATATTTAAGTCGGCAAGCATACCAAGCCATTCCGCCTTAATGCCGGTTTTACCGGAAAGCACGGTTTCTCCTTTTGCGGTCTTTCTCGTGATACGGGACGCGGTATAAGAAGCGCCCTTTTTAAAGTAGCTGTCCTCTTTTTTCGGAATCTCAACCAAAGCTTTGGCTTCCTGATGCGCTCCGTTGGTATCAAGGAACGCACGCTTGATATTTACAATTTCTTTGCCTCTCCAGACAAGCACCAGACGCGGCTCTTTTGTTACAACCGCCACCGGCACCGCCTCTAAGTTTTCCTCCGCCGCAAAAGCAAGCATTCTGTCAACATCTTTTGCATCCACGACAATCGCCATACGCTCCTGCGATTCCGAAATGGCAAGTTCCGTCCCGTCAAGGCCGGCATATTTTTTCGGAACCTTATCCAACTCTACGCGAAGGCCTTCCGCAAGCTCACCGATTGCCACGGATACGCCGCCCGCACCAAAGTCATTACATTTCTTGATTAATCTGGAAACTTCTTCTCTGCGGAACAGTCTCTGCAGTTTACGCTCGGTCGGGGCATTTCCCTTCTGCACTTCCGCGCCGCAGGTATGAATGGACTCCGTGGTGTGCGCCTTGGAGGAACCGGTTGCGCCGCCGCAGCCGTCACGGCCTGTCCTGCCGCCCATTAAAATAATGATATCGCCCGGATCGGAATTTTCACGGATTACGTTCTTTCTCGGCGCCGCACCCATAACCGCGCCGATTTCCAGACGCTTTGCCACATAGTTCGGATGATAAATTTCATCGACAAGCCCCGTAGCAAGACCGATTTGGTTGCCGTAGGAGCTGTATCCGGAAGCTGCGCCGGTTACAATCTTTCTCTGCGCAAGCTTCCCCTCTAAGGTTTCGGCAATCGGCAGAGTCGGGTCCGCCGCACCCGTTACACGCATTGCCTGATATACATAACCTCGTCCCGAAAGCGGGTCACGAATCGCACCGCCGAGACACGTTGCCGCGCCGCCGAACGGTTCAATCTCCGTCGGGTGGTTATGCGTCTCGTTCTTAAAGAAAATTAACCATTCTTCGGTTTCCTTCTTACCGTCCGGTCTGGTAATCTCAATCGGCACGATAATAGAGCAGGCATTGATTTCGTCGGAAACTTCCATATCCTCTAACTTTCCCTCGGCACGAAGCTTTTTCATACCTACCAGCGCAAGGTCCATTAAAGAAATGAACTTATCATCCCTGCCCTTATATAAAATCTCACGCTCTGCTACATATTTCTCATAAGAAGCGCGAATCGGAGCCGCGTATTCGCCCTCCGCAAACGTAACGTCCGTAAGTTCGGTAAGGAACGTGGTGTGACGGCAGTGGTCGGACCAGTATGTGTCCAATACGCGGATTTCCGTCATGGACGGGTCACGTTTTTCGTCTTCGCGGAAATAATTCTGAATGTGTAAAAAGTCACGAAACGTCATCGCAAGATTTAAAGAATCATACAGCTGCTTTAACTCCTCTTCCGGCATCACGGCAAAGCCGTCAAAAATCTTTACATCCGCCGGCTCTTCAAAAACGGTCTTTAAGGTTTCCGGTTTTTCTTCCGCAGCTTCTCTGGAATCTACCGGGTTAATGCAATACGCCTTGATTGCCTGTATCTCTTCCGGTTTTAACATACCGGACAGCACATACGTCGTCGCGGAACGGATTACCGGCTCCTCGCTTTCATTCAAAAGTTTTACGCACTGCTCCGCGGAATCCGCTCTCTGGTCAAACTGACCCGGAAGGTATTCTACCGAAAAGACGGCGTCTTCCGGCTCTGCCGGAAAGCTTTCTTCGTACACGAAATCCACCGGCGGTTCGGAAAATACCGTACCGAGCGCACGGGCAAGCGTCTCATCGCTTACGTTTTCAACGTCATAACGGATTAACACACGCACCGCGGTCACATGCGGTATGTTCAGATACTCTTTGATTTCATTCATTAATTCTTTTGCTCTTACTGCATACTCAGGTTTCTTTTCGGAATAAATTCTTTTTACCTCGCTCATTACGTTTACCCATTCCTTTCCGGTGTCGTTTTGACATCCACTGTATCATTGTTACCGTTAGTATAACATTTTTAGGTTTATAAATAAAATTAATATATGTAAACCGTTTTATAAGATTTTCTTATGATATTTCTTGCGGAAGCCGATAAAATCTGCTATACTTACCCTAAACCGCAGAAAAATGAAAGGAGCCGCCTATGGACGTAAACTACGAACTGTACAAAGTTTTTTACCATGTCGCGAAAACACTCAGCTTTTCCGAAGCCGCCGCTTCTCTTTTTATTTCGCAGTCGGCAGTCAGCCAGTCCGTAAAAGTGTTGGAACGCCGGCTTGGACAGGTGTTGTTTACCCGAAGCACAAAACGCGTTTCTTTAACGCCGGAAGGCGAACTGCTGTTTAAACATATTGAGCCCGCCATCAATCTGATTACCAAGGGCGAAAACCAATTGGTAAACTCCAAAGACACCGGCGGCACACAGCTGCGCATCGCCGCAAGCGACACCATCTGCCGCTATTACCTTGTTCCGTACCTGAACCGGTTTCACCAGACCTTCCCGGATGTTCATCTGAAAGTAATGAACGCCACCTCCCTGCAATGCGCGCAGCTGCTTTCCGAAAACGCGGCCGACCTTATCGTCGCAAACTCCCCAAACCCTGCATTAAATCATTCCATGCAGATTGAAACTCTTAAGGAGTTTTCCGACATCTTTATCGCAAATAAAACTTCCTACGACTATTCCGGGGCAGAGCTTTCCTTTGCCGAATTAAGCACGCTCCCGATTTTAATGCTTTCCAAGCACTCTACCACAAGCGAATTTTTACATGAACAGTTTTTGTACCATTCCGTAGAGCTTGCGCCCGCAGTTGAATTAAGCAGCAACGACCTTTTAATCGACCTCGCGAAAATAGGTCTTGGCATTGCCTTTGTACCGGACTTCTGCGTAGAAGGTAAAACCGGCGACGAGCTTTACATTATCAAAACAAAAGAACAGCTTCCCAAGAGGAAGCTTGTCCTTGCTTATGACGGTTCCCTGCCGGTGTCCGGACCGACGGAGTATTTTTTGAACCTTTTAAGGGACGGGACATAACCTCCGCTCCTATTCAAAAAGACTTACCGTAGCCCCAAGAATTACGTCCCCCCAGACTTCTTCGTTGACTTCCACCGGATATTCCGCAAGCAGTACCTTATACGCCGCCGAAAACGTCTCACTGCGCTGAATTTCATATGCCGCGTCCACGGCTGCCTCATAAGTTTTTGTGCAGTCGTCATCTATCATTTTAATGAGATAAACGCCGTATTCGGTCTGCACCGGTCCGCTCACTTCTCCTACTTTTAACTCCGCCGCGGCTTTTATATAAGCTTCTTCCGCGCCGGTTCCCTCTGCCAGAAACGTTCTTGTATTGTGAACCATCGCCTCTTCTCCCCGTGCGATTTCCTCAAACGAGAGCCCTGTCAAAACTTCCTTATAATAATCCTCCATCTGCTGCATGTATGCCTCTTTTACCGTTTCAGGTTCTTCCTGCAGTTCATAATTTTCATCGTAATATGTTGTTGCCAGATAAATGTATTCCGTTTCGTATTCTTTATAGTCTTCCTTATTTATGGTTTCTCTTACACTCTCTTTTGTGACACCGAGCTTTTCCGTCATCATGTCATAATACTTTTCCGCAAGCATCATCCACGCACATACCCTGCGCAGCCCGTCCGTTGTAAAACCGCCGCGTTCCGTCTCCTCTGAGGTCAGTGCCTCTTTAATCTGCTCCACATACGCGTTGTTCTCCTCCATCTCGTCTACGGTCAGCGTTATATTGTTTTTCACGGCACAATCGTACAAAACGGCATACTGAATCAACGTATCCAGCGTTTCCTGCTTAAATATATCCCTTGCGGTATGCCCCTCGTCGTCATACACCATATCCCAATAACTTGTTCCGTACTGCGATTCATAATAGACCGCGTAATAATTGCCCCGTACCTCCATGGAATAAATCAAAAACATTGCCTTATCCATCGCAATATCTTCTTCTCCCACCGAAACAACAACCATCCCGGCATATTCCTTTGCCCTCTGCCGTACCAGTTCTCTGTTGGCCGCATCAAATCCGCTTAGCGGCTCGGACAAAGACTCGGTCGGCGTGACGGTTCCTTCCCCTTCCGGCCCTTTCGGGTCCTTTTCTCCCTTTTTACACGCGCTCAGACCTGACAGGGCACAAAACACCATGATTCCGCATGAGACTTTTCCCAAAAAGCGCCTCATTTTTTTGTTCTCTTTCCGGGATATTGTTGGCATCTGTTCTCCTCCTTTTTTAAAACAAACGGCGCCCTTATGTTTCCTCCGGCACGCCGTCCTTAAACTCCATCCACCGGTAATACATCTCCTCAAACTCCGGCTGTTCCGCCAGGTTTAACACCTCGCCCCCGCACAGTAACGTATTCCCTCGTTCTTTTAAATATCGAATCAGCCCGCCGATGCAGCTGTTTCCGACAATTTTTATCTTTCCTTTAAATTCCTTCGGCACAATACCGGTTTCCAGCAGGTCTTCGGTTTCGCAATACAGTCCGGCTCCCCCTGCCAAAAAAACGGTTTTTATCTGTTCCGCCTTAATTCCCGCCCGCCGGCAAAGCAGTTCGATTCCCGCGCGCACCGCGCCTTTGGCAAGCTGAAATGTACGGATATCTTCCTGATACAGTCCCATAAACCCCTCCGTAAAATAAGGCTCACAAAGCAGTCCTGTTTCATCCGCCGCGCCGCTTCGCAGAGCATTTGCGGTAAGGCGGAACAAATCCGAGGCGTAAGCAAACCTTCCGCCCTCAAAAGCGCTTCCCATAGCCGCCGCCGTAGCATACACTTTTCCGGACGCGGAAAGAAGCAGTTCACCGTTTGTCCCAAGGTCCATTAACAGATAACTTCCGTCTTTCTCCTCTTTCCCATTGACAACACCGGGAAACGAAAGAGCATAAGCGCCGGCCAGAACATCCCCGCCTACGAACGCAGAAAGGCACGGAAACACGAAAACCTCCGCTTCTTTTACCTTAGCATAAAACCGTTCATACACTGCAGTTTCCGAAAACAAAGAAGAAAATAAAACCGTCTCTTCCTTTATGGAATAAGGGGCAAACGGAGCCCGCGCCATTCCGGAAAGCGGGTATCCGAATAACAGATGCTGCATGGTCGTATTCCCCGCAAGAGCAACCCGTACCGGTATTTCTTTCCATTGGTCTTCGGCACTTTGTAAGACTTTTTTTCCCCTTTCAAGTACAAAAAGGAAACCTTCTGCCAAGGCTTCCCTCATTTGTTGTTTTAACTGTTTTTCCATACCGCGGCATGCCGCGTCGATTCTGCCGATTACATCCGCGGAAACCGACCGCTGCGGGTTTTTTGCCCCGTAAGAGGCAAGTACCTCGCCCTTTTCATTGGCACATACAAAAGCAAGCGTCGTTGTTCCGATATCCGCCGCAAGCAGCAGCTCTTCCGGCATGGCATCCGTGCCGCCCGAAACCGGCAAAGCATTCGGCAAAACGGCGTTTTGCGGGCTGTTTTTCCGAGAAAAGCCCGCTGCCGAAAACTCCGTCAGATTCGTATACGCTGCGGACCTGACAGCCGCTTTACAATCTTTACAGCCGCGCTCGCCGCGGCAGGCGCCGCAATACCTGTTCTCCATGCTTCCTCCCGGTAACTAGCGGCATCCCGCACAGCCGCTGCAGTTACCGCCGTCAAAAGCATCTGCGCCGCAATTTGCTTCCACGCCGCTTCTGACACTTCCGTCAAGATAACCTTCAACCGCGACGTCAATATCCCCGTTCATGCCCGGTATCACGGTGACGCCCGCAGCCAGCAGGGCTTCCATGGCCTCCATGCCGATACCGCCGCAGAGCAGTACCTTTACTTTGTGTCCCGCAAGGGCATTCACTATCGCCTCATGGCCGTTCCCCTCGGTATTCAATACGCTTTTTGCCATTAAAATACCGTCGCTCATGCTGTAAAGCGTAAACTTTACGCATTTGCCGAAATGCTGAAAAATATTATTCTGTTCATCCGTTGCCACCGCAATCGTGTAAGTTCCCTGCTCCGCTTCGGATGCTTTCTGCGGAAGAAGTTCCTTTAACACAAGCGTCACATCTTCAAGCCAGCTGCCTTCCAACCCTTCGATATCACCGGCATCCACAGCCTTTGCAATACACGGATTCAGAGGAAGCCTTCCAAGCACCGGAAGATTAAACTTACGGGCCGTATCCTCAATATGGCTCTCGCCGAATACATACATCTTTTCTCCGCAGTGTCCGCACTCAACATAGCTGTAATTCTCCACCAGACCAAGTACCGGAACTTCCATTTCACGGGCCATATTCACGGCCTTTGCCACTACCATGGAAACCAAATCCTGCGGGCTGGTTACAATAATAACTCCGTCCACCGGAAGGGACTGAAACACAGTAAGCGGTACGTCACCGGTTCCCGGAGGCATATCTACAAACATATAATCCACGTCGCCCCAGACTACCTGCGACCAAAACTGCTTTACCGTACCCGCGATTACCGGGCCTCTCCATACAACCGGTATTTCCTCATTCTCCAGCAAAAGGTTTACGGACATAATCGCCGTACCCTCCTTTGTATATTCCGGCAGAATGCCAAGCTCATTTCCCTGTGCCTTTTTATGCACGCCGAATGCCATCGGAATAGACGGACCGGTTACATCCGCGTCCAAAACGGCGGTCTTATATCCCATACGCCGCATCAATACCGCGAGATACGCCGTTACGAAAGACTTTCCTACGCCGCCCTTGCCGCTGACAACACCGATTACTTTCTTTACATTGCTGTACTGATTCATCGGCTCCGCAAACTGCGACTTATCCGTTTTCCTTGAAGCACAATTTGACGCACAGCTGCTGCAGTCGTGGGAACACGGAATCTCCTGTTCATATCTTTCTTCACTCATTATAGAACCTCTCTTTAAAAATCTCTCTTTCACGCCTGTTAAATTCTAACGCTGCTTCCATTATACGCCTGTGAATTTTTTTGTCAAGGCTTCCCGGGCTCTCCTTGCGTTTTCGCATTTTTTATTTGTTTTAAAAAATTCCGTAAATTGCACGCTATCTTATTTATAATCCATAGAAAGTCTGACCTCCGTAAACGGTCTGACATATGCATCCGCCACCCGTACATGCTCCGGATGGGACTGATAGCCCTTTAACGCCTCCTCACTTTCAAGCGTGCTGTCCAACATCACATCCGCGCTGGAAGACGCAAGAGGAGTCTTCACAATTTCCAGACGAAGCAGCCCCGGTACTTTTCCTACCAGCGCTTCCAGATTCTCCTTCATCTCCCGCAGTATCTTTTCTTTTTCCTCTTCTCCAATCGTTTCTTTCAACTTCCATAAACACACATGTTTTACCATTATTCTGCCTCCTTTAAAATTTGACTTTTCACATATTCCACACTACGGTTTATCTTTTCAATATCTACCACTCCCTCCGAGTTAAACGCCGTCGCCTCTAAGGTAAAATCTCCCGTATAGTTCTTCTCCTTTATCAGTCGGAAAAACGGTTCAAAATCGATATTCCCTTCACCGATTGCGAGCGTACGGAGCTTCGCCCATTCCATATATCCGCCGCCGTAATCATTGACATGCAGATGCTTAATATGACCTTTATCCCAAAGCCACTGATACTCCTTTTTATAGATAAGATTCATCTGGTCGTGGAAAGCCGCCATCTTGGTATCAAATACAAAGTGTACCTGTGGGTACTCCTCCGCCAGTTCTTCCCAATGCTTCATCGGATTTTCTACATTACATACCACATTTTCCACCAGCAAATCAAGACCGTATCGTTCCGCCATCGGAAGCAGTTCTCCCAAAGCCTTGCGGTTATTGGCAAAATTCCGGTCCGAAAACTCTCCGTCCCAAAGATGAATTACCATTTTTCCCGCTTTTAACTGTTCCGCCATCCTGCAGTTGATTTCAAACAGCCGAAAGGCCGTTTCCCATTCTCCTTCGCCGTTTTGCCCTAATGCCTCGCCGATATGTTTCTCACAGTGCATGACCGGAATACACAGCTGCATCTCCTGTAAATCCGCAACAATCTCATCCGCCTTTTCATACCATGTACTATACATCATAAACTCAAACCCGTCGCAATTTAACTGCTTTGTAAACTCCCGGAGCAGCCTGTGATTTCTTCCGTTGGGTCTTCCGATTAACGCTCCCGTCGAGCAAAGTATTTTAGAACTCATTCTGATTTATCCCCTTCCTTCCGAATGTAATTCCCGAATCCGTATTCCCCGTCCGCTTAAAATACCGTCTGTACCAGAAGCATATAGCAAATCGTACCGCCGGCAATCGACAGCAGCATATTGCGTTTCCATAAATACAGTACAACCACAAGCGCAATCGCAATCAGTTCCGGCAGTCCGTGGCTTCCGGTAAGAACGCTTACATTTTTCAGACAGTATACCACAAGCATCCCAAAAATCGCCGCCGGCAGGGCTTTTCCGAGGTATTGGATATAACGGGGCGTTTTCTTATTCGGCCGGAACAAAAGAAACGGCAGGAAACGGGTTGCCATTGTTCCGATAACGCAAAGTCCGATTGTAATTATCCGTTCCGTCATCGTCATGTCAAACCACCCGCTTTCTCAATCGGCCCGCGAAATACCGTAAGGAAACACAAAATGCAGACCATCGTCGGAATCATAAAAGACTCCGCCCCGAAAACAAGCAGGCATACCGCGGATACCGATACGCCTATCAGTGCCGTATAATGCTTTTTCTCTTTCAGCCATTGCTCCAGAAAGATAACGACAAACATTGCCGTCATAACAAAATCCAGCCCTTCCGTATTAAACTGAATCAAAGAGCCGAGGAGCCCGCCGAGAGCCGCTCCCGTTACCCAGTAAATCTGATTCAGCAGCGTCACAAAAAACATAAACCAGCCCTTGTCCACATCCTCGGGAATCTCTGCGGAATAGTTAATCGAAAAACTCTCGTCACACATTCCGAAAATCAAATACGGCTTCTTCCAGCCGGTTCCCTTATATTTTTCCAACATCGCGATTCCGTAAAACAAATGCCTTGCCTGAATCATCAATGTCATAATCAGGGTCTGAAGCGGCGCAAAACTGCCAAGCAGCATCGTCACCGCCACAAACTCCAGAGAACCTCCGAAAATGGTAAGCCCCATAAGCATCGGATACAAAAAACTGAACCCCGACACATTCATATAAATTCCGTAAGAAATACCTAAAAACCAAAACCCCGCAAAAATCGGAATGGTCTTGGGAAAGGCGCACTTAAACGCCTTTTTTCTTATACCCCGCTCTTTTTCTTTTTTCTCTTTCGCCGGCATACTGCCTTCCTCCAAATAAAAACTCGGTTTTATATCTGTTTTATAAAATCCTGACTTTATCTATTATGCCCCATAGAAGCGGCTCTGTCAAGATGTTCTGCACTTGCGGCTCTTACGCGCGAGCGGAATGCGCAGCATTTATCTTTGATGCAAAAAACGCGGGACTTATCTGTCGTCCCGCGTTTTCATTATATGATGTTTCTCTTATCTGTCCGACTTTACACACGATTTGCTGCCTGGAGTTCCTTCACCCATGCGTTAAAGTCTTCCTCTTTTAAGATTTCTCCCTCTCTTACTGCCATATTCGGATTCTTCTCTTTTAACATGGCAATAAACTCTTTTCCCAAATTCTGATCCGCAAAGATAGCATAGTCCAGGTCTTTTGTACATAAACCAACCGCCAGACTGTCTCTGGTCTTTAATCTGCCTTTGAAATCGGAGTAAAACTCAAGCTTGTAAGCAAAGCAGACTCCGAGCAGAGACTGAATCGGCAGAACAACCGGAGCGATTTTCGCTCCTATCAGAATAAAATCTTCGGTTAAAAAATAAGGCAGCGTATTATCAATTTTTCCGTTAAGCGTCAAAAAATAACTGTCCGAATTCATAAACTGCTGGTCAAACTCCCTGACCTCGCTTTCCTGACAATGACTGTTCGTCACTGTCTCCGCAATCCATGTTTCTCTTGTTTTACTTCTTGCCTTTTTCCCCGAACGGAGAATCAAGGTGCATAAAAGAAACTGTGCTATTCCTACTGCCACACAGATAAAGAACGACAGCGTAAACCCGTTCGTCAGCGCCACAGGTATGCCAATAAGAAAACCGATATTCAGTATAACCCCTAAAAAAATAAATACAAACCAATTAGCAATGCGGTTGCCCAGCGAATTGTTCTTCCTTACAATAGAATCAAAGTATCCGTTAGGATAATTCTTTTGTTTTTGTTCATCGGTAATCAGTATCCGATATTCCTTCTGTTTCATTTTTTTGTCCCCCGTAGTTAAATTTTTAGAATCCAAAGCATCAGAGACAGTAATCCATGCCTCCCTGCTTCGTTTCACATCCTGTTTACTCTGCCTTCGCAAATATGATATCATAACAAAAGATAAAATACAAGCGTTTTTAGCGGAGACGGAATCACCTCTTAGAGGAAGTTCCAAAGGTTTTCAGGCGTCTGCCAAAGCGGCTAAAAAAGCATGGTATAATAAAAAGCCGAATAAGGCGGCAGAGTAAATACAAAGTCCCCGTCCGTCGCCGCGCTTAATTCCGTAACGGCATTTTCTCCCTGATTGCAGCCAAACAAAAGCTGTAACCGTTCCGCGTTCGGAATTTTCAGACGGTACTCCTTCTGCTCTTTATCGGAAAAATTAAATAACGCCGCTATCCGCTCGTTCTGCCCCCTGCGTTCAAACGCGTAAATACAGCGTTCCTCCTGATGACAGTCAAGCCAGTTAAAACCGTCGGTATCATAATCCCGTTCCCACAGCGCGGGATGCTCCAGATAGATTTGATTCAGTTCTGCCATAAAACGATTAAACGCCTGATGAACAGGATACTCTAACAGATTCCAGTCCTGTTCGCGCTTTTCATCCCACTCTCTCAGCTGTCCGATTTCATTTCCCATGAAATTCAGCTTTTTTCCCGGATGGGCGTACATATACATATAAAACGCCTGTGCCTGCGGAAATTTATTTTCATACTTTCCGCTCATTTTCTGCACGATTGTCGCTTTTCCGTGAACGACCTCATCGTGAGACAGGGGGAGGAGATATTTTTCATGGTAATAATACATCATGGAGAATGTCAGCTTATGATAATTTTCGCCGCGGTATTCCGGTGCGGTACGAAAATAATTAAGTGTGTCATTCATCCAGCCCATATCCCACTTATAATCAAAACCAAGTCCGCCCGCAAAAACCGGTTTCGTCACGTCGGGGTAAGAAGTCGAATCCTCCGCCGCAAGAATCACGCCCGGATGCATCTGTTTTAAACCCTGATTCATATATTTCAGAAAATTTACCGCGTTCATATTCACGCCCCGGCTTGGGTTTCCCTGCCAGTAAATCGCTCTGCTGATTGCATCCATGCGCAGACCGTCCATATGAAACTCGGCCAGCCAGTAATTCGCCGCCGACTGCAAAAAACTGCGGACTTCCCCACGGGAATGCATAAAATTTTTACTGCCCCACTCACTGTCACCGACTGCCGTATTGGGATATTCATACAGGGCCGTTCCGTCAAAACGTGCCAGCGCATAACCGTCTACCGCAAAATGAACGGGAACAAAATCCATAATCACTCCGATATTGTTCCGGTGACAGGCATCAATAAACGCCTTTAACTGTTCTGCTGTTCCGTATCTTGAAGTCGGGCTGAAAAAGCCGGTGCTTTGATATCCCCATGACTCATCACACGGATATTCACCCAAAGGCATAATTTCTAAATAGTTATAACCGTTCTGTTTCAGGTACGGAATCAAAATATCCGCCATTTCTTCATAGGTATACCATGCGTCCGGCGCTTCGGCAGGCTTTTTAAAAGAACCAAAATGAACTTCATAGATATTTAGCGGCTTTTCCCTGCAGTCACTGCGGGAACGCATCCACTCTTCATCCTGAAATTGATATGCCATATCCCGGATGACAGACGCCGAATTCGGCCTTAATTCCATTCCGAACCCATACGGGTCGCAATGATCTATATAGCTGCCGCCTTTGTCATAGATGCGGTACTTATACATCATCCCCGCCGCGGCATGGTCTACATAGCACTCCCAAAAGTTACCGTCATATACCCTGTTCATGGAATACTCCTGCCAGTCACTAAACCCGCCTATCAAAGAAACCCTTGACGCGGCAGGAGCAAAGACACGGAATATAACGCCGTTCCCCGTAAGATGCGCACCCAAATATTGATATACGTCAAAAGTTTTCCCGGCATAAAATCCCTGAATATCCATATAATTCCCCTCACATATTGCTTAATTTTTTTGAAGCCAACTGTAATCTTTACGGCAATCGAGGATATAATCTACGTATACCGTATCATCTTGGATTTGATAAAGGACAAGATACCATTTATCAATAAACATTTTATGGTATTTGTTCGGTGTAATATACATTTCCTCAAAAAACGGAAAACGCTGCGGGAGCTGGGACAGCGAACGTATCGCAGTAATAATTTCTTCTTTTTTTGCTTTCGCGGCTTCTTTGCTGACCTGTGCCATAAAGCGTATATGCACTCCCAACATCCCTTTTGCTCTGTCAGAAATAATTACTTTATATTTTTTGCTTTCCCCCATACACTATACCTCTGCAATCACATCATCAAGATAGGCATCCAGTTCATCAAGCGTGCAGCCACTTCTGCCTGCAATTCTATCTTCCTCAACAGCAAGCAGTTCTTCACGGAGCTTCAACATCTTTTCCCGTCTGTTGTAGGTTTCAATATCCATGACTACTAAATCTCCCTCTCCGTTTTTGGTAAGAAAAACCGGTTCTGCAGTCTTTCTGCACATTTCGGCAATCTCATTGTAATTCTGGCGTATTGCTGCGGATGGACGAATATTCATAACGACACCTCCTCAAAATCAATGGTAGTAATATTCTAACTATATTATACACATTTCATACAATGAAGTCAACCGCGTCTTAAATCGTCTAATAAACGGCCATTCCGTTTTTCAGAACAAAAAATTATTTTTTCGTTATCCCTTGCATTATTCGAGAAAATCAAATATACTATTAGTAAGAAAGTTCGAATTTCTTACTTTCTAATTTGAGACAAGGAGGATGCTTATATGCTGGTCGAATTACGTCAGAAATCTCAGATTACGATTCCAAAGGAAATCATCGTCAATCTGGGGCTTTCCGAGGGCGATAAGCTGGATATTTTCGAGCAGGACGGCACGATCTGCATGCTGC
>JAFLSZ010000059.1 GCA_022510665.1 Lachnospiraceae bacterium
CGCATGCAAAAATAAGATATCGTACAATCTACGGAATATAATAAAGTATACAAAATGCGGAAACTCAAGCAAGCTGTGATTGTACTTGCATATAGCGGGAAAATCATGTAAAATAAATTTGTTATGTCTATGAGAAACAGGAGGCAGTCATGAAATACGGTGATGAGATAAACAAAAGAAGGACATTTGCAATTATTTCGCACCCGGACGCGGGCAAAACGACGCTGACGGAAAAACTTTTGCTGTACGGAGGGGCAATTAACCTCGCCGGCTCGGTAAAGGCCAAAAAGACGGCAAGGCACGCGGTTTCGGACTGGATGGAAATAGAGAAGCAGAGAGGAATATCGGTAACCTCTTCCGTAATGCAGTTTAATTATGAAGGATATTGTATCAATATTTTGGATACTCCCGGACATCAGGATTTCTCCGAGGACACCTATCGTACTTTGATGGCAGCCGATTCCGCGGTTATGGTAATTGACGCTTCCAAGGGTGTCGAGGCGCAGACGATTAAGCTGTTTAAGGTATGTGTGATGCGCCATATTCCGATTTTTACGTTTGTAAATAAACTTGACCGGGAGGCAAAGGATACGTTTGAATTGCTGGATGAGATTGAGACCGTGCTTGGCATCCGGACCTGCCCGGTAAACTGGCCGATTGGTTCCGGTAAGAATTTTAAGGGAGTGTATCAGAGGGATAACGCAGTTATTACCCGTTTTTTTGCGGCAAACAACGGACAGAGCGAGGTAGAAAAGATAGAAGCAAAGTTAGGGGACCCTAATTTGGACGAAATCATCGGCAGGCAGAATCATCAGACTCTTGTAGAGGAAATTGAACTGCTTGACGGCGCCAGCAGTGAGTTTGATTTGGAGAAGGTCAGCGCCGGAGAATTGACGCCGGTGTTTTTCGGCTCGGCGCTGACAAATTTCGGTGTGGAAATGTTTCTGGAGCATTTTCTGTCCATGACGACGGCGCCGCTTCCGCGGAACGCGAAAGAAGGGCTGATTGAGCCGCTGACGCATGAGTTTTCCGCCTTTGTCTTTAAAATTCAGGCGAATATGAACAAGGCGCATCGTGACCGTATCGCGTTTATGCGGATTTGTTCCGGAAAATTTGAGGCGGGAATGGAAGTAAGCCATATACAGGGCGGTAAAAAGATACGCCTGTCCCAGCCGCAGCAGATGATGGCACAGGACAGAAAGATTGTGGAAGAAGCCTATGCGGGAGATATTATCGGTGTGTTTGATCCGGGAATTTTCTCTATCGGAGACACGGTCTGCGCCCCGTCGGAGCATATCGAATATGAGGGTATTCCGACCTTCGCGCCGGAGCATTTTGCGAAAATCCGCCAGGCGGATACCATGAAGCGCAAGCAGTTTATTAAAGGTGTTTCCCAGATTGCGCAGGAGGGCGCGATTCAGATTTTTCAGGAATTTAACACCGGAATGGAAGAAATTATTGTGGGTGTGGTAGGCGTGTTACAGTTTGACGTGCTTAAATTCCGTCTGGAGTCGGAATACGGCGTGGAAATCCGCATGGAGCCGCTTCCGTATGAGTATATCCGCTGGATTGAAAACGACGGAATTGACGTAGGAAAACTCAATATTACAACGGACGCGAAGCGCGTAAAAGATTTAAAAGAGCGCCCGTTACTTTTATTTACCCATGAGTGGAGTATCCGGACGGTATTGGAGCGAAACGAAGGATTGAAGTTGACGGAGTTTGCGAAAAACTAACGAAGGGTAGTTGTGCATACCGGTCAAGTCAAGATAGAAAGGAGATATAAGATGGAGGATTGCAGCAAACAGAAAAAAATGAAAGAAAACGCGCGGCGTCTGTCCCGGACGGTATTCGGCGTTTTTTGTCTGCTCTGTGCCCTGACAGGCGTGAGGCGGGCAGCGGCGGCGGAAGAAGAAGCGTTTGTGCCGAGCAGTGTGACGCCGCCGGGGTTTTCCGCGGAGGGCGGTTTTTATGAAAAAAGTTTTGAATTAGTGCTTACCGTACCGGACGGAATGGAGGTATGCTATACGTTGGACGGTTCCGAACCGAGGAAAGGAAGCAGGAAAACAGCCCTGTATACGGGACCGATTCGGATTCCTTCCAGTGAAGGGGGAGCGCTGCTGCATGCGACGGTGGTTCGTGCCGTTTCCGTAACCGCAGACGGGGAATATAGCGATGTACAGACCCACACATATTTTGTGGCGTCCGGCATGAAAGAACGGTATGCGGTTCCGGTAATTTCTATTGTAACGGATCCGGATTCCCTTTATGACGAAGAAACGGGTATTTTTGTAAATCCGACCCAAAGCGGAAGGGAATGGGAGCGTCCGGCGCATTTTGAGTATTTTCTTCCCGACGGGCAGAGGGAACTGTCTCTGAATATCGGTCTGCGGATTCACGGAGGATATTCCAGAAATATGACGATTAAATCGTTCCGTGTTTACGCGCGTGCGGAGTATGACACACAGAAAAACTTCCAGTATGATTTCTTTTCTGGCAGCATGATACCCGCAAAAGAAAAGAACGGCAAAGAGAAGACGATTGAGAAGTTTAAGCGTTTGATTCTGCGGACCGGAGGAAATGAAGGCGACGCGTGGGAAGCGACGTATTTCCGGGATTTACTGGCACAGTCTTTGATGGCGGACAGCCTTTTGGATTTACAGGCGTATGCACCGACGATGACTTATATCAACGGGGAGTTTTACGGTATCCTTAATATGCGGGAAAGACTGGATGACCGGTATCTTGCGTCTCATTATAACTGTTCGGAAAACGATATTACTATTTATGACTTTCAATATAGGACAAATGCGGACGGAAAAGTAATCCTCCCTCCGGAAGGGGAACCGGTTTTTAATGTTGTGGCGGAAGGCGGGCCGCTCGGGGCAAAAAGTTACTTTGAGCAGGCATACAAGTTTGTGACAACGGCGGATATGAGTGACGAAACGGAGTATGCAAAGGCAAAAGAGTATTTTGACGTCGATAATTTTATTGACTATCTCTGTGTGCAGCTTTACAGCGGAAATACCGACTGGCCGCACAACAACTGTCATGCATGGTGTTACACGGGAGAACCGTCGGACGAATACGGACTGGACGGAAGATTTCGTTTTCTGGTATATGACCTGGACTTCGGGTTCGGGCTTTACGGACATAGCGCAGATGAAAATACATTAGCGCCGATGGTGTCGGACAGTGGTTCCGCACAGCCATACAGAGATGTACTTACCTGCCTTCTGCGGGCATTTTTGAAAAATGATGGTTTTAGAGAACAGTTTTGTACGCGTTTTCTGGACTTGTTGAATACAAATTTCGCAGCGGACAGGGTTATTGCGAAGATAGACGCGCTGGAAAAGATTTATACGCCGCTTACAGTGGAACAGTACGCGAAATACGGACCTAAGTTTCCGTATTCTTCCAACGTGGAGACGGCCCGTAATTTTGCCCGTATGCGTGCAAACGCCATGCGCTTGTATCTGGTGAAGGAGTTTAGTCTGGGCGGGCGTTATGACGTTGTAATCCAGACAGGAGGCGAGATGCACGGTTCCGTGAAAGTAAACACCGTAACACTTTCGGAGGAAGACTATGGACAGAAGGGAAGCTGGACCGGAAAGGTGTGCGTGGATTTCCCGCTGACAATCAGCGCGGTGCCGGAAGCGGGATACAAATTTGCCGGCTGGGAGGGAAGTTTGGAATCTCAGGAGGCAGTGATTTCTTTTGCGGCAGGTGAAATCGGAAAGAGTATGACGCTTACGCCGGTTTTCGTACTTTCGGACGGAAAGACGGAAGAAACGAAACCGGATAACAAAGGAGAACAGGTACAGCAGCCGGAGCAGCAGGGGAATGTGCCGGTGGGCAGTACGCCGCAGGGGGGAGAAGATGCGGCAAAAGAAAAAACGTCTCCGATGCCGTGGCTGATTTTTGCGGGGATTTTGCTGGCAGGCGGAGCAGTTGTGTTTGTTTACGGCAGAAAAAATAAATAGTTATAATAATTTTATATGATACGAATAAAGAGTTCCGCTTATGGAACCGAACGGAGCGGAATTTCGTCTTTATAGTAAAAGGGGTAATCGATGACAAAGAAGGCAGAACCGGACAGAAAGCAAGGATATATCACGGAAAACGGAAAAGTCTATGATTTGGAGGCGCTGATGCGTACTTACGGCAATGATGTGCTTCGTATGGCATATTGTTATGTGAAAGATTACGAGGCTGCCGAAGATATTTTCCAGGAAGTGTTTATCAAGGTAAACGCGAAGGCGGACAGTTTTCGCGGAGAGAGTACAATAAAAACGTGGCTTTTGCGGATTACGGTAAACGCCTGCAAAGATTATCTGAAAAGTGCGTATCGGCAGCGGGTTACAATATTGAGCGAGGAAGAGGAAATAAAAATTCCCGCGGCGGATACGATAGAGAAAATTGAGCAAAAGCAGGATATGAAGTGGGTACGGGAAGCGCTTTTAAAGCTTCCGGAGAACTACAGGGAGGTTTTGGTGTGCCTGTATTTTGAAGAACGTTCCGTGGCGGAGACGGCAAAGGTGCTGGGGATAAGTGAAGGAACGGTGAAAAGCCGGCTCTCCAGAGGCAGAGAACGGTTTCGAAAGATATTGGAAGAAGAGAAGGGAGGCGCATACAATGGATAATGCAGAACCGGAACAGGGAATGGAACAGGATGATGAGTTGTATGTCCTTCTGGAAAAGGCGATATCGGAGGAACGGCTTTGCGTGAGCGAGGAATTAATTCAAAAGACGCTAAAAAGAGTACGGGAGCAAGCCAAGGGGAAGCCGCGCCGGAAGTATTATTATGCGGTGCGCTATGCGTGTGCTGCGGCGGCAGCGCTGTTGGTTATTGTACTGGGCGGAGGAATTTTGCGGCTGCGGCAGGGAGGTTTCAGAACAAAAGAGAACATGGGAGAGGAGCCGAAAAACGGAGATTTCAGCCAGATTGCATTGACAAGGGAGAATAATCCGATTGTTTATCATGCGGACCCGTCGGCCTTAGACGGCGAGAGTGCGGCGCGGAGCGTTTCCCTCGGAGAAGAGATACCGATGGATTTCAAGGAGGAGAACGAAAGCATCCGCGCGGAAGAAATCATATGGTACGCAGCGGAATTTACCGTATCGGCGGAGTTTACCAAGGCGCTTGAGAAAGCCGGATATACCGTTTTAACGCAGGAGGCAGAGTATTGGGAGTTTGTACGGAAAGATGCGGATGGCGACTGTGCAGACGACGACTGGAAACAGGAAATGATTTCGGTTTTGTATGAATCGGAGAAAAGCGAAATCCCGTTTGACGGGAGCGGTTCCGGCACTTATCAGTACTGTCTTTCACAGGGGAAAACGTCAAGAGTTGTTACTTCCGGCATGCCGCTGTACGCGGCGGTAAGGCTGCAGACCGAACAGGGAATGCTTTGGATTTTGCTGGGAGAAGAACTGTATCTGCTGGGAGAAGAATAATAAAACGAAAAGAAAAGGGGATGCCATAGACCGGCGAAAACTCGCTGTGATATGGCATCCTCTATTTTGTATCATAGGAAACGGCGCCGCATTTCCTATGATATAAAATTTAAAATATTACTCGATGTCTTCGTCATCGGAATCGGACGAAGCTTCAGATTCTTCAGTTTCAGGTTCCTCTGCTTCATCGGTTGTTTCGTCCTCTGCTTCCGCCTCGTCAGTGGTGATGTTAATGGAAACATATTCACGGGAGGCCGCAGCATCTTCTTCTTCTTCTTCTTCATCATCAAAACTGTCATCAAAGTCAAAGTCTTCGTCTTTTTTAGAGAAGAAGTTTTTATAAACAAGATAGGCACCGCCGGCAGCCGCTGCAATTGATGCTATTGCGGCAAAAAACTTAAAGATTTTTTTCATGGGAATGCTCCTTTCTATATTACTGATTATATTATACGGCTTTTCGGAGAAAAAGAAAAGTAGAATTTGAAAAAAGTTTTACGCCTGTTCCGACTTTTTTTGTGCAAAATGTTATAATAATAGGTTTCTTGGCTTGAAGTTTCTGACAAAATGTTATATAATAAAATAGGGGTGTAGTGATGGTGGCAGTATTCGTGAAGCGGGAAAGAAAATAAGGGTCTAAAGAAACAGAGACGAAATTGGGGGAAGGTAAGGAGGCTTGCATAGATGAAAAAAGATCAGGATTTAGCGGAGTTTTTGCGAAAAGAAGAACGTGCGGAAAAAGAAAAAAATAAACAAGAGAAGATAAAGAAGGAAAAAGGAAGTCAGGTTAGGGAAAAGAGTGAGAAGACAGAGAAGGTGAAGACAGAGAAGCCGAAAGAAGAGAAATCGCCGAAGTTGCCGAAACTGTCGAATCCGCTGAAAGCGCTTAATTCCATGGTACCTTCCTCCGGCGGGAAAAAGAAGATGAAAAGCATCAAGACACAGTTGATTCTTCTGTTTTGTGTACCGTTGCTTTTTATTGTTGTACTGGGAGTGATTTGTTCTTCCAGTGCGTCTAATGCGTTACAGTCAAATTATGAGGAAGCGGCAGGTTCGACATTGAATGCGAATGCATCAAAGTTTGAGATGATTTTTTCTACGATAGAATCCAATATAAACCAGTTGAATTCCAACAGCAACGTATCACTGTATTACAATGGCGCCTATACAGAAGGCTCCAGAGACGAGAGTACGGCAAAGAAGGCGATTCAGTCCACGATTTCTACGATTGCCGAAGAGTCAATGGCGAACAATGTCGCGGTGTTTACTTATTACGGTACATCGTATTCGTCCAGAACCTCTTTTTCGGGAACGGATATAGCAACCGCTTTTTTAGACAGCGCGGAAGGAAGTACATACCGTAACAGCGGAAAGGAATATAACTGGACGGCGCGTCATGAATTTATGGACAGGGCGCTCGGCATTCCCGAAAGCGATTACTTTATGGCGGTGACCGCGACGCTGAAAAATGCGTTGGGAAAAGAAATCGGTTTTATTTCCGCAGATGTTGAAATGAGCGTGATTGTGGAAACGCTGAACAGCATTCAGCTTGCGGACGGAAGTTTATTCGCAATTATTTCTTCGGACGGTGTTGAGGCAACGGCAGACGGTGTTTCGGATAATCCGCATTTCCTTGGGAAACCGGAGTATAATAAGGCGGTAGAAACCGGACAGATGGCGAGCGGTTACGGAAAAATTAACGGGAAATCGTATCTTATTATCTGTACACAGATTGGTGAGAGCGGCGCTTTGTTCTGCGGCGCAATTCCGAGGAACGAGATTATTGCCAGTGCGCGTTCGATTCAGCTTCTTGCGGTTATTGTCGTAATTGTTTCCGCGGCCTGCTCCGTGCTTTTAGGTATTTGGGTAGCGACCTCTTATGCAAAGGCAATGAAGAGGACGATGGCAGGTCTTGATAAGGTAGCAAGAGGTGATTTGACCGCGAAGATGAGAACGAATCGTAAGGATGAATTTGGTGCGTTGGTTGCCTGTGCGAACAAGACGGTTACGAACATGAAGGGCATGGTAGAGCAGACTTCGGCCGCAGCGGGGAATGTAGGAAATTCCGCAGCCGGCGTGGAAGGTACTTCGGCAAAGCTTTTAACAGCTACACAGAATATTACAAACTCCGTTGCGGAGATTCGAAACGGTATTGTACAGCAGGCGGAGGATTCCGAGCGCTGTCTGCTGCAGAGTGAGGAATTGAGTGAGCGTATCAATGAAGTAAGGGAAGATGCGGATGCCATTGACGAGCTGGCACAAAATACAAAGAAAGCGGTTGAAAACGGTATGAAGGCAATCGGCGTTCTTGAAGAAAAGGGAGAAGAAACCGCATCGATTACAAAGAGAATCACGGTAGATATGGATGCGCTTGTAGAGGAGTCACATTCGATCGGAAAAATTATCGGCGTAATCAATGATATCGCGGAGCAGACCAACCTCCTTTCTTTAAATGCATCTATCGAGGCGGCACGCGCGGGAGAGGCAGGACGCGGATTCGCGGTGGTAGCGGATGAAATCCGGAGACTGGCGGAACAGTCTGTGGAAGCCGCAAATGAAATTACCGGCATTGTAAACGGAATTAAAGTACAGACCGAAGGTACGGTGCAGACGGTAGAACAGGCAGAAGGTATCGTTGCTTCTCAGGGTACGGCATTAAAGAACGCAATTACTCTGTTTAAGAACATCGGTGAGAATGTTGAGGAAATGACGGGACGTCTGGAAAGTATTTCCAAGGGTGTGGACCGTATCGGTCAGGCACAGACCGTAACGATAGACGCAATCAGTAATATTTCCGCGGTATCCCAGCAGACTTCGGCGGCTTCGGAAGAAGTGCAGAATATGGTTGATCTTCAGTTAAAGGCTATGGAAGATTTGTCGAATGCTTCGACTGTATTAAACGACGAGGCAAGAAAGCTTCAGGAGGCGTTACGGGCATTCCGTTACTAGTTCGGATATAGAGAATCGGATTTAAAAATGAAAATAAGGATGTCCCAAAAGTTTCTGATTGTTTCTGTTAAGCAGGATAACGGCTTTTGGGACATTTCCTTTTGCAGGAGGAAGAAATGAAACAGAAAAGTGTTATAAAAGCTCTGTTTGTCGTGGCAGTTCTGCTTTTTGCGGCAGGTTGCAAGAAGACGGAAAAGGGAAACGAAGTTACGCCGACAGTCGGTGCGAGTGCGGGATTGCAGCCGACGCAGCCGGGAACTCTTACGGATACCGACGGCAAAGAGGCGCAAATGCTTCGGACGCTTGTTGAGGCAGGAAAACTTCCGCCGCTTTCGGAACGGCTCCCCACTGCAGATAACATAATGACGGAAACTTCCGGAACGGCCGGTGTTTACGGAGAAAGTGCGAAACTTGCCGCAATCAGTGCCGATACGATAACGAGAGAATTGGTATCGGAAGGATTGTTCCGTTATGACGCGGATGGGACGATTGCGCCCAATATTGCAAAAGGATATGAGGTAAATATAGATTTTACTACATACATTATCTATCTGAGGGAAGGAATGCGCTGGTCGGACGGTGTACCGTTCACTTCAGATGACTGTATTTTTTTCTATGAACATATGTGTCAGAAGCAGACCTTTGGTGAAAGTCTCTGGGAGTGTTTTTTGGCATATAAATCGGACGGGACGGCTGTTCCGGCTGTTTTTACGAAAATAGATAATTATAGTTTCCGGGTGACGTTTTCCTCGTCAAAGCCGGATTTTTTGGAAAAGCTGCTGGCACAGGGAGGAATTTGCTTCGCGCCGGAGCATTATCATGTCAATCTTCTTCCGGAGTATATGGGAGAGGATGCCGCTTTAGCCAAAGCGAAAGATATGGGGTATGCAAACACTGCGGAAATGCTTCGGGCAGCCGTGCAAAACGCATGGAATATAGCCGGTATACCGACATTAAATCCGTTCTGCCTTTCCACGGAAGAAGAAGCAAAGGATGTAAACGGAAACTATTATGAGTTTATCCGCAACCCGTATTACTGGAAAGTTGATGCGCAGGGAAAACAGCTTCCGTATCTGGATAAGCTGGAATTTACAAGAATTTCGGGCGAAGAACAGAGCCTGCTTTTAACCACGGAAGGGTATCTCAGTGTAGGAAGCCTGACCGCGGGACAGATAGAGGAAGCAGAGGCGGAAAAGGAGAGGGGCGGCTACCGCTTAGTATCATGGTCGAATTCTTTGTACTGGGCGGTAGATAATAAATTAAAAAATTTTCGGGAAACCTATTCGCATGAAGTAACGGTCCGCGGACTTGGTGCGGCACATGCGGAATGCTGGTACTTTGAATAAAGGGGGAAGTTTTTTGGAAGAATATATTCCGGAAATATTAAAAGAAATTAATATCGTTTCCATAACCGTACGGCTGTTATTTTCTTTGCTGTGCGGCGGCATTCTGGGCGTTGAACGCGGACGGAAAAAGCGTCCGGCGGGTTTTCGTACCTATATGCTGGTATGTATGGGCTCCACGCTTGTGATGATTACGAATCAGTATATTATGGAGCTTTACGGCGGCGTTGACCCTGCGCGCATGGGGGCGCAGGTTATCAGCGGAATCGGTTTTCTCGGCGCCGGCACGATTATCGTAACCGGAAGAAACCGTGTCAAAGGACTTACGACTGCGGCGGGTCTGTGGGCGGCAGCCTGTGTGGGACTTTCTCTCGGTATTGGGTTTTATTCCGGTGCGCTGATTGGCTGTTTTTTGATTTTTCTTGTTATGGCGGCATTACACCGGCTGGACGACTGGGTAATGGCCTCGACAAAGGTAATTAACCTTTACATCGAGTTTGAGCAGATGTCGGATGTCGGAAAGTTTATCGGTTTTGCGAAAGAGCAGGGGTTCCGTGTCAGTGATTTAGAAATAACGCGGGCCAACGGAATGAGTGAAGCGGGCGTGGGCGTTCTGTGCAGCCTGCGGCTTCCGAAAAAGAAACCGCATGCGGAAATTCTTAAAATGTTAAGTGAAATTGAGCGGGTACGCTATGTAGAAGAACTGTAAGGTTATAGGAGACATTCGGGTTATAATTGAAAAAGAACGCTTTTTAAGGCTGTCACACTATGGTTTATCGGGTGCGTGACAGTCTTTTCTTTCAAAATTCTTTCGTTTTTCCTGTGTGGAATGTTAAGAATCGTTTGATAGAATCAAAATATAGAAAGAAAGGATATAGAAAGAAAAAAGCGAAAGAGGAGAGGCAGTATGGAAGCGGAAACAATTTTACAATATTTTGCGGACTATGGTTCAATCGCGGTTTTTGTAATTGTTTTACTGGAATATTTAAACCTTCCCGGCTTTCCTGCGGGAATCATTATGCCTCTTGCCGGGTTCTGTGCGGCGCAGGGAAATCTAAGTTTTTTAGGGACAATGACAGTCTCGGTTGCGGCGGGACTGACCGGAAGCATTATACTCTATTGGCTGGGGAGAGCCGGAGGAGGGCTGTTTTTGGAAAAATACTACCGTCGCTTTCCGAAACAGCGGGAAAAAATTGAGGAAAAAATAGACTACCTTCGGAGAAAAGGAGGTATCGGAGTATTTGTCAGTAAACTTCTTCCGATGGTAAGAACATTAATTTCCATACCGGCAGGTGTAATAAAAATGAATTTTGGCAAATATGTAATTAGCTCGGTATGCGGTGTGGCCGTCTGGAATTTGTTCTTTGTGGGAGCAGGGTATTTTTTTGGTGAGAGCATACTGACGATGCTTGGAGGTGCGGTATGAGAATTGCGATGTTTACGAATAACTATAAGCCTTTTGTAGGCGGTGTTCCGATATCGGTGGAACATTTGGCGGAAGCGCTGCGGGAACGCGGGCACTTCGTATATGTTTTTGCGCCGAGTTATAAAGGACAGGAAGAAGAGGAATTTGTAATACGATATCCTTCGTTCCGTTGGAAAGTTGGCGGCGCTCCGGTCCCGAATGTGCTGACCGGACTTTTAAGAAAAAAGGTAGAGGAGTTAGACATTGATGTGATTCATGTACATCATCCCGCGCTTGTGGGAAATGTCGCTCTTTCTATCCGGCGGAAGTTAGGGATACCGGTAGTGTTTACCTATCATACAAAGTACGAAGAATATCTGCATTACCTGTGTCCGGTAGAGATTCCTATGGTGACGGGTCTGCTTCGCTGGAATCTGCACCGTTTCTGTGACGGATGTGATTATGTGTTTGCGCCGACACCGGGCATCATGCACTATTTAGAGGAAGAGGCGATTAAAACCCCGGTCAGCGTAGTGCCTACCGGTCTGCCGGAGGGAAATTACTATACGGAAAAAACGGCGGTTGCGGCTCTGAGAAAAAACTATCTGCGGGGGGCGGATTACCTGTTTTGTACGGTTGCCAGACTTGCAAAAGAGAAAAACCTTTCGTTTTTATTGCGGGGGCTTTCTTTACTGCGGGAGGAGCTAAAAAAGGACGGGAAAACTTTCCGCCATATTTTTATTGGAGAGGGACCGTTACGGGAAGAACTTCCAGCGGAGGCGGAATGTTTGGGACTTGCGGATACGGTGGAGTTTCTCGGAAACGTGCCGAACGGGGAGGTGAAAAATTATTTGGCAGCATCGGAATTATTTTTGTTTGCGTCAAAATCGGAAACACAGGGAATTGTACTTTTGGAATCCATGGCGGTAGGGACGCCGGTAATTGCGGTAAAGGCGAGCGGCGTATGCGATATTGTCAACGGAAAAAACGGAATGCTGACCGAAGAACGGGAGGAAGTGTGGGCGAAGGCGGTAAAAGACAGCCTTGCGGACAGAGGCAGATATAAAAATCTCTGTGCGGGAGCGAAGAAAACCGCGGCGTCCTATCGGGAAAGGGAGGTGGCGGCGGCCGCGGAAAACGGTTATTGCAGGGCAATCGGTTAGGAAAAAAAGGTAAGGATTTGGAAAGGAGGGGGATATGTATAACATATTGGTTGTTGAAGATGACAAGGAAATCAGGGACGGAATCGAAATTTTCCTAAAAAGCCAGAACTATAATGTCTACAAGGCGGAGGACGGACTCCGGGGACTGGAAATTATAGAGGAGAACGAGATACATCTTGCTATTGTGGATATTATGATGCCGCGGATGGACGGAGTTACGATGACGATGCGTCTGCGGGAAACATATAATTTCCCTGTCATTATGCTGTCCGCGAAATCGGAGGAAACCGATAAGGTAATCGGTTTAAATATCGGCGCGGACGATTATGTGACAAAACCTTTTACGCCGTTGGAACTGATGGCGAGGGTAAATTCCCAGCTGCGGCGCTACATGAAATTCGGAGTAAATACGTCCGCAGAAAAAAGCAGACGGTATTCGGTTGGGGGACTGGAACTGGACGAGGACACCGTGGAGGTGACAGTGGACGGCACTCTGGTTAAATTGACACCGATAGAGTTTAAAATCTTGGCGCTTTTGATAAAAAATCCGGGCCGTGTTTTCTCGGCGGAGGAGATTTATGAAAAAGTGTGGAATGAAAGGGCGATTAATACGGATACGATTATGGTACATGTAAGAAATATTCGGGAGAAAATTGAAATTAACCCGAAAGAACCAAAATATGTAAAGGTGGTGTGGGGCGTTGGATACAAGCTCGAAAAACAAAAATAGAATCGGTACGGTAGTTTTCTGCGCGGTAATTATGATTCTTCTGGCAGCGGCGGCAAGTATGGCGGCATGGAAAATATGGGAGAAAACGGGCAGAGAGGAGACACACGAATCTGTCCGTTACGAGTCAATCGTGCAAACTGACGTAATAGAACGGCTGTACCATGATTTTTATGTATTGTACGCGGAGTGTATGCGGCAGGAAGAACCCATGTTAGAGACGGTGGGGGGCATATTTATTGAACCGGAGGAATCCGAGGAGGCGCAGCTGGCAAGGCAGTATGTGCGGGAGAGAATACAGGAGTGGAAAGACGAATTCAGCGTGTGTGATTTTTACTATACGGACGGTACAATAGAAAAACAGGAGGCGCCTGTAAATCTGAAAATTTTGCTGGATTGGAGTGAGGAGCAGCTTCCGAATAGTTTGTATCAGGAGTATAAATACTGTTTCGTCCTTTCTTTTGATGAGAACGGTTTTTTTTCGGTAAAGGTGCACAGTCCTTCTAATTACAATTATTACAAAGGTGCAGAGATTACCCGCGCATTCTATGATGAACACCGCCAGTCTTCGTTAGAAGTACAGTTTTTGAGTGATATGGGAGAGGAGACGGGAGTGCGCTTTCGTAAAATGCAGCCGTTTAAAGCGGTGCTTGCGATTCCGCGTGACGGGAATATAGACCTTGTTATGGATGTTGGTTACTATATTGATTACGGTATGGAACGTTCCGGAGTAGAACAGGGTACGCTGTTGTATTGTTCTTTGATAATCGCGATGCTGCTTTTGGTTTTTGTTGTGCGGAGCAGGAAACTATCGGGAGATGTTACGTCCGCGCGCTTTGCACGGAAGGGGCGGCGCTATTTTGCGGAATTGGCAGTAGCAGGATTAGCTTATCTTGGAGAGTTTTATACGGTTTTTCTTCACTGTATTCCGACGTTCCGGTATTTTTCGGGATTTTCCGGAAGCGACTGGCGGCGGGATGTCAGCGTTTTGGTTAACTTCTTTATTGTAGCATTTTCGCTGGAACTCCTCTGCTTTGCCTGCTTTTGGTATCTGCGCCCGCTTCTCGGACTGGGGATTAAGGAGTATTTAAGGCAGTACAGTCTGATTTGGGCGTTTTGCAGATGGTGTAAAAAGAAATGGGAGCAATTTGTAGAAGCGATTGACAAAATGGATTTTGGCAAAAAATCCAGCAAAGTTTTATTACAGATTGTTTTGGTGAATTTTCTGATTCTGTGTATATGTGTATTCATATGGGTTTTCGGGATTATCGCGTTAATCATCTATTCGATTGTGCTGTTTTGTTTTTTAAAACAACGATATGATAAAGCGGCGGCGGGATATGGAGAAGTACTGCGGGAAACAAGCCGGATTGCCGCGGGAGAACTGAGCGGGCCGGTAGACGGAGACTTTGGAATGTTTACGGCATTGGGAGAAGAACTGGGAAAAATAAAGGAAGGTTTTCGGAAAGCGGTCGAAAAAGAAGTGAAAAGCGAGCGCATGAAAACAGAATTGATTACAAATGTTTCCCACGATTTGAAAACACCGCTGACGGCGATTATGACCTATGTGGAACTGCTGAAAAGAGAGGATATCACGCAGGAAGAACGGAAGTCTTATATTGAGACGCTGGAGAGTAAATCCCAACGATTAAAGGTACTGATTGAAGATTTGTTTGAGGTGAGCCGTGCATCAAGCAATAACCTGACATTAAACATTATGGACGTGGACCTGGTGCAGCTTGTAAAGCAGGTGGCGGTGGAATATGAGGATAAGTTTTCTGAAGCAAAGCTTGGCCTGCGCCAGATAATGACGCCGGAACGGTGTGTAGTACAGGTAGACGGACAGAAAACGTTCCGTATTTTAGAAAACCTGTTCTCAAATATCTATAAGTACGCTATGCCGGACAGTCGTGTTTACGCAGAAGTTACGGTGAAAGATAAAACAGTAAAAGTGTCACTGAAAAACATTTCCGCCAATGAGCTGACGGTAAACGCCGACGAACTTGTGGAACGCTTTGTTCGAGGGGACGCTTCCCGCAATACGGAAGGCTCCGGGCTGGGGCTTGCCATCGCGAAAACGCTGACAGAGGCACAAGGCGGTGTATTTACCGTAGATATCGACGGAGATTTATTTAAAGCGGAAGTGAGTTTTCCTTTAAAGGTGTCTGAAGACGAAACAGAGAAAGAAGGAGAATAACAAAGTTCCTTTTGTGCGGATGCGTAAATGCCCTCCCCGCCGGAGAAGAGAGATTCCGGCGGGGAGGGCGGCTGCGCTTGGAGCGAGAGTTCCGCAAGCGGAACTCTTTGCTCCGGATATTTAGTATGACAAATTCATAAAGCCCAGATTTCCGTGCGGGTCGGTGATAATATAATCGCCGGTAAGTGTACTGATATAGTCCGTAACCGCATTGTAAGTCAGTGTCTGCTTGATGTTGTCCATCACCGTATCTGCCAGGTAACGCTTTTCAAATAAGAGTACATAGCAGGTATTACGATCTTCATCGGTAAAGAGCGTCGATTCGCCTTCGGTACGTTCTTCCTCAAACAGCCATTCGGTATAGGAGGAGAATGAAGAAGTAGTGGTAGCTCCGGTGACTAAGGACTTGTCCGTTTCGGAGTCTGCATAATCTTCACGTTTATCTTCCGGTGCATAAGAAGCACACAGTGTTTCGAAGTCTTCGCCTGCTTTCAGCTTATCTAACATTTCCTGCGCTCTTTTTGCCGCGGCTTCCATAGCAGCGGCAATTTCATCTTCCGTGGATTCGGCTGTGACATCTGCCGCAAATTCCAATACGCGGTAATCAACAGAATCATAGTCGTTTTTATTCTCGTCGTATTCTTTCTGGGCGTCTTCGTCGGTAGCCGCAAGTTCCTCGCCTGACAGGTAACTATAATAAGCGAGAGCGGTAAGGTCCTCTTTTATAATCGGCTCAAGGCTCTTTTCCGTTGCCGAAACACCCAATGAGGAAGAGAGATATTTGTTCAACGACATCGACGCTTCCGCGGCGGATTCCCTCATGGCTGCCATGTAGATATCATAATCTTCCGTAACGTCAAAGGTAAGACCTCTTTTTGTAATATCGTTTATCATTGCCTTGGTTTCGCGGACGGATATGGCAGCCTGCTGTTCAAAGAAGTCATTCCATGTCATACCGGTCTGGCTGTCATAAATTTGTTGGTCAAAGGGCACGGAAGTATCCAGACCAAGGTACGGTAAAAACTGTGCGTAACTGTTGAGTATGCCGTATTTGTAATAGCTAAACTCAAGCTGGGAGACAGAAATATCGTTAATTTTCATGTATTCGCGCAGTGCTTTTCTTCGCCTCATTATAGGAACCAGTACGACCACCGCAACAATACACACGACTACGGCGGCAACGGCAATCATCGAAATAATGCGGTTGCGCTGTTCGCGTTTGGCGGCAGCCTGTCTGGCAAGAATCTTGCGGTCATATTTTGTCAGTTTTTTCTCGGTGTTTTGTTCCATTTCTTTTAGTATCGCGGGAAATATAAATAAGACGCTTCCTGCGACAAAACCTCCTTTTTTTATTCTGTTCCTTATTTTACACTATTTTGGGACAAGAATAAAGGGGGTTTGCACAAGATTCATAAAAAACTCACATATTTTTTCCTGCGATTATATTTTTCCCCTCCCCGGTTTCCGCATTTTGTAGACTTTTTTATATTCCGCAGATGCACGCCACGCTATCTTATTTTTGCATGCGCAACGCTGCACCGGACTTCCTCTAAGAGCTGTTAA
>JAFLSZ010000006.1 GCA_022510665.1 Lachnospiraceae bacterium
TAACCGCTTGTAAGAATCCGCCACGCCCGGAGCCACCGCCGCTTAGTGCGACAGCCCCAAAATTCCTAACATAAAACCGACAAAGCGTTTTCTTATTTATTTCAGCTTTGCCCCATCCTTAAACGCGTTGCCCACCTTTTCGCCCAGCTTCAAATATGTGTGATTTACCGGGTCGTACACAATCGGCTGAAGCTTTGCCGGATCGATTTTTCCGTTTGCGTCAAGAACGCTTTCGTCCGCGCTGACATTTACGATTTCACCGACCATACGGCAGGACTCCTCATCATAACTTATCAGTCTGCATTCCAGAGTCATGCGCAGTTCTTCAATTACCGGCGCGTCCACAAACTCCGACTTTACGGTATGAAATCCTGCCTTTTCCATCTTATCCGGCACGTCGTTTGCCGATACGATTCCCACATAGTCACACTCCACTACATGGGCGGCGTCCGCCATGCTGACCGTAAACGCCTTTCTGGCAAGAATATTCTTCACGGTCTTATGGCCCGCACTAAGGCACATGGAAATCTGCGCTTCCTCGCTGATACCGCCCCAAGCGGCATTCATTGCGTCCGGCGTCCCGTTTTCGTCATACGAACCGATAATAAACACCGGCTGCGGGTAACAATACGGCTGCGCTCCAAAATTCTTTCTCATACAGTAAAACCTCCTTTGGGAATCTATATTTTTATTTCCGATAACGGATTCCGGTGCCAAAAGGTGCTTTGCACCAATCGGACACTATATCAAAAAACACTTTCCTACCGTATCCTTCCGTAAACCTTGTGCTTTTCCAACGAAATCCCGTTGTGCTTTGCAAGCTCCGACACCGTAACAAAGCGGTAGCCTTTCTCTATTAACGTCGGAATCAGGTACTCTACGGCGCGGGCGGTCGTCCAGTACGGCTCATGCAGCAAAACAACGGCGTCCTCAAGCTCGCCCTTTTCCTCCGCATCCATAATCCGTTCTATAATTACCTCCGTGGAAACATGGTCCCAATCCCGGCTGTCAACGCTGCATGCTATCATCGGATATTCTACCGCGTTTAACACCGTTTCATTCTGTGCCAGATAAGGAATCCTTGCAAGGTCCGGCGTTTTTCCGATTGCTTCTTCAAGGAGCTTTGTAGTCTTTTCAAACTCCTCTTTAATTTCCTGCTCGGTACGTTCCGTTAAAAAGCAATGCGTAAACGTATGATTTGCCGCCTCACAGCCAAGACTCTGGGCAAACGCCAGCTCTTTTTTATTTTCCTCGTTAATCTGCTGCCCCACATAAAAAAACGTCGCGCGCTGCCCATACTTCTCTAAGGTATGTAAAATATTCATCGCGCTGCTGTCCTCGGAATACTCCACCGGACCGTCGTCAAACGTAAATGCCACTAACTTTTCTTCCATTTTGTAACCCTCCGTTCTGCCGTAATGCCGATAAAAAATACCATAGATATTTTATCATTTTCGGATAGAAATGGCAAGGAATATTCACAACACATGATAATACGGACAGATATCCTCATAACGGCCGTCCTTCATCCGAAAGCCTTTCGGAATGGTCCCTAACTGAACAAACCCAAGCCTTTCATAAAGGTGTCTGGCGTGAATATTGGTCGCAACTACCGCGTTAAACTGCAATATGCCAAATCCGTGCTGCTTCCCCTGCCGCAGACAATCCAAAACAAGCTTTTCTCCTATATGCAGGCCTCTGCTGTCTGAACTTACCGCATAACTCGCGTTGCAGATATGCCCGCATCTTCCCACATTATTCGGATGCAGTATATAGAGTCCGTAAACCTTATCCGTCTCTGCATCTGCCGCGACGGCGCAATAGGTCTGTTCCGCAAAAAATCTCGTTCCGGTCTGAATCGTCAACGGTTCCTCCTGCGGGAACGCGATACCTTCTTCCACAACTTCATTCCATATCCGCAGCATTTCGGGGATATCCTGTTCTTCATAATGCCTTACCGTTATCTCCATTCCTTTTCTCCTTATGTTCCAATAACGGACTGTATTCTTTTTACTTTAAGATGCGCAAACCGGCTGTCTTTCGCCGCGCCATGCCGGTGCCAATTAGATGTACGATTTCGTCCGCTTCATATCGGTCACAAAATCGGGGTTATCTTTTTTTATCAGCTCATAGAGCTTATAAGCATTATCACGGTCCTTAATCAATGCCTGCAATTCACTTTCCGTAATTCCAACGAGCTGAATAAATTCGGTCTTGCCGTATAACGTATCCTGTGTCTGCGCTTCCGTATCGGAAATCGTCAGCAGCGCCGTAATATCGGACTCTGTACCTATATGTAAAGATTTGCCGCCTCCCGAAATATATTGATACGGTTCGAAAAACCTCTTCTGAGTATAGGTATATCTGGCAAGGTTTGACAACATATCAATCGCCCACATACAATCCTCGTCCGTTTCTTCCTTCAATTTTATTGTCATTTCATATCCCCATTTATTCCATTCCTCCCCAAGCGCCTCTTCATTGGCATAAAGCTCCGTCATGCCATATGTCACTATATGTTTATATCCTTTCGGCGATGAATAAATCGAATAACCGTCAAGATAATTGTCACCTCCGAACATGGCTCTTGAAACCATGTTAGTGGCATAATGTTTTGGAGTCTGACCGGGATAAATCCTGTCAAATTCATTATCGATTGCTTCCCATCCCGGTGCCCATTCAGGGTCGCTTTCAAGCTTCTTTCTGAATTCTTCGACCGTCATGCTAATCTCCTTTTAAAATCCAATGTCCGGCAGCAGTTTAAATCCGCTTTATTTTAACTATTATCATTCGTTTCGGCTACAGGCATATTATATCGCACTACGCCCCGAAACGCAAGCAGCTTCCCCGCCGTTCCCTGAGTTTCCGCATTTTGTGTGCTTTTTAAAGTGGCAAAAAATCCGGAAACTCGAGCTCTGCTTCTCTTGTGATTTTAGGAAAATCATGCTATACTTTTTTTAACTTTATATTCCATAAAAGAGCAATTTCAGAGGAGTGATTTTCATGGAACAACGGGAGCGGACAACCCGGCAGGGCATTCCTAAGGAAAGTTATTGTTTTCAATGCACACAAAGGCAGATGACTTATCTTCTGTGGTCGATACTATTTCTCTTTGTCGCCGCCTGCTGTGGTGTTGCCTTTTTTTACGAGCTTCTGCCCGCGGCGGATAAGACCCTGGAAGACTATTTTGCTCTTGTTGTTGTCGGCGCAATAGCAGTCGGCAGTGCTATTGCCTTTATCTATGCAGTATATATTGGTATTAAGGATCCTTTTTTTCCGGCAAAGAGCAGGCTGGCCCGCTCCATCCGCGACCATCTGCCTCTTTCCGATAAAGAACTTCCTGTGCGTGATCTGTTTGCCATCGTGGACAAAGACATTATAGAGAACGGTATCTGGTTTGACTTTCCTAATGTAGCCGTGGGAAAAGAATGGATAATGGGCGAAGAAGCCTGCTATATTCCCGACATACGGGTAGTTGCCGGCAGGGACCAGATCAACAGCCGCCGTTCCGGCAGCAGCCGCATCATCGAGCTTCATATTCTGGACGACCGGCAAAAAGGCCAGACAGCCACGCTCCGGTCTCCTAATGAGCTGAAACAGCTTTTAGATTGTCTGAAATTACGCGCCCCTGACGCCTTGTTTGTGTCATACAACGAATACAGCAACTACCAGACCAAACCGGAGAGCGAATGGGCCGCCGTAGATTTGGAATACCGTAACCGCAAGGCCCGGCGGGAATCCAACGCATTACAGAACAATAAAGAGGTTACGCAGAATATGATTCTCTCCCTTTCCGACGGCAGCGTCACCTCACGGGTAACAGACGATTTGATCCGCCAAACCCTGTCGCAGATTCTGCATAAAGAGGGTGCTTACTTTACTCTCACTCCGGGGCTCCCTTTGGAGTACGGCGGGCAGCGCTACTCTATGATGCAATGTGTCGCGCTTGACCCCGAAAACAGTCCGCTTGAAACAACATACCTGACACAAATACCATATCTGGAGAACGCACGGGATTTCTGGCTGACGCTGGCCCTGGCTCCGGAGCAGTCCGGAGGAAGACCGCAAGAGGGATTCCTCATCCAATGCAATTCCATACGGGCGGAGGAAATTTTGCTGACATGGCTGCACGGTGAGCTTCCCGACCTCACGGACTGGCAGAAGTCAACTTTACACTCCTCCCGGAGCTCCGCGCAAAATTCCCAGGTCAACTGCGCCGTGCTGACTCTTATATCTGCTTCGGGCGTGCGGCAGAACCATACAAACTTCACCCGTGAGGATGTACAGGCGGGCGCGGACGGCATTGCAGAGGGAACGTACAGTCAGGTAGCCCTGAGACCCGTCAACGGCAGCAGCCTGTGGATTTGGGTACAGACTGACAATAAAACAAACGGCCGCTGTACCGTTACCGCCTCCCGGCCCGACCCCGACCTTCTGCGTTTTTTCACTGCCGGCTGCACAGCCCGTCAGGCCGCAGTATGGCTGATGGGTTACTACGACGGCAGCTTCCGTCCGCATGGCAGTGAATGGAAAGACTGCACCAAAGAAATAGAAAAAAAACGATAAGGAGTGATATATATGGGAAGATTTTTCAGTGACGAAGTGGAGCAGGCGCTCCGGTATATTTACTATGACGAACGGGCCGGGCGCGGCAAAGAGGGGTTTGCCCTGCTGGAACGAGCCTCCGCCGCCGGAGACGGCGATGCCAGCTGTATTCTGGGCCGGTGTCTGTGCGGCTATCAATATGTATGGAGCGGCCACGGATTTCCGGAGGACGAACGCCGGGCCTCCGAGCTGTTCCATAAGTCTGTGGAACAAGGCAGCGCCTTGGGAGTGCTGGTGTCACTTCGAACCGGAGAACTGACCCCGTCCGCGGAAAAGAAGATGCCGTTTGCCAACCTTTTGGAAGCCTTTAATATCGTGTTGGAAAAAGCGGAGGCAGGCGACCCTTTCTGCCAGTTTACTGTCGGCAATTCCTACTTCTGGTGGGACTTTGTGCGCATCCAAGGCAGGGGCAGGGACTCTTTTCCGAATCAGGCGGCCTACAAAGAATACCTGAGGGAAAACATCTCCAAATGCGAAGGTTGGTTCCTCAAAGCCCTTCAGGGCGGTCTCTATCTGGCGGGCAATAACCTCAACCATTACTACACCAAGGGAGATGAAGACATTATTGCTCCCCAGCCGGAAAAAGCAGCGGAAATCTGGAAACAGGGCGCGGAAAGAGGCTACCCGCTCCATCAGTACATGTACGGTGAACACCTGCATAAGGCCGGAAACAAGACGGAAGCTATGGAATGGTTCAAGCGGGCCGTCGAGGGCGGCGAACCGGACGCTCTGTTCTATATAGGTCTGTACAATGAACAGGGAGAGATTCTCCCTAAGGACGTGGCTTACGCCGCGCAGTGCTACGAGCGGCGTCTGGCCCAGGGAATGCAGATGGGCTGCGCCAACCGCTTAGGAGCCCTGTACTATAAAGGAGAAGGTGTTCCTCAAGACTATGCCAAGGCCTTTCAGCTGCTTAACTGGGCCTACAACCAAGGCAGCACCTTCGGCGTATACTATCTCGGCACCGCCTATTTCTATGGCCGCGGCGTCCAGCAGGACTATGTCAAGGCCCGTGAAATCCTCGAAAAAGTGGACTGGTATCACAGGGAAGTATGCTATTGTCTGGGTGTCATCTACGGCCAAGGCCTCGGCGTACCGGAAAACATCGCCAAAGGCGTGGAATACCTGCAGAAAGCGAAAGACTTCAGCGCCGCCAAAGAAGAACTGTTGAAATATAAGAAAACTTTGTTTGGCAAGTGGGTAAGGAGGTAGGGGGGAAGCAAAATAGCACAGTAATCAAAAGGGCCACTGTGCTATTTATATTTATCATTTTCAAAGCGTCTTCATCACATCAAGCAAACTCTGATAACTGTCTACATCGTGATATTTCACATTGCTTGTAGACATCTCATTGAACAGTTTCTTTGCACAGGAAATCTTAGCCTGCTCAATAGGTCTGAGATTCAGACTCTCCATAGTACCTTTTGTCTCAGCTACAAAGAAGATATGCTTTACCGTTCCCTCATAGAAAGCAATTGCCCAATCAGGAGAGTAATTTCCCACCGGTGTAGGGATTTGGAAAGTTCTCGGAAGTTTCGCATAAACACAGACTTCCTCCGCAGCGTCCAAATCCTCAGCAAAGCGTCTTTCAATGCTCTTTTCAGCAGCACCGTCCGTGAACACATAATCCTGAATGGCTTTTCTTGCGAGGAATGCCTTTTCAAAGCTCTGCGCATTCTTTTCGGTAGTGAAGATAGTGCTGTCATACTCTCCCTCGATTTGGTCGTAGGAGATATGCTCAACTATCATCGTTGCTTTCTGCTCTCGGATTAGCCTGATTACTTTTGAAATAAATTCTTCAGGGTTATTTTTGAACATTTGGAGCTTGTCTGCCCTGAGTCCTTTCAGTATCGTCGCTGCTGTCTTTCTTGTGAGCACCGTGCCCTCTGCAATTTTGCCGATAAGGTCATATTTGACCTGACTCGTCTCAGCATGTTTCAATGTTTGCGTTCTCGTTTTTTCACCGCTGAAAGAAGCACCACGCCCCACCTCATACTCATCCATTTTTGCTTTCTGTCGCCCTATCGTCGTGGTATATTGAAGTTCTGAGACAAAGAGCTTTTCGTTGATATGGTCAACCGCCTTTCTTATCAATTCTTCGCTATCAAACTCGACCGTATAAGCATACCTGCGGTTAATTTGCTTCCATAGAGCCTGAAATTCCTTCTTGGCAAAATTCTCGTTAAGCGGATTATCCTTAACCTTAGATTCGTGCCCGTCCTGGAACATACTCTCAAGAGCACTGTCATCATAGACAGACTGAATAAGAGTATGAATGCCCTCAGCCATAGGTTGAAGTTCCTCCGGCATAGGTGCTACTGTGCCGTTTGCAACATCATTGCGGTATTTATCCGTAACCTTGCGTTTCATATCTACATAGCCGTTAGAAATGAGATAGAACTCAATGTTGTCTGCGGTATTATCATCAATAAGTGTAGGCACCTCGCCCACCTTCACATACTTGCCCGAGAAATATTCGCTGGTGGCAACAGTAGGTCTGTCATAAAGAACCGTTTTAATATCGCTCTGCAAATCGGAAATAAAAGTCTTATAGCTCTCGCTTGCGATAACCGTCAGCATATTGATATCGTGAACATTGTCGCCGCAGGTTTCTACATCCATTCTATTACCGAACTGATTGACACATAGCCGGAGTCCTCGACCGACTTCCTGACGCTTGGCTGTATTGCTGTCAGAATGTTTCAGCGTGCAAATCTGAAAAACATTCGGGTTATCCCATCCTTCACGGAGCGCTGAGTGGGAGAAAATAAATCTTGTAGGTTCTTCAAAGGATAACAGGCGTTCTTTATTTTTGAGAATAAGTTCATAGGCGGAAATGTCGTCCGAGAACTCACTTCCACGCTTGAGTTGGCTGTCTATATTTCTTCCTGTCTTCTTGTCTATGCTGAAATACCCCTTATGTACGGCAGAAACATCACTGCAAGTCAAACGCAGATATTCCTGATACGGGGTATCGAATAGCGTAATATATTCGTTCAGGACATTGACATATTCCTGCTCAAACATCTGCCCATATTCTCCAAGAACCTCATTCCCGTCTTCATCATACTGGCGGTACTTTGCAACCTCGTCAATAAAGAACAGGGACAAGGACTTAATCCCCATATTAAAAAGCTTTTCCTCTTTCTCAAAGTGAGAAAGGATAGTCTCTCTGATTTGGATACGGCGCATATCTCTCTCGGAAATATCACCGACAACTTCTCCGACTTTGATTACTTCGCCGTTTGTGAAGGTAACAGTTCTACACAGCGGATCTATTTCTGAAATTGTGTACCCCTTGTACTGCTCCATTTGTTTTGATTCATAATACAAATTTTCATTAACGCCAAGGACTCTCATCTCTCTGTTGATTGAATTATTATACTTGATTTCAAACTCAATCTTAGCCATTGGCGGCTTCTTAGAGGAAAGGACAATCTGCTCCAAATAAAGATAACTGTCTGTCCCTCTGAAATTCTTTACCTCAAGCCCTTTAACTTCAATTTTCTTGACAAGTCTCTTGTTGAAAGCGTCAAGAGCGTCGAGAACATATACAGGGTTATGCTGCTTGGCGTGAGTAGCCGAGTAGTTCAGACTGAAAAGCGGATTGAAGTTTTTCAGCGCCTTTTGAGTGACATCACCGCCCATTTTCTGCGGCTCGTCAAGAATGATAATTGGTCTGTTTGCCTTAATAACATCTATCGGTCTGCGGGAGCCGAACTCATCGCGCTTGGAATAGATAATACGGGCTTCCTTACTCTTGCCGTCCTCTTTCAAAGAAGAAGCGAAAGCCTGCGTATTGATTATCATTACATTGATGTCAGAACTCTGGGAAAAGTTATCCAGTTGGTTCAGGTTCGAGCTGTTGTAAATGAAGAAGCGGGCTTTTTTGCCGTAATGCTCCATAAAGTGGTCGGTCGTTATTTCAAAAGACTTTTTCACTCCCTCACGGATAGCGATGGACGGCACCACAACGATAAACTTGCTCCAGCCGTAACGCTTATTGAGTTCAAACATCGTCTTGATATAGACATAGGTTTTTCCTGTACCGGTCTCCATTTCTATATCGAGAGAGCATCTCCCCAAGTCTTTATTCAGAGAAGTAGACTGCTTGATGTTGTTTTGGCTCTGCAGTTTTTGAATGTTATGCAAAAGCTGTTCATCAGAAAGCTCCACAACTTCATTCTTATAGCCGGTATCACTCCATAGGTCGTATATTTCCAGTTCTTCCGTATTGTCAAACGCAAGCTGTATTTGCTGCGTCTGCCCGGCAGAGATTTTTCCCACATCACGAATATAACTTATTTTCTCGTTATATCCCTGACCTGCAAATACCTTAACAACAGCGTCAACAGCATCGGTTTGGTATTGCTGTATCTTAAAATTAAACTTCATTTTTTCCTCCGTTTTTTGTAAGGCTCTTGACATTCTTTTCTGTGTTTTTTATCATCTTTAAGTATTCCTCTTCGACAGGCGATAAGGTTTGCACTTGATATTTTCGATACTCCTGCGTTGCCTTTTCAATAGCCTGCTGATGGCTGACCGTTCCGGCGTCCGATAAGAGCTTTTCGCCTGTTGCGGACAAGATTGCGTCTAAATGCTCAATATAGTCTTTCATATACATTGGATTTTTGCGCATAGCCTGTATTTCAGCAAAGTCAAAATATCCGGACACGATATTTCCCAATACTTTAAGTTCTTCGCTGTCGAGGTAGTTTTTGGCTATTTTAGCGTCATTCAATGCAGGGAAATCCCCCTTAAAATTCGTAAGGCCCATAAACGGCTTGTTGGCATCGGCCCGCTCATAAATCACTTCTGCGGCGGTATGCCCGTGTGCGGCATAGTGCAGCTTGTTCTGCACGATTTTGAAGAACTGAATGGATGTTTCGCTTTTCGGGTCATAATCCACACTTGTGGCATAAAGGTCAAGCACCTGCCGGTACAGCACTTTTTCGGAAGAACGAATATCCCGAATCCGGTCAAGCAGCTCTTTCCAGTAGTTTCCGCCACCGGTTCCTTTTAAGCGCTCATCGTCCATCGTGAAACCTTTAATCATATACTCTTTCAGGCGTTCGGTGGCCCATCTGCGGAAATGTGTGGCAGTCACACTTCGGATGCGGTAACCCAGCGATATAATCATATCCAGATTATAATATTTTGTATTGTAGGTTTTCCCGTCCGCGGCAGTTGTTCGGAAATAGCGAACAACTGAATTCTCCTCCAATTCGCCGTCTTCAAAAATATGCTTGATATGTTCGCTGACATTGGATTTTACGGTTTGGTAGAGTTCGACTAATTGTGCCTGAGTCAGCCAAACCGTTTCATCCTCCATACGGACATCCAGTTTCGTGCTGCCGTTTTCTGTCTGATAAATAATGATTTCGCCTTTTGGTGTGAAATTCTCGTTATTCATAATTACAGCACCTTCCTTACTGTGCCAGAACTGTATGTTGCAAAAATCTGCTCAAAGTTAGTCGCCACACTGTCATTTGCCATAGAGCTGTCACGCATTACAAAATAATACGGCTGCTGCTTGGCAATTTCCTTGATAGTTTCCTCGGTCACATTCTCATCAAAGCAGGCAATCAGAAAACCAGAGGCCACATTGAAGACTTTCTTTCCGGCAATGGTCGTTTCTTCGATTTTAGAGGAGAGCAGCACGCCCAAATCAAGCATGATTTGGAAAAGCAGGTCCTCCGGTGTTCTGTCTTCCTTGATGTTGTCGGCAACGGTATCAAACAGCGTAGCCTCAAACTCAGCGGGGTTATAGTACACATCCTTCATGTTGGAAGTATCGCACTTGAGAACACGGAAACCAATATCAAGGTTTTGTGTAGTCAGCGGACTTTCCTCCTTGATTTTCTGCCCTGCTCGGCGAATACGCTCCTTGCCGATTTCGCAGATGTTTTTGTAGCCAGCTTTATAAGCTTCGGATTTTTCATCTGTTTCTTCTGGTAACTGTACCATGATGAATTTCCTATTGCCGCCATCTTCTGCGTTGAGCTGCATGACGGCGTGAGCGGTGGTTGCGGAGCCGGAGAAGAAGTCGAAGATTACAGAGTTTTCTTCCGAACATAATGAAATAATTTGTTTTAGCATTTCTAATGATTTAGGAAATTCGAACACCTGAGAACCAAACATTTTATCAATACTCTTTTTATCAATTGATGTATCTGCAAAAAAGAAGTTATCGAATACACTTTCGCTTTCATCTGTCAAATATGATTTCATCCTCGGTGGTGTTGTATCATCTCCATACCAGATAAGATTCTCTTTTTGCAATTTTAACAATTCTTCTTTACTTTTTCCCCAACCTCTATTGGGTATCAAGCACTCTTTCCCTGTATACGGGTTGATTATGGTAAAATCTTTTGGACCATTGCTTCTAGATAAGTCAGAGTCCATAAAAATCCCATATTCATCCACTTTATTCCATCTACTTAAATGGGCGTATTTGGGACGGCTATACAATTCCGCTATCTCTTCTCTAATTTCAGTTAGAGACAAACCACTATCCTTCATTTTCTTAAAAGTAGCATTGATTTCAGCGGCTCCTTTTTTCTTGCATCTCCACGCCGGCTGACGGTTATTAAGTTCAACTATGTTTTTTGCATATATTAAAACAAATTCTGTAGAAACACCAACATACTTACTTTGGTTTTTCATCGAGTTGTTCTTATGAATAATATGCGCAATAAAGTTTTGATCGCCAAATAATTCGCCACAGCATTTTCTCAAGTTATCCACTTCATTATCGTCAATGGATATAAAAATAACGCCATCGTCTGATAATAAATCTTTAGCCAATTTCAAACGAGGATATATCATATTTAGCCAATCGGTATGAAAACGACCATTGCTATCGAGGTTTTTAAGAAGTTTATTTCCCTCTTCATCAAACTGACCGCTATTTGCAAGGTACTCGTCTACACTCTGGGCAAAGTCGTCCTCGTACACAAAGTCACTTCCCGTGTTATATGGCGGGTCTATGTATATCATTTTGACTTTGCCAAGATAGGTCTCCTGCAAGAGTTTCAACACTTCCAGATTGTCACCCTCGATATAAAGGTTTTCTGTATTATCAAAATCCACGCTTTCTTCTCTACACGGACGGAGAGTTTTATTGATAGGGGCATTGGCAAGCAGGACAGACTTTTTCTTGTCCGGCCAGGTAAACTGATAGCGTTCTTCGCGCCCTTCTACAACCTTGCAGGATATTTCTTGCATCAGCACATCCTTATCAATGGCACGGACGACCTCGCCATTTTCGTCAATCGTTTCAGTAACCGCATTGGGGAACATCTCCGCCAGCTTTCTATAGTTCTCATCTGCATTATTTACAGTCTGCATTTTTAGCTTATCCATCAGCATTTCCTCCATTTTTACAGTAGGCCATATTTAAATAAAGACTGGATATCTTGCCCAACCAATTCTTTAATAATTTCATTATCATTCAATTCAGGATACATATTTTTTACTATTTGGTGAATACCTTTTAAAATCAATATTGCTATTGCATTTTTTAGTTGTTCAAATAATTCATTTATATTATCATCATAAATACTTTTTCCAATTTTGCTATTTAAAACAACCATTTTACTATTAACATATATGTATATCATATTATTAATTCTTGATTTTACAATATAGTTCGCAATATCTTCTTTTCGCATTTTAAATTCATTATCGTTTTTAGGATAATTATTTAAATAATTTATTCCATCTAAAATAATTTTACATGTATCGTCGATTTCTGGAAAATGTTTGTAATGCGATAGTATCTCATATCCAAGCTCAAAAAATTTTTTATTCATTTATTCGGCCTCATTTCATTTTGCTATTTTTGAATTTAAATCTCTTACCTTTTCGGTTCTCTCTATATTATCCAACAGCAAAAACGCAAGTAAAATCATTTGATAAAGTTCATCGTACCATTTCTCAAGTTCATCTTGGCTCATTTTTGCTACATATTCACGATACTTTTTCTTATCAGTTAAATTTACGTTATTATGCCTTATATTAAGATTGTTTAATAAATTAAATATACCACTTGTTAACTGCCTATTGATAACTTCTAAATCCGCTCTTTTTGGTTCAAGTTCAGACCCCAAGCGTAATAAAATAGTCTTTTTAGCTTCAATTTCACCCTTTAAAGAGTAATGGTTATATCGTATAACATCAAGTGAAATTTCAGGTTCAACAATCTCAGTAACGGCTGTAATCTCCGGCTTGTCCTCTATAATAAGCACACGCTCATCTTGTATAAAAGCTTTTTGATTATATTTGTTCAAATTATCAGTCAGCAAATTCTTTAAATGATAAAAGTTATCGCTCGCTATATATCCAAAACGGTCCTTCTTCAGTTGAACATCTGCTAAAAACCAAAAATTATAAAACAACTCTATCAGAATAATAAAAGCATTGACATCTTTCTTTGCTTCCTTCACTATTGTATTATAATTTAACGATTTACAAAAATCTTCGGTATTTATACAATGTCCTCTATGTTTCCACTGACTAAAACAATACACGTCAACATATTCTAAAAGGCTACGGTTACATCGCATCCTTAACATAACCTTTTCCGTTTTAGCTAATGCTACAATTCTATCAACTTCATTTTCCATATTTATTGATTCAGATACTATATCAAAAATATTTTTTCGCACCATTAATTTCCTTCTTTCAACTTATTAATCTGCTGAACAAGCTCAAACTTCTTTTTCGGTTGCTTCTCAGCCCGTGCAAGCTTTTCCAACCGGGCAATTTCCTTTTGCAGCTTGCTTCGCTGTTCATTTATGCTGATTTGCTCGTCTATGGTGTTACCCTGTTCAACTGTCAGACCGCCTATCTGAACAATGATATTCTCCCATACTGAGTCCAGGTCTAAACCCTTTATTTCCAAAGAAACATTATCTTTCGGCAACCAACTTGTTTGCAGTAGCTTAGTGCGATAGGTGACAAGCTTCACTTCTCGCTCATGCTCCAATACCATCACCATATTCTGTGGTATCAGTTTAGAAAGAGTAATAATGTTTTTCTCGTCAAAGTCCTTTCTCTTTAACAGTACGGACATCACAAAGAAGGATTTGACCTGTTCGCCCTCGCTCAGATTGACCTTTGCCGCAGAGACCTCATTGACAATGTAGATACGGGAGATATCTCTGTCCATTCGCTCTTTCGCAGCCGTGTTCATCTGAAACTTAGCGTATATCGCATTTTTCGGAAGCTGTTTATTTAGTTCTGTTGCTTTTGGTAGTCCGAGCATAGTTTCCCCTCTATTTTACGACTAGGAAGCAGATAAGCTCAAAGTCGTCCAATCCTTTAATCTCGCTATCTATGAAGCTGACCTGTCCGCCGCCGAGGAACGAGTCTATGTCGCTTTCTTCCTTGACCTCAATGATAGAAGCGATTGCCTCTCCAAGAAGTTTTGACAGTTCCCGCATATCCCGTCCGTCTTTCGTCTCTTTATTAAACTCTCGGCACAGGTCCTGTATGGCTTCCTTTTTCCCTTTGCAAAGGTATCTCATCTTATCGAGCATTGCTTTCGGCGAAAGATGGTCGCAGACAACCTCACCCCCGTTTGAAATGTACACCATATAGAACGGGTGCAAACGGTTCTGATTGTTGATATTCACACTATTGGAACGGTTTTTCAGGACATAGATAACGCCCGCCGGCATTTCCTCATTAGCCGGAACAACTGCGTGAAGACCAAAGGGAGTATTGTCAAGGTCATCGTGGTTCTTTATGTATTCGAGCAAATCCAGCCTGAACTCGTTTAGTCCCAAGTCCATTATGGAAATGCCGCTTGTCATATCCTCAATATCAACCACTTCATCCTGCAGTCGCTTGAGCTGCGCCTTGCGATACTCAAGGTCGGTCTTTTCCTCATCGCTTAATAGATTATCATCACCGGTAGCTGTTATATCGACAATCTTCATTCGGGTCTCAACCTTTGCTTTCAGGTTGATGTAATCATCCAGAGATACATCCGGCCAGAAATTCACGAGCTGGATATATTGGTTGCGGCTGCCGATACGGTCGATACGGCCAAATCTCTGAATAATACGGACAGGATTCCAGTGTATATCGTAGTTGATAAGGTAGTCGCAATCCTGTAAGTTCTGACCTTCCGAAATACAGTCGGTGGCGATAAGGAAATCTATTTCCGTCTTGTCATTTGGCATTAAAAGCTGCTTATCCTTTGAAATCGGAGAGAAGCAGGTCAATACTGTATTCAAATCTGAACGCAGCTTCGGGACCGTGGTGCGCCCTTCAACCGAACCTGAAATCATAGCCGTATGTAATCCATAATTTGATTGAACGAATACACTCACATTGTCATAAAGATATTTTGCCGTATCTGCAAAGGCTGTAAAGATAATGATTTTCTTATTGCCTTCATTTATCGGGTGAGCAAGCTTGTCTCGAATTACTCTGAACAGTTCTTGCAGTTTGGAGTCGTGTTCGGGCGTAATGTCCCCCACCATTAAAGTAAGCAGTTCAAGTGTATCTGCGTCTTTTGCGAGACTATCCCGCCAAGACTTATAGTCCATATCTCCAAGCTCGATTTTGACCTTCTTACCGAAAGAAAAAAGGTCATCGGTATTTTGATCTTCGCTATCAAACTCGTCAATATCTGAAATATCAGTCAGGTCGAAATTTACAGTTGAAAAACGGTCATAGTTCTCTATCGTCTCAATGGTAGAGTTAATTAACTCCTTTATCCTTATGAGGGTAAGATTAAACGAATATACGGAGCTTTCCATGCGCTTCATCAGGTTGATGGCAGTCAAACGGCGTATCCCTTGTTCCCGGTTTGCCTGCGTGAAACCGACATTAACTCTGTTATCGTTAAAAAGCTCGGAATACTTATCCATCTTACTTGGTAGAATATAGTGAGACGGTGTATAAATTGTGAGAGATAAGAGCATAAGTTGCTCAAAAATCTCGTTATAGTTTATTGCGGACTTCAAGTCGGTAAGCGGCGGACGCAGGGACATCGGCGTTAGCCTTGTAGGAAATGTGCCAATGTCTGAGGTATCGTAGTATTTCTGTATATGCTTGCGGGAACGGGCAATCGTCACGCTGTCCAGTACTTCAAAAAAATCAAAGTCAAGCATGCGGAGCAGGTTTTCTGTCGTTCTGTCCGCAGGCTCCCATTTGCTCCAAGTCGTAAAAGCTCTCTGAGCATTTTTGAAAATCTCATCAATAGAGCGAGTCGTATTCAATTTATCATCTATCAGGTCGGTGTTTCCCTCATAGGCAAGCGCCAACTGATTTTTCAAATCAAGAAACTTATTATTGACCGGCGTAGCAGAAAGCATGAGAACTTTTGTTTTTACGCCAGCACGAATAACCTTCTTCAGCAGTCTGACATAGCGGTTTTCTTTCTCATCTGCGTCAGGAGTCTCTACCACTTTACCGCCATTGCGGAAATTGTGAGACTCGTCAATTACAACAAGGTCATAGTTGCCCCAATTCAATCTCCCTAAATCAAGACCATTTGAAATACCATGAGTACGATTTAAGTCTGTATGATAAAGCACATCATAGCGAAGCCTGTCCGCAGCGATGGGATTATTTACATAGTTGTCTTTATATGTATTCCAGTTGTTCGTCAGCTTTTTAGGGCAGAGGACGAGAACAGATTTGTTCCTGTTCTCGTAATACTTGATAACGGCAAGTGCTGTGAATGTCTTACCAAGACCAACACTGTCAGCGAGAATGCAGCCGTTATACTTCTCCAACTTATTGATGATTGCAAGCGCAGCGTCTTTTTGGAAGTTATAAAGCAGGTTCCATATCTTGCTGTCCTTAAAACCGGTAGCCTCGTTCGGAAGAACATCCTCGGAAATATCTTCAAGGAACTCATTAAAGATGTTATACAGTGTCACAAAATAAATGAAGTCAGGTGAGTTCTCATTATAAGCCGCTGTAATGCTTTCAATTACTTCATCCGTGACTTCCTGAAGCTTGCGCCTGTCGTTCCACAAGCTCTCAAAAATATCCATATATGCCTGTGCAAAAGGTACCTCTGTCTTCTGCACCATACTGTAAGCGTTATTGCCGCGCTCGCAGCCTAAATCCACAGTTGTAAAACCGTTTATGGGCATATAGTTCTTATCGTCAAGATTGATAAAGCCCATCATATTTTCGGAGGTTATGTTCGATTTGAATTTAACCTTTTTTCTTATCCAGTCAGCACACTCTTTTGCTATCGCTTTCTGAGTCAATTCATTTCTCAATTTAACCTCAAATTCAGTTCCGTAAAGGCTGCGTTCACGGTTAAGGCGAGGGATATAAAACTCACGTTTTTCCCTCTTAGCTTTTTCAGTTACGAATGTAGGAGATGTGAAAATAAAACGGAGTTCATCTATCTCTTGTAATTCTTTTTTCAATTCTTGAAAGGCATAAATAGAGAAGCAGGCTGCCGCAATGGAAAGCTTACTGCCTTTCTTTAATTCAATTGCCAAATCATCTCTCAGCGTCTTAGAAGTATTATCAATTATCTCCATATCTACACCTACAATTCCACAAGTCTATAAGCTTCTTAACCAGAGATACCAAGGGCATTAGTTTAAAAAAGAGAATGCATAATCCAAAACCGCAGACCTTAAACTTCCTCCTCACAACTCACCGTATCTTTTATCCACAACAATCTCAAGCTATCTGAAATACTCTGCATAGGTAGTTGTATGAAAATGTGCAAGCCTTGTCCCTGTCTCTTTTACCAACGCGAGAACTTCTTATAGAATCAGGTTATAGTCCTCCTGGATAATCCGACAGACGGATTTCCTTATTGGTGCTGTGTTTTCCGGCTCAACGCATACCAAGATTTTTATTAGAAAAATCCACACACTCCACTATGCGATGTACCCCATTCCTTTTTTACGTCCGTTTCCTCGTTTTACATTTTTCTACAACTATTTTGCCATATTTCTACAAAATAGTCAATCCTATTTCCCCACTTAACCCTCACCCAAAACCAGCGTCACAGTTTCCTCTATCCCTCCCCGGAAACCATAACGCTGTCTTTCATTTTACCTTTTCTTTTTTCTTTCTTATCCTGATTTTTTTCCCCGTTTTTTCTTAACGGCTAAACAGATTTTTTATCCTGCGGGCCGCTTCTTTTGTGTCTTCCGGGCTTCCGAATGTGGAAAAGCGGAAATACCCTTCGCCGCAGGCGCCGAAGCCCTCCCCCGGTGTGCCGACTACCTGTATTTCATGGAGCAGATAGTCAAATAATTCCCAGCTTGTCATGCCGTTCGGGCATTTTATCCAGATATACGGCGCGTTCTTACCGCCGCAGTACCAGATTCCCAGTTCGTCAAATGTTTCCGTCAGGCAGGCTGCGTTGTTTTTATATATCCGGATATTGTCCTTAATTTGTTTCTGGCCTTCCGGCGTAAAAACGGCGGCGCCGCCTTTTTGTATAATGTAGGACACACCGTTTGTTTTTGTCGTGCGGTTTCTGACCCACATCTCATTCAGATTCATGCCGCACCGTTCGAGGTCTTTCGGAATTACGGTATAGCCGAGTCTCGTTCCGGTAAAACCGGCGGTTTTGGAAAGAGAACAGATTTCAATGGCACAGGTGCGTGCTCCCGGCAGTTCAAAAATGCTGTGCGGCAGATTCGGGTCCTCTATAAAGGCCTCATACGCCGCGTCAAACAAAATAACCGCGCCCGTTTTATTGGCATAATCCACCCATTTCTGCAGCTGTTCCCTGCTAAATACCGCGCCCGTCGGATTATTCGGCGAACAAATATAGAGTAAGTCCGCCTTTGTATTTTCATCCGGCAGAGGCAGGAATCCGTTTTCTTCTCCGGACGCGAGATGTACGATTTTTCTGCCTGCCATAATATTCGCGTCCACATAAGCCGGATACGCCGGTTCAATTACAAGGGAAGTGCTGCTTCTGTCAAACAAATCAAGAATATCTCCAAGTTCGTCGCTCGCTCCGCTTGACACAAATACTTCCTCCGGGGAAAGTTTTACTCCCTTTTCGGCGTAATATCCCGCGATGGTTTCCCGCAGAAACGGCGCGCCGCATTCCGGCATATAGCCGTGAAACGTTTCTTTTACCGCCTGCTCGTCCACCGCTTCATGAAGCGCTTTGATAACTGCGTCGCACAACGGCAGGGATACGTCGCCGATTCCCATGCGGTACAGGTGGGTTCCCGGGTTTTCCGCCAGATATGCCTTCGTTTTCTGGGCAATGTTATAAAACAAATAAGAATCTTTTAAGTCCGCATAATGCATATTGATTGTCTGCATAATGTTCCTCCGTTTCCGTTGATATTGTTATATTTATTATACATCATTTTTCATCAATTGTAGATACACCAATTGTAGTTTCTTCCAATACATCCAAAAGAACCTTAACGGTATCAAGGGAAGTCAGCATTGTAACATTATTCTGGCTGGCGCACCGTCTGATTGCGACGCCGTCTTCATAGTGGACGCCGGATAAAACCGCGCGGGTATTAATTACATAGCTGACATAGCCCGCCTTTATGGAATCTAGAATTTCCTCGCTTCCTTCGCTCAGTTTCCTGCGGATTCTGGTACGGATTCCGTTTTCCTTTAAGAAGTTTGCCGTACCGATGCTCGCCTCAATATTAAAGCCCATATCATAAAAGCGGCGTATCAGCGACAGCGCTTCCTCTTTATCCTCGTCCGCCAGCGTTACAACAATCGTTCCGTAATTCTGCAGTTTCATTCCCGAAGCCGTCATTGCCTTATACATGGCACGGTGCAGTTTCTTATCGTATCCGATTGCTTCTCCCGTAGATTTCATTTCCGGGGACAGATAAGCGTCCATTCCGTTTAATTTAGAGAAAGAAAACGCCGGAACTTTTACATAGTACCGCTCTTTTTCTTTCGGATAAATCTCTGTAATTCCTTGTTCTTTCAGGCTTTTTCCCAGAATAACATAGGTCGCGATATCCGCGAGGCTGTACCCCGTTGCTTTGGAAAGGAACGGTACGGTTCTTGAGGAACGCGGATTTACTTCAATAATAAAGACGTGTTCGTTCTCGTCTACAATAAACTGAATATTAAACAGCCCGATAATTCCGATTCCGAGTCCCAGTTTTCTGGTATATTCAAGAATCGTATTCTTTACCTGTTCCGAAATACTAAACGACGGATATACGCTGATGGAATCGCCGGAGTGAATACCGGTACGCTCTACCAGTTCCATAATTCCCGGAACAAATACCTCTTTTCCGTCGCAGACGGCATCTACTTCCACTTCTTTTCCGCGGATATATTTATCTACCAGCACCGGTTTGTCTTCGTCAATCTCCACCGCGGTTTTTAAGTAGCTGTATAACTGTTCTTCTTTTGCGACAATCTGCATTGCCCTGCCGCCGAGGACAAAGCTCGGCCGTACAAGTACGGGATAGCCTATCTCCGCTGCCGCCCTGATACCGTCTTCCACTTTTGTTACGGCCTCTCCCTTCGGCTGCGGGATTCCCAACGACACCAGCAGTTTTTCAAATGATTCTCTGTTTTCCGCCCGGTCAATCGCGGCGCAGTCCGTGCCGATAATTTTCACGCCCCGCCTGCCCAACGGCTCCGCCAGATTTATCGCGGTCTGTCCTCCGAGAGTCGCAATCACACCTTCCGGCTGTTCCAGTTCAATTATGTTCATTACATCTTCAACGCAAAGCGGCTCGAAATAAAGCTTGTCGGAACAGGTATAATCTGTAGAAACCGTTTCCGGGTTATTGTTAATAATAATTGCTTCATAACCGGCTTCCTTAATCGTTTTTACCGCGTGGACGGTAGAGTAGTCAAACTCTACTCCCTGTCCGATACGAATCGGACCGGAACCGAGCACGACAACCTTCTTCCTGTCCGACACAACCGACTCGTTTTCCTCCTCATAGGTGGAATAAAAATACGGGATATAGCTGTCAAACTCCGAAGCACAGCTGTCAATCATTTTATAAACGGGACGAATCCCGGCGGCTTTTCGGAACTCAAACACTTCCGTTTCCGTCCAATTCCAAAGTCTCGCAATTTCCCGGTCGGAAAAACCCATCCGTTTGGCGCCGTATAAAACCTTTGCGTCTCCCGGATTTTTTTCTGCTTCTTTTTCTTTCTCCACAATATTTTTCAGCTTCCGCAAAAAAAACATATCAATGGCGGTAACATCCGCGATTTTTTTCACGTCGCACCCTCTGCGCAAAAGTTCCGCTACCGCGTAAATACGGTCGTCGCTTCCGATTTTGCTGTAAGAAAGCAGCTCCGTTTCACTCTTATGATTAAATTTACCGTTATAAAGATGCCACAGTCCGATTTCCAGCGAGCGGATTGCCTTTAACAAACTTTCCTCCAGCGTCCGGCCGACACTCATTACCTCGCCGGTGGCTTTCATCTGCGTACCGAGAGAGTTGTTTGCGTCGGTAAACTTATCAAACGGGAAACGCGGCATTTTCGTAACCACATAGTCTAACGCCGGTTCAAAGGATGCCGGCGTGTTGGCAAGCTGTATTTCATCCAGTGTCATGCCGATTCCGATTTTTGCGGAAACTCTGGCAATCGGGTATCCGCTTGCTTTGGAAGCAAGTGCGGAGGAACGCGAAACCCTTGGATTTACTTCGATAAGATAATACTGAAAAGAAGAAGGGTCCAAGGCAAACTGGACATTACAGCCTCCTTCAATTTTCAACGCGCGGATAATCTTTAACGCGCTGTCACGGAGCATATGATACTCTTTATTGGTCAGTGTCTGGGAAGGACACACCACAATGGAATCTCCCGTGTGGATTCCGACCGGGTCCAGATTTTCCATATTGCATATCGTAATCGCAGTATCATTGCTGTCACGCATTACCTCATACTCAATTTCTTTATATCCCTTGATGCTTTTTTCAATCAGAACCTGATGCACCGGAGAAAGGGCAAGCGCATTTTTCATAAGAGGCAGAAATTCCTCCTCATTATCCGCGAATCCGCCGCCCGTTCCGCCTAAGGTAAACGCAGGGCGAAGTACAACAGGATACCCGATTTTCTCCGCTGCCCGCAAACCTTCCTCTATGGAAGTTGCGATATCGGACGGCAGCACCGGCTCCCCGAGACGTTCGCAAAGTTCCTTAAAGAGTTCACGGTCTTCCGCCTGCTCAATACTGCTTCCTTTCGTTCCCAGAAGCTCCACGCGGCACTCCGCCAGAACGCCTTTCTTTTCGAGCTGCATAGCAAGGTTAAGCCCCGTCTGCCCGCCGATTCCCGGCAGAATCGCGTCCGGGCGCTCGTACCGGATAATCTTAGCGATATACTCCAATGTCAACGGCTCCATATATACCTTATCGGCAACCGTCGTATCGGTCATAATCGTCGCGGGGTTTGAATTGCAAAGGACAACCTCATACCCCTCCTCTTTCAGTGCAAGGCACGCCTGCGTTCCGGCATAATCAAATTCCGCCGCCTGTCCGATTACAATCGGACCGGAACCGATAACAAGGACTTTTTTAATATCTGTTCTTTTAGGCATTGCACTTTCCCTCCTCCATCCGTTTTATAAAGCGTTCAAACAGGTAGGTACTGTCCTGCGGTCCGGGTGCGCTTTCGGGGTGGTACTGCACACTGAATACGTTATCTTTATCACATTTCACGCCTTCGATTGTCTGATCCAGCAGATTGATATGCGTAACCGTCAGCTCCGTTTCTTTCAGACTGTCCGTATCGACCGCATAGGAGTGATTCTGCGAGGTAATCTCTATTTTACCGGTTTCCAGGTTCCGCACCGGATGATTCCCGCCGCGGTGTCCGAATTTTAATTTATATGTTTTTGCGCCGTACGCTATGGAAATAATCTGATGGCCCAGACAAATTCCGAAAATCGGATAGCTGCCCCGCAAAGCCTTTACTGTTTCAATCACCTGCGGCACGTCGGCGGGATTTCCGGGCCCGTTGGAGATAAAAATTCCGTCCGGCGAAAGCGATTCTATCACGCTTGCCGGCGTATCCCAAGGCACCACGGTTACTTTGCAGCCTCTTTGATATAACGAATGTATGATATTTTTTTTCATTCCGCAGTCAATTGCCGCGACATGATATTTCGGAGTTTCGGGACAGATACTCCATATTTCTTTACAGCTTACCCTCGAAACGCCGTCTGTCGGAATACCGCTCTCCGCAAGAATACGAAGCCCTTCCGTAAGCGGGGTGGACGCGTCCGTAATCAGAACTTTCCGGCTTCCGTAATCTCTGACCGAACGTGCCAGTTTTCTCGTATCGATGCCGCATATTCCCGGAATTTTATATGTTTTCATTACCTCCGCCAGAGAAGCCTCGCTTCTGAAATTCGAAGGAAAGTCATTATATTCCCGCACAATCAGTCCGCCGATTGTCGGTATTTCGGTTTCGTAATCTTCTTTTGCCATCCCGTAATTTCCAATCAGGGGATAGGTCATTACGACCGCCTGGTCGGTGTAGGACGGGTCGGACATAATCTCCTGATAGCCGACCATGGAAGTATTAAAAACAAGTTCACAGACCCTTTGGGACACATCTCCGAACGCATAGCCGTAATACTCGCTTCCGTCCTCCAGAATAAGCTTTCTGTTATATTCCGTTATCATACCGACGCCTCGCTTTCCTTTTCCTTTCTTTTGTTGACTACCGAGAGTTTTTGTTCAAACCGTTCCTTTCTTGTGTCCGTAGGAACTGCGGTAGGATAATCCCCGTCAAAACATGCACTGCAGTAATTACGGTGTCCGGTCAGCTCCCCAAGTTCCGATACGGGTACATATCCAAGGGTATCCGCGCCGATAAGTTTTGCGATTTCCTCCACGGAATGTTTACAGGCAATCAAATGCTCTCTCGAATCGATATCCGTTCCGTAATAACACGGATTCAGAAACGGCGGAGATGAAATCCGCATATGGATTTCTTTCGCGCCCGCTTCCCGAAGAAGTTTTACAATACGTCCGCTTGTTGTTCCCCTGACAATCGAATCGTCAATCAGAACCACCCGCTTATCCTTTACGCTTTCTTCAATCACACTTAACTTAATTTTAACCTGGTCCATCCTCGTGTTTTGTCCGGGAGAAATAAACGTCCTTCCGATATATTTATTTTTAATAAACCCGATTCCGTAAGGAATGCCGGATTCTTTGCTGAATCCGAGCGCCGCGTCCAGTCCCGAATCCGGTACGCCGATTACAATATCCGCGTCCGCCGGATGTTTCTGCGCGAGGATTTTTCCCGCGCGGACTCTTGCCGTATGTACCGATACGCCGTCGATTACCGAGTCGGGCCTCGCAAAATAGATATATTCAAAAATACACAGTTTCTTCTTTTTTTCTCCGCAGTGTTCCCTGCGCGAAACTACGCCGTTTCTGCCAAACACAAGAATTTCTCCCGGTTCGACCTCCCGCACAAGCTCCGCGCCTACCGCTTTGAGGGCACAGCTTTCGGAGGCCACGACATACATGCCGTCCTGCGTCTTTCCGTAACAAAGCGGCCGGAATCCGTAAGGGTCCCTTGCACAAATTAATTTCTGCGGTGACATTAATACAAGAGAATACGCGCCGTCAAGGGTTTTCATCGCGGCAGAAAGCGCGTCTTCAATCGAAGGCGTTCGAAGCCGCTCCCTTGTCACAATATAGGCAATCGTTTCGGTATCGCTTGTCGTATGAAATATCGCGCCGGACAGTTCAAGTTCATTGCGGAGTTCCGCCGCGTTACTGAGATTTCCGTTATGCGCTAATGCCATCCGGCCTTTCTGATGGTTTACCTCAATCGGCTGGCAGTTATTGCGGCTCGTGCCTCCCGTCGTTCCGTAGCGCACATGCCCGACCGCCATCGTCGCTTTCGGCAGACGGGAGAGCGTATCCTCCGAAAACACTTCGCTCACCAGCCCCAAATCCTTGCGGGAGCAGAATACGCCGTCGTCGTTTACCACAATCCCGCAGCTTTCCTGTCCGCGATGCTGTAACGCGTATAATCCGTAATAGGTAATTCCGGCAACATCGACCGGTTCCTGTGCAATCACACCAAATACTCCGCATTCTTCTCTGAGACTCATACGTTACCTCCGTCGGAGCGCTCCAGTACGGCACCGATAAACCCCTTGAAAAGCGGATGCGGCCTGTTCGGACGGCTCTTAAATTCCGGATGATACTGAACCCCCACATAAAACGGCCTGTCGGACAATTCCACCGTTTCTACCAGCCTTCCGTCCGGAGAAGTACCGCCGAACGTCAGGCCCTTCTCGCAAAGCAGTTCACGGTAGTCATTATTAAATTCATAACGGTGCCTGTGACGTTCGCTGATAAGATTGCTTTCGTAACAGCGCTCCATTGTCGTGCCGGGCTTAATCGCACAGGGATAAGCGCCCAGACGAAGAGTTCCGCCTTTATTGATTTCGTCACTCTGTCCCGGCATAAAATCAATGACCTTATGTTTACATTGTTCGTCAAATTCGCCGGAATTGGCATCCGGGATTCCCGCGACATTTCTGCTGTACTCAATAACGGCAATCTGCATACCGAGACAAATTCCAAAGTACGGTATCTCATGTTCCCTCGCGTATTTTGCCGCGAGAACCATTCCCTCAATACCGCGGCTGCCGAAGCCTCCCGGTACAAGGATACCGTCCAGTCCCTTTAACATTTCTGTCTCGTTTCCGGCCGTAATTTTCTCCGAATCAATCCATTCGATTTTAATATGGGTATTATGATAATATCCCGCATGGCGGAGCGCCTCCGCAACCGAAAGATACGCGTCGTGGAGCCCCATGTACTTGCCCACAAGCCCGATTGTCACGCTGTACGGTCTTCCTTTAATCCGCTCTACCATCTGCGTCCACTCGGTAAGATCAGGCTCCGGCGCCTCAATTCCGAGCTCGCGGCATACCACCGCGGAAAATTTTGCTTTTTCCAGCATTAACGGAGCTTCGTAAAGGTTCGGCAGCGTAATGTTTTCAATGACGCAGTCCGGCTTTACATTACAGAATAAGGATATTTTCTTAAAAATGGCATCTTCTAACGGTTCGTCGCAGCGAAGGACAATAATGTTCGGGTTAATTCCCATTCCCTGCAGTTCCTTCACCGAATGCTGCGTAGGTTTGGATTTATGTTCCTCCGAACCGCGCAGGAACGGAACCAGCGTTACATGAATAAACAGGCTGTTTTCCCGTCCGACTTCAAGCGATATCTGGCGCACCGCCTCAAGAAACGGCTGCGACTCCATATCTCCGATTGTGCCGCCGATTTCCGTAATAACCACATCCGCTCCGGTCTTTTTTCCCACATTATAAACAAACTCTTTAATTTCATTTGTAATGTGCGGAATCACCTGAACGGTGGAACCGAGATATTCGCCCCTGCGTTCTTTATTCAGAACATTCCAATAAACCTTACCGGTGGTAAGGTTTGAATATTTGTTAAGGTCTTCGTCAATAAAACGCTCATAGTGGCCGAGGTCAAGGTCCGTTTCCGCCCCGTCCTCGGTCACATACACCTCGCCGTGCTGGTAAGGGCTCATCGTGCCGGGGTCCACGTTAATATACGGGTCCAGTTTTTGTGCCGCGACCTTTAAACCCCGCGCTTTCAGCAGTCTTCCCAAAGAAGCCGCAGTGATGCCTTTGCCAAGACCGGAAACAACGCCTCCTGTTACAAATATGTATTTTGTCATAACAATCCGTTCCTTCCCGTCCTTTCTTATTTTCCGCTGTCGCCGTAGTTTGCGAGAACTCTGGCGGAAGGGTCGTTTACGTCACAGCCTTCCCAGTCTTTGTTCGGCATCCAGAAATCCGCAATCATTTTTCCCTGTCCCGGATAATACTCCTCAAAAATCTCTCTGTAAAGCAGAGATTCTTTTGTAAAAGGACGGGCGTGGGTGTACTTTTTGCATCCTTCCTCAAATTCTTTGTCGGTATAAAACTCCTGTGCGTACTCTTTCAGATAATCCACCATCGAGTGTCCTACCGCGTCCGAAAACGCCGCTTTCTCACGCCAGAGAATTTCCTGCGGCAGATAATCGCCCTCCTCAAATGCGTGACGGAGCAGATATTTTCCTTTATTGTACTTGTTCATCTTTAATTCCGGCTCTACCGCCATTACATACTTTACAAAATCAAGGTCTCCAAACGGCACTCTTGCTTCCAGAGAGTTTACCGAAATACACCGGTCCGCACGAAGTACGTCATACATATGGAGTTCCCGGATTCTTTTCTGCGCCTCCGCCTGAAACGCCGCCGCGTCCGGAGCAAAATCGGTATACTTATATCCAAACAGCTCATCCGAGATTTCACCGGTAAGAATTACGCGGATATCCGTTTTTTCGTGAATCGCTTTACAAACAAGATACATTCCCATACTTGCCCGGATTGTCGTAATATCAAACGTTCCAAGCAGTTCTATTACGGTTTTTAAGCTGGAAAGCACATCGTTTTTCGTAATGATTACTTCCGTATGGTCGCTGCCGATATAATCCGCTGCCTGCTTCGCGTATTTGAGGTCAATCGCATCCTCGCTCATACCGATTGCGAACGTTTTAATCGGCGTCTTGCTTTTTTTCGCGGCAATCGCACATACAAGCGAAGAATCCAGACCTCCCGAAAGCAGAAATCCGACTTTGGCATCCGATACCAGACGTTTTTCCACGCCGGCCACCAGCTTGTCGTGAATGTTGCGGCAAACCGTTTCAAGGTCATCCGTACAAACAGTGTCCACATGCGCGGCATCCGCGTAACAAATAAATTTTCCGTCTTTGTAATAGTGACCCGGAGGGAACGGCATAATTTCCTCTGCGAGTCCTACAAGGTTTTTCGCCTCGCTCGCAAACAGAATCACGCCGTCTTTATCATAACCGTAATACAGCGGGCGGATTCCGATCGGGTCCCTTGCGGCAATGTATTCCTGTGTTCTATTGTCATAAAGGATGCAGGCAAATTCCGCGTCTAACATCGCGAACATATCCGTACCGTATTCCCGGTACATCGGCAGCAGAATCTCACAGTCGGAATCGCTTTCAAAAACATAACGCTCCGCAAACTGCGCTTTCCATTTTTCAAACCCGTAAATTTCGCCGTTGCATACAATATAACTTCCGTCCAGAGCAAACGGCTGCATACCGGAAGGGGTCAGCCCCATAATAGAAAGCCTGTGAAATCCAAGCAATCCGTTTCCGGTATCAACAATCCGGCTGTCGTCCGGACCTCTGGACACCGTCCGCTCAAATCCCTTTTGAAATGCGTCCGACGCGGCACTGCTTCCGCAATAAGCCATAATAGAACACATAGAAATACACCTCCGTAGTATTTAAATTCACAAAAAGCCTTACGCGGCTCTACTCCACATCCTGCAAAGCTGCATATCCTTCTTCGCCGGTACGCACCTTCACGACGTTTTCCACATCATAAACAAAAATCTTACCGTCTCCGATATGCCCGGTATAGAGAACACGCTTTGCGGTCTCAATAACCCTGCGTACGGGAATTTTGCTGACTACAATGTCCACCTGAACCTTAGGCAGCAGATTCGCCTCCACCTGAACGCCGCGGTAATATTCCGGTTTTCCCTTCTGTACGCCGCAGCCCAACACATGGGAGACCGTCATACCGGTGATTCCGATATTCATCATGGCGCTCTTTAACGCCTCAAATCTCGATTCCTTGCAGATAATCTCTATCTTGGTAAACTTATGCGAGCCATCCTCAAACGACGGAACCCTTTTTACGGGAACCGCTTCCGCAGCCGGAACTTCGCCCGTAACCGCTACCGCTTCTTCATATCCGTAATTTAAACTCTCGACTGCCGGAACAAAATCCGCATACGCGCTCGGCAGACCATGCTCCGTACTGTCCAGACCTTTGATTTCCTCTTCTTCGGAAACCCGTAAGCCTATCGTTTTCTTGATTACAAAGAACGTAATGCCCATCAGCACCGCCGTCCAGGCAAGTACCGAGACAATACCAAGGAGCTGAATCCCAAGAAGTCCCGCTTTTCCCGTATAGAAAAGTCCTTCCAGACCCGCAGGCGCTTCCGGATTTGCCAAAAGACCGACCGCAATCGTTCCCCAGACACCGTTTGCAAGATGTACGCCGACCGCTCCGACCGGGTCGTCTATATGCAGTTTCAAATCAAGAACCTCGACAACAACTACTACGAGAATACCGGAAACAATACCGACAATCAGCGCGCCGACCGCGTCCAGTGCGTCACATCCGGCGGTAATACCTACAAGGCCTGCCAACGAAGCGTTGATACACATCGAAACATCCGGTTTTCCGTTCTTTATCCAGGTAAACAGCATCGTAACACAGGTTGCGACCGCGGGTGCAATCGTCGTCGTAAGGAAGATGGACGCAAGCGAGGAACCGTCCCATGCCGCCGCACCGTTAAAACCGTACCAGCCAAACCAGAGAATAAAGCAGCCCAGAGCGCCGAGCGTAATGGAGTGGCCCGGAATCGCATTTACTTTTGATACTTTCCCGTTCTTTTCCTTAACGTACTTTCCGAGACGCGGTCCTACCATAATCGCTCCAATCAGGGCGGTGATTCCGCCTACCGAGTGGATTGCCGCAGAGCCTGCAAAATCATGGAAACCGAGCTGTACAAGCCAGCCCTGTGGGTTCCATATCCAGCCTGCCTCAACCGGATAAACAAAAAGAGAAATCATAGCCGAATAAATACAGTAAGAAATAAATTTTGTTCTCTCTGCCATCGCTCCCGAAACAATCGTAGCGGCGGTGGCGCAAAACACAAGGTTGAACACAAAACTTGATGCGTTGCTTTGAATGAATCCCCCAAAATCCGTAAAAATATCAAGATTCGGAACTCCGATTACACCAAGCACATAGTTTTCGGACATCATAAGCCCAAAACCCAACAGGAGGAATACAACCGTACCGATACAAAAATCCATCAGATTTTTCATTATAATGTTGCCCGCGTTCTTTGCTCTGGTAAAACCTGTCTCAACCATGGCAAATCCCGCCTGCATGAAAAATACGAGCGCGGCTCCCATCAGGAACCAGACGGCAAACACCTCACTGTTTACAAGTTTCATAATTTCTTCTATTACCATATAAATCATCTCCTCCAGATAAAGGGTGTGCGCCAAGGCACACACCCTCGCCGCTTAATTTACACCGAAAAGCAGGTCTCCGTATGTCGGGAACGGCCAATAACTCTTTGCCGTAATCGTCTCCGCTTCATCGCATGCAAGACGCAGTTCGCTCATCTTAACAAGAAGCGTATCCCTGATGATATTTGCTTCTTCACCGACTTCTTCCGCCGATGCAAGCGAAAGCAGTGCCTGTTCCAGTTCGTCTGCCTTTACCGCGATTCTGTCGGTCAAAGCCGAAAGCTTCTTTACAAGTCCGCTTTCATATGCACAAGGAATCGAATCGTCCAGCGCTTTCTTTGCCGCCGCAGCCTTTGCCACGTCCATGGTGTACGCCTCTACCGCCGGAGCGATTTCGGTCTTTGCCATATCTATCATCGTGTTTGCTTCAATGATAACGCTCTTACAGTAGTTTTCCAGTGTAATCTCATAACGGGACTTTAACTCCGCCTCCGTGAAAACTCCGTGGGAGGTCAGCATTTCCACATTTTTCTTATCAAGCAGATGCGGGATACAATCCGGCGTCGTGCGGTAGTTTAACAAGCCTCTCTTTTCGGTCGCTTCCTTAATCCATGACTCGTCGTAACCGTTTCCGTTAAAAATAATGTTTTTATGATCCTTGATGGTTTTCCGAATCATCTCATGCAGTGCCGTCTCAAAATCTTCCGCCTTTTCCAGACGGTCGGCATAGATTTTCAAACTCTCCGCAACCGCGCTGTTTAACATAATGTTCGCACAGGCAATGCTGTTAGAAGATCCTAACATACGGAATTCAAACTTGTTGCCGGTAAACGCAAACGGGGAAGTACGGTTACGGTCGGTCGTATCACGGTTAAACTTCGGAAGTACGTCAACCCCCAGCTTCATCTGCGTCTTTTCCGTGCCTTTGTAAGGCGTATTCGTTTCAATCGCTTCCAGTACCGCGTTCAATTCGTCCCCAAGGAACATAGAAACAACGGCAGGCGGCGCTTCGTTCGCGCCGAGACGGTGGTCGTTTCCGGCAGTCGCAACCGAAATACGAAGCAAATCCTGATAATCATCTACCGCTTTAATAACGGCACAGAGGAACAAAAGGAACTGCGCGTTCTCATACGGCGTTTCTCCCGGAGAAAGAAGGTTTACTCCGGCATCCGTGGCAAGCGACCAGTTGTTATGCTTACCGCTGCCGTTTACCCCCGCAAACGGTTTTTCGTGAAGCAGGCACACCAAATCATGCTTTGTGGCTATCTTCTGCATAATCTCCATGGTAAGCTGGTTATGGTCGGTCGCTATGTTTGTGGTTGTATAAATCGGCGCCAGTTCATGCTGTGCCGGCGCAACTTCATTATGTTCCGTCTTCGCAAGAATACCGAGTTTCCACAGCTCATCGTTTAATTCTTCCATATAGGCCGCCACTCTCGGCTTAATTACGCCAAAGTAATGATCGTCCATTTCCTGTCCCTTCGGCGGCTTTGCCCCGAACAGTGTACGTCCCGTAAAACGAAGGTCACGGCGTTTCTCATACATCTTTTTATCTATAAGAAAATATTCCTGCTCCGGTCCTACCGAAGTCCGCACGCATTTTACCGTATCGTTTCCGAATAAACGTAAAATACGCAGCGCCTGCTTGTTCAGCGCTTCCATGGAACGAAGCAGCGGCGTTTTCTTATCCAGTGCTTCTCCGCCGTAAGAACAAAATGCGGTAGGAATACAAAGCGTCTTTCCTTTAATAAACGCGTAAGAAGTAGGATCCCATGCGGTATATCCTCTCGCCTCAAACGTCGCTCTGAGTCCGCCCGACGGGAACGAAGACGCATCCGGCTCGCCTTTAATCAATTCCTTACCGGAAAACTCCATAATAACGCCGCCGTCCGGAGACGGAGTAATAAAGCTGTCGTGCTTTTCCGCGGTAATACCGGTCAAAGGCTGGAACCAGTGAGTATAATGTGTAGCGCCGTTTGCGATTGCCCAGTCCTTCATTGCAACCGCTACCGCGTTTGCCACACTGATATCAAGTTTCGCTCCCTCATCAATGGTTTTTTTAAGTGATTGGTATACCTTTGCGGATAAATTCGCTTTCATTACCCTATCGTCAAAAACCAAACTTCCAAAATACTCAGATACCTTTTGCATAGTAAAACCTCCTTTTAAAATTAAAAAGAAAACTAAAAAGAAAAAGACTCCTTTCACGCCGCATACTGCCGACATAAAAGACGCCTTTGCCTTTTTTACCATAGTGTTTTATCTTACGAAAAAGCAAATGTCTTTCCCGTAAAATGATTATAAAATGAAAAAAGGGAGTCTTTAAGGATAACCTCAAAGACGCCCTTGCCTTTCTGCCGTGCATTATACACCTATAAAAATGATTCGTCAACCCCCTTTTACAAATTTTTTTATTTTTCCTCAAAAACCATTATTTTTTGTCTTGACAAAACAAAAAGGACGCTGTATAATGCAGGCAAATGAGCAAAGGTGTTCATTTTAGTACGGAAAACTGTCTGTACTGAAATGAGCGCCTTTGTTTTTGTTTCAAGAAAGGAAGGCATCGATATGAAAGTAGAAGGTCAAGTACGAATCCCCTCCGGCTGTGCGATTGCCGCTGTCATTTCCAAAGACGGAAACAGAATGTCCGGCGAAATAATCGCAAATGCCATGAAACCGATGCATGACCGCTCCAACGGTCTGGGCGGAGGTTTTGCAGGATACGGTATCTATCCCGAGTATAAAGATTTTTACGCGCTGCACCTGTTTTATAACGAACGCGCAACGCGGAAAAACTGTGAACAATTCTTAAAAGAACAGTTTGAAATCGTAAAATCTGAGATTATTCCCACGCGGAAGATTCCGGCAATTACGGATGAGCCTATTATCTGGAGATATTTTGTCGCTCCTTTGAAATCGGTTTTGGCTTCCCAGCAGCTTGACGAAAAAGAGTTTGTTGCAAGAACCGTAATGAAAATCAATACGGAAATGCCGGGCGCTTATGTATTTTCCAGCGGAAAAAACATGGGAACTTTTAAGGCGGTCGGATTTCCGGAAGATGTCAGCGTCTTTTATAAATTAGAGGAATACGAAGGCTACTCCTGGACGGCGCACGGGCGTTACCCGACCAATACGCCGGGCTGGTGGGGCGGCGCGCACCCGTTTACGCTGTTAGACCAGTCGATTGTCCATAACGGCGAAATTTCTTCCTATGACGCTAACCGCCGCTTTATTGAAATGTTCGGTTATCGCTGTACCCTCCAGACCGATACGGAGGTTATTACCTATATTATGGATTATCTTCTCCGTGTACAGGGACTTACCTTAGAGGAGGCCGCGAGCGTGATTGCCGCTCCGTTTTGGAGTACCATTGCGGCAAAATCCGACGAAGACGAAGGCAAAAAGCTAACCTATCTCCGCACTATTTTTTCAAGTCTGCTTGTGACCGGACCTTTCTCGATTGTCCTTGGATTTAACGGCGGTCTTATGGCATTAAACGACCGTCTGAAGCTCCGTTCCATGGTGGTCGGGGAAAAAGCGGATAAAGTTTTTATCGCCAGCGAGGAGGCCGCCATCCGCACAATGGAACCGGACGCGGAAAACATTTACGCTCCGGCCGGCGGGGAACCGGTTATTGTAAGAGTAAAGGAGGGCGCGTATTAATGAGTATCGAATATATCTATCCCGAATTTGAAGTTGTCAGAAACGATAACCGGTGTATTGCCTGCAGAGTCTGCGAACGGCAATGTTCCAATGAGGTACATACCTTTGATCCGGAACGCGGCATTATGATAAGCGACGAAAGCAAATGCGTCAACTGCCAGCGCTGTGTATCTCTCTGTCCGACGAGAGCGTTAAAAATCGTAAAAAGCGACTGTACGCTGCGCGAAAACGCGAACTGGAAAAACGATACGATTAAAGAAATTTACAAGCAGGCCGGCAGCGGCGGCGTACTCCTCTCCTCTATGGGAAACCCGAATCCGCTTCCCGTCTACTGGGACAAAATTTTAATCAACGCTTCCCAGGTAACCAACCCGCCCATCGACCCGTTGAGAGAACCGATGGAAACCCGTGTGTTCCTTGGCAAGAAACCGAAAAAAGTAAAACGGGACGAACACGGCGATTTAAACCTAGAATTGTCTCCCCAGCTTGAGCTCTCCATGCCGGTTATGTTTTCGGCAATGAGCTACGGCTCCATCAGCTATAACGCCCACGAGAGCCTTGCCCGTGCCGCAACCGAACTCGGCATTTATTACAATACCGGAGAAGGCGGCCTTCACGAAGACTTTTACTGTTACAGCGAAAACACCATCGTTCAGGTTGCATCCGGACGTTTCGGCGTTTACAAAGATTATCTGGAAGCCGGAGCCGCCGTGGAAATCAAGATGGGTCAGGGCGCAAAACCGGGTATCGGCGGACATCTGCCCGGAGCAAAAATTGTCGGCGACGTTTCCCGTACCCGTATGATTCCCGAAGGCTCCGACGCGATTTCTCCCGCTCCGCACCATGACATTTATTCCATTGAAGACCTGCGCCAGCTTGTCTTTTCCCTGAAAGAGGCGACAGAGTATAAAAAACCGGTTATCGTAAAAGTTGCCGCGGTCCATAACATTGCCGCCATTGCGAGCGGTATTGCACGAAGCGGCGCGGACATTATCGCAATTGACGGATTCCGCGGCGGAACCGGCGCGGCTCCTACCCGAATCCGTGATAACGTCGGAATCCCGATTGAACTGGCATTGGCTGCCGTTGACCAGCGTCTGCGCGACGAAGGAATCCGAAACGACGTTTCCCTCGTCGTAGGCGGAAGTATCCGCAGCGCCGCAGACGTGGTAAAGGCCATCGCGCTCGGTGCGGATGCCTGCTATGTGGCTACCGCGGCTTTGCTCGCTTTGGGATGCCATCTCTGCCGAACCTGTCAAAGCGGCAAATGTAACTGGGGTATCGCCACACAGCGCCCCGAGCTTATAAAACGGCTGAATCCTGCCATCGGAAGCGAACGCCTTGTCAATCTTATGAACGCTTGGCGGCATGAGATCAAAGAACTTATGGGCGGTATGGGAATCAACGCCATCGAATCTCTCCGCGGAAACCGTTTAATGCTGCGCGGAATCGGATTAAGCGAAAAAGAGCTTGCGATTCTCGGAATTTCTCACGCCGGCGAATAAGGGAGGTTTTAACATGAAACGAGTTTATGTGAATGAAGAATGGTGTCTCGGATGCCATTTATGCGAATATAACTGCGCTTTTGCAAATTCCGGGGAAACCGATATGGCAAAAGCGCTCAAAGGGAAGCCTATTTTTCCGCGAATCCGGGTAGAAGGCGATGAAAGTATTAACTTTGCCGTTTCCTGCCGGCACTGTAAAGACCCTCTCTGCGTAAAAAGCTGTATTTCAGGCGCGTTGTCTGTCGAAGACGGCGTAATCCGCATCGACCGTAATAAATGTGTCGGATGCCTGACATGTATTCTGGTCTGTCCTTACGGAGCGTTATCACAGGACGCCGACGGAGCCATGCAGAAATGTGAACTTTGTCTTACAAACTCCTGCGGGGAACCTGCCTGCGTCAAGGGTTGTCCTAACGGGGCGATTTTATATGAAGAGAGGTGAATGTAAATGAAGCAGTATGTAATTCTCGGAAACGGTGTGGCTGCCGCGGGCTGCATTGAAGGAATCCGCAGCATAGACCGCAACGGTAAAATCACCGTTGTATCAGAAGAAAAACACCCGGTCTACTGCCGTCCTCTTATCTCCTACTATCTGGAAGGCAAAACCGATTTGGAACGCATGAAGTACCGCAGCGGTGATTACTATGAAAAAATGGGCTGTGAGGTGCTTTACGGAAAAAAGGCCGTAAAAATTGATTCTGCCGCTAAAAACGTAACGCTTAACGACGACACCCTGCTTTCGTATGATTCTCTTTGTGTTGTTACGGGTTCCCGCCCTTTTGTCCCGGCGTTTGAAGGACTGGACAGTGTGGAAAATAAATTCTCCTTTCTGACCTTAGACGATACATTAGCACTCGAATCCGCCGTAACAAAAGACTCCAATGTACTGATTATCGGCGCAGGCCTTATCGGGCTTAAATGCGCGGAAGGACTGAAAAACCGGGTTTCAGGCATCGTTGTATGCGACCTTGCCGACCGCGTGCTTTCCAGTATCCTTGATAAAGAATGCGCTTTCATGATGCAGAAACATTTAGAGGAAAACGGAATCCGTTTTCTGCTCGGTGACAGCGCCAAACGGTTTGAAAAAAACACCGCCATTATGACAAGCGGAAAAACGGTCCCGTTTGATGTCCTCGTACTGGCGGTCGGCGTCCGTGCGAATACGGAACTTGTGAGCGCCGCAGGCGGCGAAGTCAACCGGGGAATCCTGATTAATTCCCGTATGGAAACAAGCATTCCCGATATTTATTCCGCCGGAGACTGCACGGAAGGCGAAGACATTTCCTGCGGTCAGAAGCGCGTTCTGGCAATTCTTCCAAACGCGTATATGCAGGGCAGATGTGCGGGCGTCAATATGGCAGGCGGCGACGCGGTGTTTGATAACGCGATTCCTATGAACTCCATCGGCTTTTTCGGATTACACGCAATGACAGCCGGAAGCTATTTCGGTAAAGAAGACGGCGGCGAACTGTATGAAGAGAAATCGGAAGGCACCTTAAAGCGATTTTTTACCAAAGACGGTTATCTGACCGGTTTTATTCTAATCGGCGATACGGAGCGCGCAGGTATTTATACTTCGCTTATCCGGGAAAAAACTCCCCTTGATACAATCAATTTCGAACTTTTGAAAAAAATTGCAACTTCGGCCGCATTTTCTTCCGAAACCCGTAGAAAAAAGTTTGGAGGTATAGTATAATATGATATTGATTGACGCGAAAAATCTGGACTATCAGGCATTGAACGATTTACTCCGGGAAAGCAAAGAGGATTCCACCATCTCCGGATGTCTCGGTCAGCGTTTCATCGCGGCCGGAATGGACGGGCGTACGATTACCATTAACGGAATTCCCGGAAACGCACTCGGCGCGTACTTAAACGGCGCGGACCTTATTGTCAACGGCAATACGCAGGACGCGGTCGGCGATACCATGAACGCAGGGAAAATCGTTATTCACGGCAATATCGGCGACGCTGCCGGTTACGCCATGCGCGGCGGAAAAATCTTTATCCGCGGAAACGCCGGATACCGCGCCGGAATCCATATGAAAGAATACAAAGAAAAAGTACCGGTTATGATTATCGGCGGATGCGCCGGAAGTTTTCTCGGAGAATATCAGGCCGGAGGAAAGATTATTGTTCTGGGGCTGAACACGGACGGCAGGCGGATTATCGGCAATTTCCCTTGTACCGGTATGCACGGAGGCAAAATGTACCTGCGCGGCGACTGTACGGCGCTTTCCTTCCCGCATCAGGTTACGGCCAGGCTCACAGACGAAAAAGATATGGAAGAAATCAGGGACGTTTTATCCGAATACTGCGAAATATTCGGCTGCGACCTGAACACCGTATTGGATTCTCCTTTTACCGTCGTCACGCCGGACAGTAAAAATCCTTACAAGCAAATGTATGTGGCAAACTAAAAGAAAGTAGGTTGTAGTATGAAATATTCCGCTCAAGAAGTCATTCAGTTCGTCAACGAGGAAGACGTAAAGTTTATCCGTCTTGTCTTTTGCGATATTTACGGAAGGCAAAAAAATATTTCCATTATGCCGGGCGAACTTCCTCACGCGTTTGAATACGGCATCGCAACCGACGCTTCGGCAACGGAAGGGTTCGGCGACGAAACGCACTCGGATCTCTTACTGCACCCGGATCCTTCAACCTTAGCCGTCCTGCCATGGCGTCCCGAACACGGACGCGTTGTCCGAATGTTTTGCAGCATTTCCCACCCGGACGGCAGAACTTTTGAGTGTGACACGCGCAGTCTCTTAAAAAAAGCAATAGAAGACGCAAATGCGTCGGGAGTCAACTTTGCTTTCGGCTCCGAAACGGAGTTTTACCTTTTTAAACTTGACGAAAACGGAAATCAGACAAACTTCCCTTATGATAACGCGGGCTATATGGACATCGCTCCGGAAGACAAGGGTGAAAATGTCCGCCGTGAAATCTGCCTTACTCTGGAGCAGATGGGAATCTGCCCGGAAAGCTCGCATCACGAAGAAGGCCCCGGCCAGAACGAGATTGTATTCCGCTATTCGGATGCTCTTTCCGCTGCGGATAACGCGATGACTTTTAAAACCGTTGTCAAAACGGCTGCGTACCGTAACGGTCTATGGGCGGATTTTTCCCCGAAACCGCTCCCCGGAAAACCGGGAAACGGGTTCCACATCAATATGTCTGCGGAAAGCAGCGCCAACGAAGATTTACTTCCGCATTTAATTGCCGGTATGCTGGCCCACACCGCGGATATGACAGCGTTTCTGAACCCAATGGAAGATTCGTATAAACGGTTCGGCGCCAATAAAGCGCCGGAGTATATCTCCTGGTCGGCAGAGAACCGTTCCCAGCTCGTCCGTGTCCCTGCGGCAGTCGGCAGATACCGGCGGGCGGAACTTCGCTCTCCCGACCCTTGTGCCAATCCGTACCTCGCGTTTGCGCTGTTAATTTATGCCGGACTTGACGGAATCAAAAATAAAATGATGCCGCCGGAGCCTGCCGATATCAACTTATTCAAGGCTGACGAAACGGTTTTGGCGCGGTTTAAAAAATTACCGTCCACATTGGACGAAGCTGTCTCCGTTATGAAACAGAGTGCTTTTATAAAAGCCCATATTCCGGAACAGCTCATTAACGCTTATAGCAGGAAACTTAGGTAACAGCATATCAAAGCAAAGGAGAATCACAAAAGTGAGTTTGCAAGAACAAGTATACAGTGTTCTGATTGTATCCGCCAAAGATACCTTCAATGCTTCGCTACAAGCGTTACTTCCTGATTCGAGATTTTCTCCGATTCGTTTTGAGAACAGTATCAACGCGGCAAAAAGAACATTTCTCGAAAGAACGTATGACTTTGTTATTATTAACTCTCCTCTTCCCGACGACGACGGCATGAGGTTTTCTATTGACATATGCAGTACAAATACAACGGTGGCTCTTTTGATGATACATTCGGAGAACTACACCGCGGCTTATAACAAAGTTACGGGACACGGCGTTTATGTTCTTCCGAAACCAACCGCGAAACTACTCGTGAGCCAGGCCATCGACTGGATGATTGCCTCCAGAGAACGGTTAAGGAGGCTTGAAAAAAAGACCGTATCAATCGAAGAAAAGATGCAGGAAATCCGTACCGTCAACCGCGCGAAATGGCTGTTAATCGAACATCTGAAAATGACCGAAGCGGACGCCCATCGTTATGTTGAAAAACAGGCAATGGACCGCTGTGTTTCCAAAAAAGAAATCGCGGAAGATATCATTAAAACTTACACATAACTCCTGTCTTATATGGGGCTGCCGCACGAAACCCGCGGACGGCCCTTTTTTATATCAAAATAAAAAATCAATCCGCATATTCCCAAAAAATTTACTCGAGTTTCCGCATTTTGTATACTTTTTATATTCCGTAGATTGCGCGATCTACGGAACTTTTAAGTCGACTAAAAAATGCGGAAACTCGAGAAAAATTTTTCTTGATTTTTCTAAATATATGTGATAGTATTTATATATACTCAATGTAGTTTTTAAAACTACTTGTTATATTTTCAATCAACCCGTTACATACTATAACGACGAGATGCTGCATTTTCCCGAATGTTTTTTAAGGAAAGGTACACAATAAAACCAGCTTATTCTCTGACTGTCTGCAAGGAAAGGAAGGATTGTATGGAACTTACAACAAAAAATCTTACATTAAATAAACCGGTAAACTACGCCGGCAAAAAAATGATTCCGCGCCAGCCGGGCAGCGCTTATACTCATCTTGCGGGGATTATATTCGCGGTATTTGCCGCGTTCCCGCTTTTAATCAAAGCTGCCTCCACTTCGAGCGTCTCTTTGTTTTCCTGTGCGGCGTTCATCTTTGGCATGTTTTTACTGTATAGCGCCAGCACGCTTTACCACACTTTCGGCCGAACGGAAAAAAGCCTGCTCCTTTTAAAGAAACTGGACCATCTTATGATTTATGTACTGATTGCGGGGACCTATACTCCGGTCTGCTTAATTGCGTTAAAAGGCGGCATCGGTCTACGGCTCTTTGCGCTGGTTTGGGGCATTGCTTTTATCGGTATCTTCCAATGTCTGTTTTTTATTCGCTGTCCGAAATGGGTATCCGCCATTATTTATATCGCAATGGGCTGGTCCTGCCTGCTTGCTTTTCCGGAGCTTCTTCACGGAACTTCCGGCGGCGCGTTTGCGCTCCTGCTTTCCGGCGGCATCTGCTACACGCTGGGCGGCGTAATCTACGCGTTAAAACTGCCTATTTTTGACAACAGGCATCCGAACTTCGGACTGCATGAAATTTTTCACTGCTTCTGCCTTGCCGGAAGCCTCTGCCATTACCTGTTTGTGTACTGTTATCTGGCATAAGCTTTATTCTTCCCCGCGTTCTACCGGAAAGGCTTCTCCGCTGGCAAACGCGTAAATCATGCGGCTTGTAACCGGTTTTCCGGTTATCTGCCGCAATGCCTGTTCATAATAATCAAGCTGTGTGCGGTAACGCTTTGTAAGAACTTCCCTCACATGCTCCCTCACCGAATCGGTTTTATAGTCCACTAGCACCAACGCCCCCTGCTCCTCAAAGCAGGCGTCGATGATTCCCTGTACCATCACATAATCCGTATTATTTCCGGCCCCTTCGTCTTTGTATACTTCTCCGTAAGGGAGTCCGATTACAAACGGCTGCTCTCTTTTTAACAAGCCGCGCCGTGCCGCGTCCTGCATCCTCGCACCCAGCCCGCTCGCAAAAAACTGCAGAATTTTCTTTGCGGAAACAAGTTCCTCCGTGTCCTTTCGGATAAGCCCCGCCTGAATCAGACGTTTCAGTTCTTCCGAAACTGCGGCCTCGTCTTTATATTCTTTGCAGAAATCCATACATTCCATAACACGGTGATACAGCGTTCCCCGTTCGCTGCCGGAAACCGCCTCCTTCTTTTCTTCCTGCAAAAAGCGCGGAATTGTTTTTTCCGGCTCCGTTTCCGGAAACAGCTCCTCCTGCCCTTCTTCCTGATACGCCGCTTTTTTCAGTTCCGACACGGAAAGTTTCATTTTCCCGCGGCACATCGGATAAGGGTAACGATACGCGGCGCGTTCTTCCAATTCCCTTGCAAGTCCCTCGTCATATACCGTCTGCAGCTCCGTTGACAGAATCCTTAAAAAGCGCTCTTTTCGCACCGTGATTTCCTGTTCCCGCTCTAATACCGCTTCTTCTGTTTGCTCCCCGGATTGCTTCGCATCCGAAAGACGTATGCTTCCGTGTTCCATACAGGCTTTAAGCGAAAGTTTTAAAAAGTCCAGATAAGAGTTTGCCGAAAACAGCGCCAGATAATCCGCCTGTCCCCCGCACGCCTTCTGCTCCACACTTTTTAAAAAGTCCTGTTCCGACACGACCGCCGCCGACAGAATCAGTTTTTCCTTTGCTCTTGTCAGCGCTACATAAAGGATGCGCAGTTCCTCCGAAAGCATTTCATAATTCAGCTGTCCCGCGATTACCTTTTTAAGCAGCGTCGGCGCTTTGACCCGCTGTACCTCATCCCGGAAATCCATTCCGATTCCAAGTTCCGGATGCAATACCACTCCCGCCCGGATATCCATCCGGTTAAACTGTTTTGAAAGCCCCGCGACAAAAACCACCGGCGCCTCCAAACCTTTGCTCTTATGAATGCTCATCAGGGTTACGGCGTCTTCGCCTGCGGCGCTTCGCGCTTCTCCGTCGTCCATATCATATTTTATCAGGCGGTCGATATAACGGACAAAGTCAAAAATACCGGAATAACTGCTTTCTTCAAACTTTTTCGCTTTTACCACAAGCATGGAGAGATTTTCCACGCGCCGTTCCCCCGCAGGCTTTACCCTTACATAATCCGGATACGCCGTCAGACGGTAAAGCTCCTCCAGCACTTCCGGCACACCCGCATACGCCGCCAGCGCCCTGAGTTTTTCAAAGCGTTCCTCAAATAACAGCAGTTTTTCTCCTGCACTTTGTATGCTTGCCCGAAATTCCCCCTGTTCTTCGCTGCGGGAGACGTTTTCTTTACAGACCTCTTCCTCTTTTATCTTTTCCAGAAAGGAACGTAACGCCTCATAAAACGAAAGGCGGGGACCCGCTTCGTTTTCCTTTGTCACAATGCGTACCGCCGCCAGTTCTTCTTCGGTCAGCCCCGCCATTTCGGAACGAAGCACCGATACCAGCGGAATATCCTGCCTCGGATTGTCAATGACCCGCAGGGCGTTCAAAACGACCGCTACTTCCTGCGCGTCAAAATAACCGCTCCGGGTTTCTGCCACGGCAGGAATCCCAAGCTCCGCAAACACCTCTAAAAAAGGCTCGGCATAGCCGCGCATGGCGCGGAACAACACCGTAATATCCCGATACGATACCGGATGAAATTTTTTTATTTTTTCTCCGTTTTCTCCGGTTTCTTCCCCGTCATAAATCGGAAGCCGTTCCGCAATCAGCTTCTTTATCCTCGCTCCTACCGTCATCGCTTCCCGCATAACGCGGTCGGTTACTGCTTCTTCGTCCTCCTCGGCATCAAGTTCCGTAATCAGAAATTCCGCCGTATAGTTTTCGTTTTCTTCTTCTTCGGAATTTTCCTCCTGTCTGTCCCCCGGATAATCCGCCCCGAGATATAATTTTGCCGCGTCGTCATAGGCAATTCCGCCGAACTCTTTTCGCATCAGGCAGGCAAACACGTCGTTTACCGCATTCACAACCGCCGCCCGGCTCCGGAAATTCCTGCCGAGTACAATTTTCCGGTACGGTCCCGTATCCCCGTATTGCTCGTATTTTTTCATAAACAATTCCGGTTTTGCCATACGGAACTTATAAATACTCTGCTTTACGTCTCCCACCATAAAGCGGTTCGGCTGCCCGTCTTCTTCGCCGGAAATGCTCCAAAGCAGAAAATCCTGAATCTGGTTACTGTCCTGACACTCATCCACCATAATTTCATCAAAACGTGCGCGAAGAAGCCTTGCCGTTTCCGTCGGACGAACTCCTTCTTCCGTTTCTTCAATCAGCAGGCGTACCGCGAAATGCTCCAAATCGTTAAAATCAACCAATCCGCGCTCCGCCTTTGCCTTGGCATAACGCGTGCCGTACTCCGCACAAAGCTCTGCAAGCATCCGCATCAAAGGCGCCATTTCCGCCATATCTTCCGCCATACGGGCAGAATCCGCGAAAAAGTAGTCCTTTTTTAACTTTACTAACATATCCTTGTAGGCCGCCCGGATTTCCTTTACCTGCTCCCGTTTTTCCTCCGACGCTTCGCATTTTTTTCTGGAAAGCGCCTGAAATTCCAGATTTTGAAACGCTTCGGACAACTCCCGGTACGTTTCCTTTTTCCGAAGCGACAATAAAAATTCCCTGTCCGACTCCAGCGCCTGTTCGTAAACATACGGCCCCTCTGCGCCCAGACAAAGTTCCAGCGCTCTTTCACACATTTTTTCACAGTCCGAAAGGATTGCCCGGATATGTTCTTTCAGCACAGACACGAAGCGCTCTTCCTCCAAAATATCGGAGGCGTTTTCCAGCCGCTTCAGCGATTCTCCCATTTCCTCAAGCCATTTTTCCGGAAACGGCGCGCTTTGGGCAAATTTATAAAAGTTCTCAATATGTTTTACAAGCATTTCATCCGTTTTTCCGCTGCCGAGGCACTCTGTCAGACGCAAAAACAACTCCTCCCCCGCTTCGTAACGTGCTTCCAAGAGTTCCTCCATCACGTCCGCGCGAAGAAGCGTCAGTTCCGCCTCCTCGGCGACACGGAACGCCGGGTCCAATTCCAGTTCATAGAAAAACTCCCGCAGAAGGCTCAGACAAAACCCGTGAATCGTCATAATCGGTGCGCTCCGCAAAAGCAGCACCTGTTTCTGCAGATGGGCGTTATCCGCGTACTCTTCTCCGGCAAGGCACTCTTCCAGCCGTTTTCCGATACGTTCCCTCATTTCCGCCGCTGCCGCGTTGGTATAAGTCACAACCAAAAGCCGGTCAATGTCCTGCGGCTTCTCTTTTTCTGTCAGCTTCTCAATAATACGCTGTACTAAAACCGCCGTTTTTCCGGAACCGGCCGCCGCGGATACCAATGTAGTGCAATCTCTTGCCTCAATCACCTGTCTTTGTTCCGGTGTGAATTGAATCCTGCCCATAGCGCTCCTTTCTGAACCTCTCCCAAAGTTCTTCTGTCTTTCGTTCCGGCAGCTCCCGGTAAGAAAACTCCGGCAGACGGTTGTCAAACCCGCAGACTGCGTGATATGCGCAGTAGCCGCACGGAGTTTCTTTCTTATAGCGGTATGGTTCGGCTTTTGTATCTCCCGCCAGAATCCGTTCCGCTTCCCAATCCAGCTTTTGGTTTACATACTCCGTCAGCACATCAAAATCCTGTTCGTCGATTCCTTTGGACGCCGCTTTTAACTGCCCTTCTTTGTCCGTCTCCGCGTAAATCAGCCTGGAAACTTCCGAAGGCTTTAACCCTCCGTTTTCCGCACGAAGCGATACATCCAGCGCCGTTACCGCGGACGGCGTCCCGTTAAACAAACCGTCCGGCCGAAACGCCTCCTGTACCGCCGTTTCGGAATACTTCTCCCGCGGCAGAAACGGGTCTTCCACATGAAAATAAAACATTCCGGCGGGACGCGGCATCTCCCCGTGTTCTCCGGCCGCCTGCCGCAATGCCGCCGACAGATATACCTCTAACTGTACCTGTAAACCGTAGTATAACTCCGCCAAATCAAACTTTTTTGTCCCCGATTTATAATCTATCACCCGAAGATACCATTTCCCTTCGTTTTGGCACAAATCATACCGGTCGATTTTTCCGTGCAGGGAAAGATATTTTGCCGTATGTTCAAATACCGCTTCACAATGTTCCGGTTCAAAAAGGCTGCCACGTATCTGCTCCTGCAGCATTGCTATGGTCTTTAACAAAACACGTTTCGCCTTTGTCAAAAGATAGGCATTCCGTTTTGTTCCGGCAAATACACCGTTTTCAAAAGTTTTTGCCGCCTCGGTAAGACTTTCCGTACAAAGTTCTTCCCGCTGTATTTCCGAAAGAGTATGCCAGGAAAGCCCGTTGTCCCGTACCTTTTTCATAAACAGTTCCAGCGCCGTATGGTACAGGCTTCCGATTTCCGGCGCGGACACCTTGTATTCGGCACGTTCCTCCAGAGAAAGCCCGTATTGTAAAAAGTGCGCGAACGCACAGGCCGCATACTTTTCCAGCCTCGTTACGCTCCCGTACAAAACGGCGCCGTACAGCCGTTTTGCCGCATCCTTACTCATGTCTTTTGCGGGATTTCCGAAACACGCCGACCAAAGCAGCCGCTTTGTCTCCGGAGCGTCTTTTCGCATTGCCTGCCGGTACAGCTCCCAGAATGCCGTATCTTCCACACTGCCTTTTTCACAGAACTCCCGTATTCCGTCTAAAAGGCGGGCGCGGCCGGTATCGTTTTGCAGCAGGGAAAGATATGCGCTCTCCTCTCCTTCCCGTACCGTAATGTCCGAAAAAAGGTCCGTAATCCTCCTTATAAAATAGGACGGCAAAAGAGCCTGCCCTTCCGCGGAAAGGCGGCTGTATGTAAGTACCAGTCGCCTCTTGGGCTTTGTGAGCATGGCATATAAATAAAACTGTTCCGTATATACCGATTCCTTTTTTGTCGGCGCCAGCTCTATATTCTGTTCCTTTAAAAACTCCCGCTCCGCTTCGGAAATCAGCCCGCCGGCACTGCCCGGTGCGGGCGTCACCCCTTCGTTTACTCCCGCGAGATAAAGCACTTCGATGTTAGAAAGTCTTGTACGCGTAATGTCTCCGATAACAACACAATCCGTACTCGGCGGCACAAGACCTACTTTACATTCCCGAAACCCCGTTTCCATCAACTCAATATATTCCCTCAGCGAAACTTCTTCCGTATCCAAAAGCTCTATAAAACGATCCAGCAAATCTATTACGCCGCGGTACACCTGCCGGTATTCTCCCGCGCGCACCAAATCTCCCTTTTTTTCGAACCCGCTCGCCATGTCCCTTAGCCGTTCTTCGAGCCCCGACTGTTCTATAAATTCATACAGCGCCCTTGTGCGTTCTCCTGCCGTTTTCGCTTCCGCAAGGCTTTTTCCGATGCCGTAAAGTTCCCCGTAAACCCGCTCCCGCAGGCTGTTTAAGTATTCCGGTTTAATTTCCTGTCGGGTGCGGTAGCGGTACTTCCATTCCGTTTTCCACATACGTTCTCCCCGAATACCGCACGCAAGGCAGTAGTTTTCCAGTACGGAAACCTCCTCCTGTGAAAACTTCGTCAGACCGCTTTTTAAATACCGGAAAACCGAATCATAAGAAAAACCGCTTAAAGCGTTCTGCAAAACCGCCCGTATCAGCATAATACACGGATTATGATAGATTTTCCGCTTGTTATCCAGAAACGCCGGAACCCCGGTGCGCGTACACTCCGCCAGCAGCAGCTCGCCGTATCCTTCGATATCTCCCGTCACTACGGCAATCTGCCCGTAACGAAGCCCTTCACGGCGTACCGCACGGGCAATATCCGCCGCAACAAAAGCGGCTTCCGCGGCCCTGTTCGGCCTTACATAAAGCGCAATCGCGTCCCCGCACTTTTTCTTTGGCGGCAGCGGATACCGAAACAGGCCCCGCTCCAGCGAAAGCAGCGCTTCCTTTCCCTCAAACCGCGGCAGTTCTCCCGTCTCCGGCAGAATAAGCTCCCCGACCGGACAGCCGACGTTTCCGGCGAGCCCGGCTACGATGTCCTTTGTCCTCAGCGTCAAATAAAAAAGCCCATGCTCCAAAACGGGCGTCCGTAATGCCGCCCCGTCCGCCGTAAGCGACATATAACAGTTTCCCGCTTTTTGCAAAAGCTTTGTCAATAACCCGTACTGCGACGGCGTAAAACCGGTAAAGCCGTCAAAAAACACGTCACAGTCCGTAAGCAGGGAAGACCTTTCTATCACGCCGGCAAGCACATCCGATACCGTTTCGGCTGCCAGATACCTGCCGTCAATTTCTTTCACAAACCCCTGATACAAAACCGCGACATCGGAAAGTTTTTTATATAATACCGGCTCCTGCTTTGCCGTCTCCATCATGGCGCACAGGGCTTCCGGCGTAATTTTATACTGGTAAAACTCAGAAATCAGCGACTTCATCTCGTCAATAAAGCCCGCCTTTTTCACGTTCGCGGCAAACATCCGCAGTTCCCCGGCAAAACGGTTTACCACGCGTTTTACCAAAAGACTCTTTCCCACGTCGGTCAAAAGCTCCCCCGGCACGACCCCGAGTTCTTCAAACACCCGGTAAGAAAGGCGTAGAAAACTTAACACCTCAATATTGGACATACTTTTTGTCCTGCTGCGAACAATCAAATCCTTCATTGTCTGTAAGGAAAACTGCTCCGGTACAATGACCAGCACCGTCCGCTCCGGGTGTTCTTCCGCCGTTTTTATTATGTTTCGGTACATCCATTCCGTCTTTCCCGCACCGGACGCACCCAAAATAAATGTGAGCGCCATATGAATAAAAAACCCCTTTCCCGAATACTTTGTAACAATAACGCATATGCGCACAAACCCCTGGAGGCTTTTATGGCAAAAACACGAATCTTTGTTTTAAAACTAAAAAAACTCCTTCGCGTCGCTATACCGGCTGCGATTGCCCTTGTACTTTTTATTTTTCTGCTGCTTTTATTTTCTTCTCCGGATAAAAAAGAAGACGGCAGCGGAGAAACCGTTACGCCAAGTGCCGCAACTTACCGTGCCGGCGTTTACACATCCGTCATCGAACTCAACGACTCTTTGCTAAATCTGGAAGTGGTGCTGGATACCGACCATATCAACTCGGTACGCTTAGTGAATCTGGATGAAGCAACTGCCGCCATGTATCCGTTAATGGAACCGGCCGCCGCCGACATCAGCGCACAGCTTGCCGCCGGTACCGCTCTGGACGACATTACAATCTCCCAAAGCAGTAAATACACGCAGCTGCTTTTAATTGACGGCATCCGGGCAACCCTTGAAAAAGCGGCCCCTGCCGGAAAAGGCAAATAGCCGTGACACTCCGTCAAAACAGACGCTTTTACTTACACCGGCTTGATACGTTCCAAGTCCGCCAGCCATGCTTTTGCCGACGCGTCGCTCGGCATCCGCAGGTCTCCCCGCGGCGAAACGGCTACGGAACCGACCTTCGGTCCGTCCGGAAGACACGAACGCTTAAACTGCTGGGAGAAAAACCGTTTATAAAAAGTCTCTAACCAATAATAAATTGTTTCTTTCTCATAGACGCCGGAAAACGCGGCTTTTGCAAGACGATATATCTTGTGGGGCATAAAACCGAAACGCAGTACATAATAAAGAAAAAAATCATGCAGTTCATACGGTCCGACCAAGTCCTCTGTCTTCTGCGCAATCTCGCCGTCTCCGGACGGCGGCAGAAGCTCAGGACTGACCGGCGTATCCAGAATGTCACGAAGGACGGCCGCCAACGCCTGATTGTTTGTTTCCTCCGCAAAATAGGAAGTCAGATACCGCACCAGCGTCTTTGGCACGGACGCGTTCACGCCGTACATCGACATATGATCGCCGTTGTACGTCGCCCATCCAAGCGCCAGTTCCGACATATCGCCGGTGCCTACTACGAGGCCGCCTGCCTTGCCGGCATAATCCATTAATACCTGCGTGCGCTCTCTTGCCTGTGCGTTTTCATAAGTCAAATCATGTATTTCCTGTGAATGGCCGATATCCTCAAAATGCCTGCTTACCGAATCCGCAATCGGTATTTCCACTACCGTAGTCCCAAGTTCTTTCGCCAGCGTAAGCGCATTCCGGTAAGTACGGTCCGTCGTGCCGAAACACGGCATTGTAATCGCATAAATCCGCTTTTTATCAAATCCCGCCAAATCAAACGCCTGACAGGTAACCAAAAGGGTAAGCGTAGAATCCAGTCCGCCCGATATCCCGACAACCGCGCTTTTCACGCTGGTATGCAAAAGCCTCTTTTTTAGTCCCTCGGCCTGCATTCTTGTAATTTCGGTACACCGTTCTTTCCGCGCAAGAAGGTCTTCCGGCACAAACGGAGTCCGCGCGAATGTACGGGTAAGCGCACATTCCGGCAAACCGTTTTTCAACGAAAAATATACGGTACGATATTCCGGCAGAGGTTTTGCCGCAAACGTCGTCACACGTCTTCTCTCGTTCCAAAGACGCTGTACGTCAATCTCCGTAACGCAAAGCCCGGTCGTAAAACGCTCCGACTCTGCCAGAACGGTTCCGTTCTCCGCTATGATATTATGCCCCGAATAGACCATATCCGTCGTGGACTCGCCCTCTCCCGCATCCGCATATATATACGCCGCAAACAAACGCGCCGACTGGTTTTTTACCAATTCCCGACGATACACGCTTTTTCCCGTTACTTCATTGCTTGCGGACAGATTCACGATAACCGTGGCTCCGGCAAGGGCGTGTCCCGAACTCGGCGGAATCGCTCCCCAAAGGTCTTCACAGATTTCCGCAGCGATACAAAAACGCTTTTCTTCCCTGCACACAAACAACTGCTTCATCCCAAACGGCACCGTCTGACCGCAGAGAACTACTTCCGTATCGACATCCTCTCCCGACGAATAATGCCTTCCCTCGTAAAATTCGGAATAAGACGGAATCAGGGACTTCGGCACCATGCCGAGCACCGTCCCGTTCTGAAAGAACACGGCTGTATTGTAAAGTTTCGCGTTTACGGTAAAGGGCATGCCGACAACCGTTACCATATCGCTTCCCCGACTTTTTTCCAAAAGCTTCGAGAGAGCTTCTTCCGCCCCCGTAAGCAGCGCATCCTGCAGAAACAAATCCCCGCAGGTATAGCCGGTAAGGCATAACTCCGGGAAAACCAACAGACTTACATTCTGCTTTTTTGCTTCCTCCATCAAAGCTTCTATCTGCGCCGCGTTGTACATCGGCTCCGCCACACGGAGCGCCGGCGTCGCTGCCGCTGCCTTTACAAAACCGTCTTTCATAAAACCCCTTTCCACGGAACCCGTCCGTGCGTTTTTCTGTCTATACAACAAAGGTAATGCCGCGCAGATACCTGCGCGGCACATCTCTCCTTGGTGTCTTCCCTTATATTCTTTTGTAACTATCCCGGAATGCCGTTTCCTGTATTTTGACTCCTAGCTACAGCTAGGTGGGCGACCGCACACAGGCTTTTGCAGTCCACTCAAAGGAGGCTTTGCAGCTACCTGTAAATATAGGAATCCCGTTTAAAGAAATGTAGGTTCAAAATTACAGGGAGTGTCGAACATCCTAGGATAGATAACTTCTTATGTAATTTTAAATAAGGCCTGCGCCTTTACTCTTTTGTATGGTTTTATTATACCGCATTTTTACCTAAAATACAAGTAGAAAGTATTTCTTTTTTTGACAGATTGCACTTTTTTTATTTTCCCCCTTTTCATTTTTTACATTCTGTTATACAATATAGAGAAAAAGAAATTTTAAGTATATTATCAGGAGGGCACAGTCATGCCAAAGCGAACAGATATCCACAAAGTCCTCATCATCGGCTCCGGTCCGATTATCATTGGTCAGGCCTGCGAATTTGACTATTCCGGAACACAGGCTTGTAAAGCACTCAAAAAACTCGGTTATGAGATTGTACTTGTAAACTCTAACCCTGCCACCATTATGACCGACCCGGAGACTGCCGACGTTACCTACATAGAACCGTTAAATCTGGAACGTCTGGAACAAATTATCGCAAAGGAGCGTCCGGACGCACTTTTACCGAATCTCGGAGGTCAGTCCGGCCTGAATCTCTGTGCGGAGCTCGCAAGCGCGGGTATTCTGGACAAGTACCATGTACAGGTTATCGGTGTTCAGGTTGACGCGATTGAACGTGGTGAAGACCGTATTGAGTTTAAGAAATCCATGGATGCCATCGGCATCGAAATGGCACGAAGCGAAGTTGCATACAGCGTAGACGAAGCGCTTGCCATTGCCGATAGATTGGGATATCCTGTTGTGCTTCGCCCGGCTTATACCATGGGCGGCGCAGGCGGCGGCCTTGTCTATAATAAAGAAGAGTTAAAGACTGTCTGTGCAAGAGGTCTGCAGGCAAGTTTAGTCGGTCAGGTTCTTGTAGAAGAATCCGTCCTCGGCTGGGAAGAGTTAGAGCTTGAGATTGTCAGAGATGCCGACAACAATATGATTACCGTCTGCTTTATCGAAAACATCGACCCGATGGGCACCCACACCGGTGACTCCTTCTGTTCCGCTCCGATGCTTACCATCTCCAAGGAGTGCCAGAAGCGTTTACAGGAGCAGGCTTACAAAATCGTTGAATCCGTTCAGGTTATCGGCGGCACGAACGTACAGTTCGCACATGATCCGGTCAGCGACCGTATTGTTGTAATAGAGATTAACCCAAGAACTTCCCGTTCTTCCGCTCTGGCTTCCAAAGCTACCGGTTTCCCGATTGCGTTGATTTCCGCGATGCTCGCTTCCGGTCTTACCTTAAAGGATATCCCTTGCGGCAAGTACGGCACCCTTGATAAGTATGTTCCGGACGGAGATTACGTTGTAATCAAGTTCGCCCGCTGGGCATTCGAAAAATTCAGGGGCGTTGAGGACAAGCTCGGCACCCAGATGCGTGCGGTCGGCGAAGTTATGAGTATCGGCAAGACTTACAAGGAAGCTTTCCAGAAAGCAATCCGAAGCCTTGAAACCGGACGTTACGGACTTGGCCACGCGAAGAATTTTGATACAAAGACAAAGGAAGAACTTCTTCAGATGTTAATTACCCCGTCCAGTGAGCGTCACTTCATTATGTACGAAGCACTGAGAAAGGGCGCGTCCGTAGAGGAAATTTTCAATATTACAAAAGTAAAGCATTACTTTATCGAGCAGATGAAAGAATTGGTCGGGGAAGAAGAAGCCCTTTTGACATACAAGGGAAACCTTCCGTCAGACGATGCGCTTATTTCCGCTAAGAAAAACGGTTTTTCCGATAAATATTTAAGTCAAATCTTAGGAGTTTCCGAAGACGATATCCGTAGCCGCCGTATCGCGCTCGGCGTTGAGGAAGCTTGGGAAGGCGTTCACGTAAGCGGTACGGAAAACAGCGCTTACTACTACTCCACCTATAACGCGGAGGACAAAAACCCGATTAAGGCAGACAAGCCTAAGATTATGATTCTCGGCGGCGGCCCGAACCGTATCGGACAGGGAATCGAATTTGACTACTGCTGCGTACATGCCGCTCTCGCGCTGAAAAAGCTCGGTTTTGAGACGATTATCGTGAACTGTAATCCGGAAACCGTTTCCACCGACTACGATACTTCCGACAAGCTCTACTTTGAGCCTCTGACCTTAGAAGACGTGTTAAGCATCTACAAGAAGGAGCAGCCGTTAGGCGTTATCGCACAGTTCGGCGGACAGACCCCGTTGAATCTCGCTGCCGACCTTGAAAAGAACGGCGTTAAGATTCTCGGCACTTCTCCTTCCGTTATCGACTTGGCGGAAGACCGTGACCTGTTCCGCGCAATGATGGAAAAGCTGGAGATTCCGATGCCGGAGTCCGGAATGGCTACCACTGCCGAAGAAGCGCTTGCTATCGCAAAGAAAATCGGTTATCCGGCTATGGTTCGTCCGTCCTATGTACTTGGTGGCCGCGGCATGGAAGTTGTTTACGATGACGAAAGCATGGTAAACTATATGAACGCGGCAGTCGGCGTAACTCCGGACCGTCCGATTTTAATTGACCGTTTCTTAAACCACGCGCTGGAATGCGAAGCAGACGCTATCAGCGACGGTACGCACGCGTTCGTTCCTGCGGTAATGGAGCACATTGAACTTGCGGGCGTTCACTCCGGTGACTCCGCGTGCATCATTCCTTCCGTTCACATCAGCGAGGAGAATGTGCGCACAATTAAAAATTATACCAAGAAAATCGCCGAGGAAATGCACGTTAAAGGCTTAATGAATATGCAGTACGCAATCGAAAACGGCAAAGTGTATGTCTTGGAGGCTAACCCGCGCGCTTCCCGTACGGTACCGTTGGTTTCCAAGGTCTGCAACATCCGCATGGTGCCGCTGGCAACCGACATTATCACCTCCGAAATTACCGGCAGACCGTCTCCGGTTTCCGGCTTAAAGGAGCAGGATATTCCGTACTACGGCGTAAAGGAAGCCGTCTTCCCGTTCAATATGTTCCCGGAGGTTGACCCGATTCTCGGACCGGAAATGCGTTCCACCGGTGAGGTACTCGGCTTATCCGCTTCCTACGGCGAGGCTTTCTACAAGGCACAGGAAGCTACCCAGTCAAAGCTCCCGCTTGGCGGCACGGTTCTCATTTCCGTAAACCGCAAGGATAAGGCTGATATTATCGAGGTTGCTCAGATGTTGTCCGACAGCGGCTTCAAAATCGTCGCTACCGGCAATACCTACGAGGTAATCCGCGAAGCCGGCATTGAGGCGGAATTGGTAAAGAAACTCTCCGAAGGCCGTCCGAACGTGCTCGATATCATCACGAACGGTCAGGTAGATTTGATTATCAACTCTCCTGCCGGAAAAGACAGCGTAACCGACGACAGCTATCTGAGAAAAGCGGCAATCAAGGGCAAGATTCCGTACATGACCACCGCGGCGGCGGCAAGAGCTACCGCAAAGGGTATCCAGTCCGTAAGAAAACACGGCAACCGCGAAATCAAGTCCTTACAGCAGCTTCACAGCGAGATTAAAGAAAAGTAAATTTCCTATAATATAAAAAGGCTGTATACAGCGTAACCATGCTGTATACAGCCTTTTTTGTAAGTCAAGAACAGTGATAGGTTTAAAATCCCCCCTGAAAACACACTCGTACAGCTCAAAAATCAGGCATTTATTTAACCAGATTCCGAGTTGTCAAAAACCTCATTTCTAAACATGTATTACAAATTCATATACAAGTATTCTGAAGCCCTTAAATGCAAGTTTTGCTATAGACGACTCCTCTTTATGTTTTAGCTTACTTTTGTTTTCTTTGTAAAAATACCCCGCAATTTTTCTCACTTTTTTCAGGCACAGCTTATAATTTTTCTTTAAGTCGTCCGGCACCTTCTCCTTCTTATAGCCCCGGCGTGTAATCCAATTATCTGACGCAATAGTCATTCCGATATTGAATAAGCAGTATTCCGCCCACTCCGTATCACCGGAGGAAATTTTCTGTTCCAGTAACTTTACCAGATACGGCATCACCAAATAAATCGCAGAATAAAATGACATCTGATGATTAATACCTTCATAAACGCTTTCTGCCAGTTTCTTATCCTCCGGATGTTCCATAAAAGCATTTGTTACGCCTGACATATTCCCATAGGCCCCTAAATATTTTTCCCACTGGTGCGAGTGGCGATACAGAACTTTTTGACAAACCCCGTAATATCAATGGCTTTTGGGCTTTCGGACAGCATTTTTTCTTGCAATAACTTCACAAAATCATATCAT
>JAFLSZ010000060.1 GCA_022510665.1 Lachnospiraceae bacterium
GCAAAAATAAGGCGGCGAATCTCCCATTTCAGTTAGTCAGGTATACTAACCGCTTATAAGAATCCGCCGCGCCCGGAGCCGCCGCCGCTTAGTGCGGCAGCCCACTTTATTACTCCTCTTTCGGGAGTTCTTCTTCAATTATCTGCCAGATTTCTTCTCTTCCCTGCTTGGTTTCCGCCGAGAACGGAATGAGAATGCCTTCTTTCGGCATTCCTAAGGCCTGCCGCACAAGCTTGCACTGCTTTGCTGCCTGGCTGCGGTTAATCTTATCCAGCTTTGTCGCAATTACTACCGGAAGAAATCCGTTATGTACAATCCAGTCGTACATATCGCGGTCATTTTCCGACGGTTCATGCCGTATATCCACCAGCAGAAAAATCCGTTTTAACTGGGCGGAACGCTTTAAATACCGCTCAATCATCTTTCCCCACTTTGCCCGCAGTTCCTGGGAAACTTTCGCGTAGCCGTACCCCGGCAGGTCTACAAAATAAAGCCGCTCATTAATATTATAAAAATTAATCGTCTGGGTCTTTCCCGGCTGAGCGGAAGTTCTCGCATAAGACTTTCGGTTCATCAGTGCATTTATCAACGAAGACTTCCCTACATTTGATTTCCCGGCAAACACAAACTCCGGCATAAGGTTCTCCGGCAGTTTACTCGTAATGCCGCAGACCGTCTCCAAATTTACTTTCGTAACATTCATCGCGCTTCCTTTCCCTTACGGCAAGCCCGTCAATTACCGCTTCAAAGCCTCCGAAAATACCTGTTCCATTGTTGTCACAAACACAACGGTTAATCCCTTTGTAATTTCTTCTTCCAGTTCCAGAATATCCGCTTCGTTTTTCGCAGGAACCAAAACCTTCTTTACCCCTGCCTGCTTTGCTGCCAACAGTTTTTCTTTCAGACCGCCAATCGGAAGCACACGTCCCCGCAGCGTCACCTCGCCGGTCATTGCCACGTCCGCCGCCACTTTCTTTCCGGTTACCGCCGAATAAATCGCGGTTGCCATCGTAATACCGGCAGAAGGTCCGTCTTTCGGCACCGCTCCCTCCGGTACATGGACATGGAACTGATGCTTCGCAAAATAATCTTCGGGTACGGTATCCCCGCAAACAGACCTTACATAAGACAGCGCGGTCTGCGCAGACTCTTTCATCACGTCGCCGAGCTTTCCGGTCAGTATAACTTCGCCCTTTCCGGGCATTACATTAACCTCGATTTCCAACGTATCACCGCCTACGCCGGTCCATGCAAGCCCGCGCACAATACCGACCTGAGCTTTCTTTTCCACGGTATCTTTCTGATACTTGCGTTTTCCGAGATACGAAAACAACTCTTTTTCGCCGATTTTTACCGGAAGCTCTACCGTTTCCTCCGCCGCCTCTTCTTTTGCGGTATCAATCTTCCACACCGCCTTGCGGCACAGCTCTCCGAGTTTCTGTTCTAACTTACGGACGCCGGCTTCCTTTGTGTAACCGCTGATTACGGTACGAATCGCTCCGTCCGTTATTTTTACCTCTTTCGCCGTCAGACCGTTCTTTGCCAGCTGCTTTTTCCAAAGATGCTTTTTCGCAATAAAAAACTTTTCCGTTTCCGTATAACTGGAAAGCTCGATTACTTCCATACGGTCCAACAACGGCTTCGGTATTGTCTGAAGCGTATTTGCCGTGGCAATAAACAGAACTTCGGACAAATCGAGCGGCATATCCAGATAATGATCCATAAAACGGACATTCTGTTCCGGGTCAAGCACCTCTAACAGCGCCGAACTCGGATCGCCCTTGTAATCACTTGATACTTTATCTATCTCGTCTAAAAGCATCAGAGGATTCTTCACCCCGGCCTGTTTGATTCCGGCCGCAATTCTTCCCGGCATCGCACCGATATAGGTGCGCCGGTGACCTCTGATTTCCGCCTCGTCCCGCAGACCGCCGAGACATACGCGGACATACTTCTTGTCCAGGGCTTCCGCGACGGAATGGGCAATGGACGTCTTACCGGTTCCCGGCGGCCCCACCAGACACAGAATCGTTCCGCCTGCGGTTCCGGTGCGTCTTCTTACCGCCAGATACTGCAAAACGCGTTCTTTTACTTTTTCCATGCCGTAATGGTCTCTTTCCAGTATTTCTTTTGCGCGTCCGAGGACGTAATTCTCCTTTGTCGCCTTATTCCACGGCATATCTAAAAGTGTCTCGATATAAGTGCGGGATACCGCGCTTTCCGACGATGCCCCGCCAAGACGCTTATAACGATCTATCTCTTTTGCGATTGCCGTCCTAATCTCGTCCGGAGCCTGCAGCCTTTTTAAACGCTCCGCAAACTCCTCCGCCTCTCCGGTTTCTCCAAGTTCTTCGCGGATTACTTTCATCTGTTCCCGGAGAATATATTCCTTTTGGTTCTTCTCAACTTTCGCCTTTACTTTACTTTGCAGTTCTTTCCGAATGCGAAGCTCCTCTATCTCATTTGCCAGAATACGCGCGAAAAGTTCAAAACGGGCAAAAAACTCCCGTTCTTCCAAAAGCGCCTGTTTCTGCTCTATTGTCAGCGGAATCATGGCAGCCGCCTGTTCCATGAACCTGTCCAGTTCTTTTATTAAAAAGAGCTGTTCCGACACATCTTTCCCGACTTTTGCGTTCACGGAAAAATAGACTTCCAGCAAATCCCGCAGAGTACCAAGCATCGCGCGGCGCTCCACGCCCGAAAAATGCCCGGAATTTTCCTGTCCCGCGACGGTTATCTGCGCAGAAAAATAAGGGGAGATACTTACCAAATAGTCAAGCTCTCCTCGCTCTTCACCTATAATCAGCACCCGGATTAAATTCCCCGGCAGTTTAATAATCTGCTTAATCCGCGCGATACAGCCGACGTGATACAAATCCTCTATAACAGGCTCGTCAACAGAAGCGTCCTTCTGCATCACCGCGAATACCATCTGATCCGACTGCATTGCCTGTTCCACCGCCTGAATACTTACCTTCCGGTTCACATCAAAATGTACCAGCATACCAGGCAGCACTGCGATATTCCGCAGTGCTATCATCGGCATAATTTTTGTTTCGTCCTTCATTCTATCACCTTTACTTTATAGGTTACGCACTTTCGTCCGTACTCCTTTGTCCCGCTTTTTTAGGAAGCGGCTTCTTTTTCTGCTCGGCAATCACAAGTGCCGGCTGCTCTGTCCCCTCTGCCGCCTCTTTGGTTACAATACACTTTAAAATGCTCTCATCCGAAGGCGCACGGTACATAATATCCATCATAATATTTTCCATGATAGACCTGAGACCTCTGGCGCCGGTTTTCTGCTCTACCGCACGTTTCGCAATTACCCGCAGAGCCTCATCTTCAAACTCGAGTTCCACGCCGTCCATTTCAAAAATGCGGCGGTACTGCTTTGTCAAAGCGTTTCTCGGCTCCCGTAAAATACGAACCAAAGCATCTTCATCCAAAATATCCAGCGCCACCGTTACCGGAACACGGCCGATAAACTCCGGAATCATACCAAACTTTACCAGATCCTGCGGCATTACCTGACGGAACATCTCACCGATACGCAGTTCCATGCCGTCTCCGATTTCCGCGTTAAATCCCATCGACTTATGGCCGGTACGCGCCTCAACAATTTTCTCCAAACCGTCAAACGCGCCGCCGCAGATAAACAAAATATTGGTGGTGTTAATCTGAATAAACTCCTGATGCGGATGCTTTCTTCCGCCCTGCGGCGGCACCGAAGCGACCGTTCCTTCCAATATTTTTAAAAGTGCCTGCTGCACGCCCTCACCGGATACGTCTCTTGTAATAGAGGTATTTTCCGATTTTCTCGTAATTTTATCAATTTCGTCAATATAGATGATTCCGTGCTCGGCACGTTCAATGTCAAAATCCGCTGCCTGAATCAACTTTAACAGAATATTTTCCACGTCTTCACCGACATATCCGGCCTCCGTAAGCGCGGTGGCGTCCGCAATCGCAAACGGTACATTCAAAAGCTTTGCTAAAGTCTGGGCAAGATAAGTTTTACCGCTGCCCGTCGGTCCAATCATAAGAATATTGGATTTCTGCAGTTCAACGTCGTCGCTGCCCTGCTGCATTAATACGCGCTTATAGTGATTATATACGGAAACCGCAAGTACCTTCTTCGCGTCTTCCTGACCGATTACATACTCATCAAGAAACTCCTTGATTTCCATCGGCTTTAACAGATTTACCCCGTTATCCAGCTCCGGAATCCCGTCATCTTTCTGTAGTTCTTCCACCAGCTCCGCGCATAATTCGACGCACTCGTCACAAATATAAACGCCTTCCGGACCGGAAATCATCTTTCTTACCTGCTTTTGATCTTTTCCGCAGAAAGAACAAAAAAACATTTGTCTATCATCCGTCTTATTTGCCAATTCGGTTCACCTCAATCATTATTATCGGCTCGTGATAACGCTGTCAATCAGGCCGTATGCCACCGCTTCTTCGGCAGACATATAATTATCACGCTCTGTATCCACCTCTATTATTTCTACCGGCTTGCCGGTATTTTCTGCGAGAATCTCATTTAATCTCTTTCTTATTCTTAAAATATTTTTTGCCGCAATCTCGATTTCGGTTGCCTGACCTTTCGCGCCGCCGGAAGGCTGATGAATCATAACCTCCGCATTCGGAAGCGCCATCCGTTTCCCCTTTGCGCCGCCCGCGAGCAGAAACGCTCCCATGCTGGCCGCCAGGCCGATACAAATAGTGGAAACATCACACTTAATATACTGCATCGTATCATAAATTGCCAAACCCGCAGTTACCGAACCGCCCGGGCTGTTGATATAAAGGCTGATGTCTCTTTTCGGGTCTTCGCTCTCTAAAAATAAAAGCTGGGCAACCACCAGACTTGCGGTTACGTCATTGACTTCTTCCCCAAGGAAAATAATACGATCCTTTAACAATCTGGAATAGATATCATAGGAACGCTCTCCCTTTGCTGTTTGTTCAAGCACATAAGGCACTAAACTCATCTCGTAAAACTCCTTTCTGTCAATGAAGGGATGCCCGCGCGGAACATCCCTTATGCTGGTCTTTTCTTACTTTTCTTTTGCTGCGTCGCGTACAATATCAACTGCCTTCTGTACCGCGATATCCATTTTGATTTGTTCCTTTTCTTTTTCGCTGACTAACTCTACCAGCTTCTCTTTTTCCATACGATAGTTCTGCGCCATCGTTTCATATTCTTTATCCAGTTCCTCATCGGAAACCTCAATATTTTCACTCTTTGCAACGGCTTCCAGAACCAATCTGCACTGGATTCTCTTTAATGCCTGCGGCTTTAAGTTCTCCATAAAGCTGTTCGCGTTCATGCCGGTAAACTTAAAATACTGCTCCAGGCTTAATCCCTGCATCTGTAATCTCTGTGCATACTCCTCTGCCATCTGGCGGGTCTGGCTGTCAACCATCGCGTCAGGAATCTCCATTGCAGCGCCCTCGATAATCTTGTCCACTACGGCATCTTCCTTCGCGTACTTCGCTTCCTTTTCCTTCTTTTCAAGAAGATTCTTTTTAATATCTTCCTTGTACTCGGCAAGCGTATCAAACTCGGAAACATCTACCGCAAACTCATCATCCAGCGCCGGAAGTTCCTTCGCCATAATGCCCTTAATATGAACCTTAAACTTCGCCGGTCTGCCCGCAAGTTCTTTTGCGTGGTAATCCTCCGGGAACGTTACATTCACTTCTACCTCTTCGCCGACGTTTTTGCCGATTAACTGCTCTTCAAATGTATCGATGAAAGAATGGGAACCGATAACTAACTTGTAATCCTCTCCCTTACCGCCCGCAAACGGAGCATCATCTACAAAGCCCTCAAAATCAATCATCGCTTCGTCACCATCCGCTACCGGTCTGTCCTCTACGGTAAAAATTCTCGCGTTCTGCTCTCTGACACGATTTAACTCGGCATCAATCTCCTCATCTGACACGGAGACCTCAATCTTATCAATGGAAACACCCTTGTACTCGCCAAGCGTAACTTCCGGCTTTACCGCAACTTCCGCGGTGAAGATAAACTCTTTTCCCTTTTCTATCTGCACAATATCAATCTCCGGTTTGGAAACAATATCAAGCCCGCTTTCGTCGGCTGCCTTTTCATAAGCTTCCGGCATAACTTCGTTTGCCGCATCTTCATAAAATACACCCGGACCGTATATCTTCTCAACTATGCTTCTCGGCGCCTTACCTTTGCGAAAACCCTGTACGGTCAATTTATTTTTATTCTTCTGGTATGCCGTTTCCATCGCTTTCTCAAACTCATCCGCAGCTACCTCAATGGTAAGTTTTACCATATTCTTTCCCAAATCTTCAACCTTGAAACTCATTTTCAAAATTTCCTCCTTAAAATCGTATCGTTTTATTATAACACAAAGTGCCGTTCCTGTAAAGTATTAACTATCATGTCCGTGTATTGGATACATAATTCGTCTGTTTTTGCTTCTACCATAATTCGCAGCAGCGGCTCCGTTCCGCTTTCCCGCACCAGAATACGGCCGTCCTTTCCCAGTGCTTCCGCCACTTCTTCCACCTTTTTTTGTACCGCGGAATCGTCCTGCGCCTTCCGTTTATCCGTTACGCGTACATTTACCAGACGCTGCGGATAAACCTTCATTTCGGAGGTAAGCTCGGAAAGACACTGTTTCGACTCTAACATAACTTCCATTACCTTTAATGATGTCAGCACCCCGTCGCCGGTAGTAGCATGCTTGGAAAAAATAATGTGCCCGGAGTTCTCTCCGCCGAGAGAATAGCCGTTTGCCAGCATGTTCTCATGCACATATTTATCCCCGACCGCCGTTTTTTCATAACGGATTCCCGCTTCATCCAAGGCCTTGTACAGACCCAGATTGGACATTACCGTAGTCACAATCGTGTCATTGGACAATTCCCTGTGTTCTTTCATATACTTTCCGCACAGATACATAATGCGGTCTCCGTCCACAACACAGCCTTTATCGTCAACCGCGAGGCACCGGTCCGCATCTCCGTCGTAAGCAAACCCGACGTCCAGTTTTTCCTCGACCACAAGCCGCTGCAGTCCCTCAATATGCGTAGAGCCGCAGTCCGTATTGATATTCAGTCCGTCCGGGTCCGTGTTGATGACATAGGTCTTTGCCCCCAGCGCGTCAAACACTTTTTTCGCAATCGCTGTCGCGGAACCGTTTGCCAAATCCAGTCCTACCCTCATTCCTTCATAAGAACGAGTTGCCAGAGAAACCAGATATCCGATATAACGGTGTCTTCCGATGGAATAATCAATCGTCCTGCCGATATCCTCCCGTCTGGCATACGGTACTTCTTCGATTCTGCCGTCAATATAATCCTCTATCTTCTGCTCAACCTCGGCCTCTAACTTATAGCCCTCTTTGTTGATGATTTTAATTCCGTTATCATAATAAGGATTATGGCTTGCCGTAATCATAATGCCGCAGTCAAACCCTTCCCGCTTTACCACATACGATACACTGGGGGTAGGTGTCACATGCAGCAGATACACATCCGCACCGCTGGCCGTCAATCCGGCAGACAGCGCGTACTCAAACATATAGCTGGAGCGCCTGGTATCCTTTCCGATAACCACTTTCGGCTTATGTCCCTCTCCGTAATAGTGTCCGAGAAACCGGCCTACTCTAAACGCGTGCTCTACGGTCAGATTGACGTTCGCTTCTCCGCGAAAACCGTCCGTACCAAAATACTTACCCATATTGCCTCCATTATTTTCCGATTATTCACACATGGTATACTCTATCATACATGGAAATGAAATGCAAGCAACAAAATACCGTTTTTTCATTTTTTTCGTGCCAAAAAGTAATGGAATAGCCTCCTCCTGCCGCTCATATAGTAATAAAAAAAAGAGTCTGCCATGTCCTTTTTATACGAAATTTTATCCACCTTAAACCGTTTTTTATGGAACGGTCCGCTCCTCTTTCTGCTATTGGGAATACACTGTCTGTTTACCGTGCGCCTGCGTTTTGTCCAGCGTCATCTGCCGGAAGCAATCCGCCTTTCGGGAGGCGGTCAAAAAAAACACGGCTTTCGTTCTCTTACCACCGCGCTCGCCGCGACGCTCGGCACCGGAAATATCGTGGGGGTTTCTTCGGCAATTGCCCTGGGCGGTCCCGGCGCCGTGTTCTGGTGCTGGCTCACCGGCGTACTCGGAATGGCAACCGCTTACGCGGAATGTTATCTGAGCATGACGCACCGCAAAAAAGATTCTTCCGGCAAAACGCGCGGCGGCATTATGTATGTACTGGAATATGCGCTCGGCAGCAAAAAAGCAGGGCGGTGCTTTGCCTATCTTCTTTTGATTGCTTCTTTCGGAATCGGCTGCTCCACGCAGGCAGGAACCGTCACGGAAACGGCTGCCTCTCTTGCCGGGCTCGCCCCTGTCATAACCGGTCTGATATTGGTATTTCTTGTCGGTTATGTTATCCTGCACGGCTCTCTGGCAATTACAAAACTTTGCAGTATTCTGGTTCCTCTTATGGCACTTCTTTACCTTGCCGCCTGCGTTATCCTGCTGTTTTTTAATCTGCCTTATGTCTTTTTGTCACTCCGTCTGATTATGACCTCCGCCTTTTCCCCTACTGCCGCGCTCGGCGGTATTGCGGGCGGCTCATTCTTACTTTCCGCACGGTACGGAATTGCCAGAGGGCTTTTCACAAACGAAGCGGGACTGGGAACGGCTCCGCTCGCATTTACGGAAAGCAAAGAAAGCAGCCCGAAAAAGGCTGCTCTCCTATCCATGTCTGCGGTCTTCTGGGACACCGTGGTACTTTGTGCCCTGACCGGTATTGTTATTATCAGTTCCCTGCTGCGCGTCCCTTCGCTTGCGGAACACTATACGGCAACCACTCTGACAAGCGCTGCCTTTTCACTGCTGCCATGCGGGGAACTCCTGCTCGGCATTTCCTTAATTGCCTTTGCATACGCGACCTTAATCGGCTGGTCCTACTTCGGCGCACAGGCGGTTACTTACCTGTTTGGCGAAAACGCCCTGTCTACATACCGCATCTGCTATCTGGTTATGATTTTCCTCGGCTCCGTCCTGTCTCTGCCGCTTATCTGGGAATTAACCGACTTTATTAACGCATGCATGGTACTTCCCAATGTCCTTGCATTGTTCCTCTTACGCAAAAGCGTAAAAGCGCCGAACCCTTAACCATCTGCCCTTAAACCGTCTTTTGGCAAAAGTTTCAGGCGTTTTTACTCCCGCTCTTTTTATCGCTGCAATACTGAATGGTATCCAACAGAGCCTCCGCCGTTTCCTCGTCAAGCAGCCGCGATACCAGCGCCGCGCCGAAAGAAATCGCCGTTCCCATGCCCCGGCTTGTGATAATTGTACCGTCAATAACAACCGCATCCGGCATTACCTCGGCTCCGGCAAGTTTCTCCTCAAAGCCCGGATAACAGGTGGCATGCCTGCCGCGCAGCAGCCCGTTCATTCCCAGAACGCTCGGCGCGGCGCAGATTGCGGCAAGATACTTTTTCGCGTCATAATAAGAATGCAATACTTTCTTTAACCCCTCATGTTCCATTAAATGATTCGTTCCCGGCATTCCTCCCGGAAGCACCGCCATCGTGCCGTCTTCATAATTATACTCCGAAAACACACCGTCGGCCTCTACCGCAATGCCGTGGGCTCCCGTTACGCTTTTTCGGGAAGACACGGAAACCATAACCGTTTCTACCTTGACCCGGCGAAGCATGTCCACTACGGTCAACGCCTCAATTTCTTCAAAACCGTCTGCCAAAAACACATATACTTTATTCATTATCCGCTCTCCTTACTTCTTTATTGTATCCCAGCGCGCAAATCTCTTTATAAAGCGCTTCCGCCGCAGCCTGCTGCCCCAAAAAACTCGGGTGGCTTCTCACTCCGATGCGCTCTCCGGTAATTTCTTCCAGCTTTATGTAATAAACATTCTCGTCTTTGCTCTGCTCCTTATAGTCCGAAATGCCGCCCTTTACCGCGCTCTCAACAACATCTCCCATCATCCCGTAACACCAGAGAATCTTTGCCGCCTTGTTATGCTGCCGCACCTGAAAAAGAAACGCCGTAACACGGTCCCTGATCTCATCCAGACATTCTTTTTCCGGCAGTCCGTTTTCGTCCATCTGCATCTTCTTTTTCAAACCGGCAGCATCATTGCGCCATTCCGGCTGAAAAAAGGCGGCTGCATCATTTGTTCCGAGATTAATTACGATATAATCCGGCTGCCATTCGGTAAAGTCGTACGCCTGTTTCGCTCCGAGGCGTTCGTTGCGCTCTCCGCCCAACACGCCGCAAATCTGCTCGTAAAACGCCGGCATCACGTTCTCCGGGTTGTTATCCCACGCACAGCTTACTCCGTAACCGCTTTGGGAAACGATACGATATTCCGCCGAAAGCCGCTCCGACAACAAATAAGGATACCCGTGCGCTGCCGAAAACCACATTGCAATCCAGTCCTCTTCTACGGGAGAACCATAACTTCCCTCGCCCGACGTAATACTGTCTCCGATAAACTCAATCCGGCAGGAAGGCTCTTTTGGCGCAAAAAACGCGCCGTCCCCGTACAAAGCGTGTACGGCTAAAAACGCCGACTCATCGCCCGGCATCGCCTGTACTTCTTTTAATACCTTAACATGATTTCTCTTTTTAGTCTGCATATTGCGGAACAGACAGATTTTCTGCCTGCCCTTCGGAAGCATCTGTCTGGAAATCAGCGCCCCGTTTATAATCACCGCAATCCACTGTTCATAGAGACAATAGTCCGTTTCAAACTCGCACCACAGCTCCGTACCGTCGTAATCTGCCTCAAAACCCGAACCGGTCCAAAACAGCGTCAGCGGTTCCCTGTTCTTTGTCGTCCTGCCAAGCACCCGCAGACCTTCTACTTCGCTTAATAAAAACTTCTTTTCCTCTGCCACGCCGTAACCCCCTGTATCTTAATCTATATTTTTATTCCTTCTCTTCCCTTTAACCTCTTGCCCGAAGAATCAGAATACGCTCCAATACCGCGCGGTACGTCTCGATAATTCTGGCATCTACATAAGCGCAGCGGTTCGCAAAAAACTGATAGGTCTTTAAACCGAAGCAAACCGTGATTGCGCCGATTGCGGCAAGCAGAACCTCCGTCTGTAAGCCCGCGCTCATTAAAAAGAACCATGCGGCAAGATAGATTACAAACGCCAGCGAATATGTTCTTCCCACCTGAAAGGCGTTGTACATCACTTCATTTAAACGCATCTGCATTCCGATAATCCGTTCCGAATCCAGCCGGCTGCAGTACGCATATATCTCCTCAAACAACTCTTTACACTCTTTTACCTCAGGTCCGCAATTCCGATGAACAAAATTTGCCAGACCGTTATACCTTTTCTCTCCAAATTCGCTCCGCAGAAGCTTTCTAAAAATATTCATTGTTCCCCGCTCTCGCTCTCTTTCTTATTTTCAAGACACTCGGAAATGCCGCGGCGTTCCCGATACATACCTCCGATAAAAGTATATGCAGTCTGACCTTATCCTTCTCAAACAATAACTTCCACCAATTCCATTTTAAATCTTTTTCGGCATAATTACAATATCCGAATGAACATCCAAAAGAAAAAGGTAAATTTACAATTTGTTCATAAACTATCCACACCTAAATCATATATGAAAAATATAATGACATTATAAGATAAATGGTGCTTATAACTAAAACTTTTTCATATCTTTTTCATATGACTGGGTTCGGCAGTTATCTCCCACTTCGCCGGGCTTCTCCTCTGTGATACCTCCGTTGCCAACGGAGGTATGTTTTTTATCTCTGCCGCAGATGCGGGCCGCGCCCGTGCAACGCCCGTCTATTCCTTTTTAAACGCTTTTTCCAGCCACTCCTGCGCGCTTTCATAATTGAAGTTTTCTATTTCCGCAACCGCACGCAGCAGATTTTCACGCACCTCACCCATCATCGCCGCAGCAAGTTTCGTCACCGCTTCTAACGCCAGATCATAGTCGAACATACACAACGCCTTTTTAGCGCGCGCTTTCCACTCTTCCTTTTCTTCCTCGGAGAGTACAATAGAATAATTCATTTCCTCCTTCTGAGCCATACACTGTTCCAGCCTTTCCTGAAACATTCTGCAGTGCCTGAAAAACTTTCGATAATTCTCCTCCTGAAGTTTCCCGTCTTCCGCAAGAGAATATTCCAGCGCAGCCGCTTCTTCCCGCAGACTTTCCGCACCTATGTTCGCAAAAATTCCTTTCAGACTGTGTACATCAATATACAGTTCTTTCCTTTCTGACAGCGCCAGCGTGTCAAAATGCTCCAAAATCTGCGAAATGCTTTTTTTCGTAGCATATAATATCCTCAAGTACTGCTCTTCATCTCCCGCGACATAAGAAAGCCCTTTCCGTAAATCAAGTTCAGGGCATACGGATGCAACCTTTTTTAACTCATCGCTTTGAAGAAATGCCGTTTCTTTCGGCTCCGCCGCTCTCTTCTCCGGCTCTTTTTCCTTCGGTGCCGGTTCCTGTGCTTTCTTCACGGTCTTTCCGGCAGAAACAAGCTTTTCTTTCGGCAGATATTTTTCAAGTATACTCTTTAATATGTTGATGTCAATCGGCTTCGCCATGGAATCATCTGCGCCCGCTTCTTCAAATAACGGCACAACAGAATCCATAAGACTCGCTGTTAAAGCGATTATTAAAGTTCTTTTCCTGTCCTCCGCTTCTTCAAGTTCGCGGATTTTACGGGTTGCCTGTACGCCGTCCATATTCGGCATAAGATGGTCCATTAAAATCATATCATACTCATTTTGTTCTATCCGATCAAGCGCCTCCAAACCGTCACTCACAGTCTCCGAAACAATGCCAAGCGTTGAAAGCAGTTTCCCCGCTACCATAGCGTTTACTACATTATCGTCAACGATTAATGCCTTAACTTGCTCTTCTTCTTTTACTTCTTTTACTTTTTTTACTTCTTCTGCTGTCTCTTCCTCTATCACGGTTTCCTCTGCCGCATCTTTTAATTTTTTCTTAATTTCGCTGTGCATATAATCCGCTACAATCATTGTAGAATACGGTGCCCGAATCGTATGTTCCGACCATATAAACGCCGCGTCTTCTTTCCTTACCATCTCACAATCTAACTCTCGTGCAATCCGGGTAAGGTGCATAAACAAATCTTCGTCCGCCGTGTCAATCGCTACGCGGACTCCCTTAAACTCCCGAAACGGCATAATATTTTCGGAGGCCCCCGTCGTAAGCGGCACCGTAAAACTTACCGCGGTTGTTCCCAAAGCCCCCTGCTCTACCTGCATCTTACCGCCCAACAGATTCACAAAATCCAGCACTGCGTAATATTTAAACTCACACAAAATTTCATTGCTGTCATAAACGGAAGAAGCCACCTCGTTCTTTCCGCCCGCCCTCCGTACAATATCCGGCATCGCAGACGAACTGCCGCGCACTTCCACCTTTAACATAAGCTCCGACACATTCTTCTCCGCCGTTGTCACATGAAGCTCCACTGCCTTTTTTCCCTTTGCCGGATGCACCATAAAAATATAAAGCAGATTGGAAATCGCCTGCTGCAGATGCTTCGCGTCTCCGATAATTGCATTCGGAATATCGGTGCTTACAAACATATAAAGGACTTTCCCCTGTTTTTCGGCACGTTCCGTATAAGTATAGAGTTCTTCCAATACCGGGATTACGGAGTATTCTTTCTGACGCAGCTCCAAAGTTCCGTTCTCGGCCTTTATAAAGTCAATCACCTCATCAAGCAGGAAAGACATTTTTTCCGAAACCTGCTGTAAATCGGAAAGATTCTGCTTTGAGACACTCTCTGCATCCCCGGCGTGCATTAAATCCAATGTCTTATCAATCTCATTTAACGATGTCTTTACCGAGCGGGATATGGTATAAAGCAGGTCTCTCCACACGGTATACGGTTCCATTTCCTTTTCGTTCTTTCGAAAATATTCCGTCAAATCTTTCATTATAAGCAGAATATTACCGTTATTTGTTTCCTCGGCCATCATATAGGCTTCCACTGCCGCCCACCACGGCTCTGCCTTATACTCCCTTGTTTCCACACGGACCATTTCATTTAAAGGATGCTGCCAGTCCACAATCATCAAAAGCTCCTCAAGCGAATGTCCGTTCAAAAGGAGCTGGGAAAAATCGGCCAGAGTTCTGTCCTGCTTTTCTTTCTCCAATCCGAACTTTTCCACCGCGCTTTCCGAAATATACTGTACGCGCCCTTCTTTATCAAAAACGATTGTACAGGACTGCACATAGTCTATCACGGATTTTATTGTCTCCTCCGCAGCCTTCAGGCGTTCTTCTTGTTCCGATGCTGTTTTCTTTGTACTTCTTTTTTCCCAAAATTTACTCATTTTACGCTCTCTTCTTTACACTTTTTTCTAAACTTTATACCCGAACCCGGCCCTCTTTCGGACGAGCCCTTTGGTCCAATGCTTTTTCCTGCCTTCATTTTATCAGACTTATAACAGAATTGCAATATTTATAAAAAGCCGTTCCCCTCTTTTCATTATCGACAAAATTTGCTATACTGTAATAAAAGCAGGTTCGCAGAATCTTTAAAGCAATCGGAGCATCTTCATGCGGCCGCATCGGAAAGGAGACTATTATGTCCACTGTTACAATTATGGATCACCCGTTAATTCAGCACAAAATCGGTATTATGCGCGACAAAAATACCTCTACAAAGGAGTTTCGGGCCTTAGTATCCGAAATTGCCATGTTAATCTATTATGAAGCAAGCCGTAACCTTCCGCTTGCCGACAAAGAAGTGGAAACCCCGTTGGTAAAGACTACCGTAAAAGAAATTGCCGGAAAGAAACTTTGCATTGTTCCGATTTTACGTGCGGGCATGCACATGGCGGACGGCATCTTAAACCTTACTCCGAACGCAAAGGTAGGCCATATCGGCCTTTACCGCGACGAAGAAACATTAGAGCCGGTAGAATATTTCTGCAAACTCCCGTCTGACGCAAAGCACCGTGAGATTTTCGTCGTTGACCCGATGCTGGCAACCGGCGGTTCCGCTATCGCGGCAATCGACCTGTTAAAAAAGCGCGGCATCAAAAAAATCCGCTTTTTATGCCTGATTGCAGCGCCGGAGGGTATCGAAAAACTTCAGGCCGCACATCCGGACGTAAACATCTTCATCGGCGCAAAGGACGAATGCCTGAACGAGCACGGCTATATCCTTCCGGGACTCGGCGACGCCGGTGACCGTATCTACGGAACAAAGTAGTATTTCTATACATCTTCATTAGTATAAACACACAGTCTGCCCGAAAAAAATTATGCTTCCCGGTCTGTTTTATGAGACACCGGGAAGCATGATTTTTGTAATTACACGGCAGCTTTTTCCTACAACAAAATAAACTCATTAGGAAACGCAAATCTATCCGTGTCCTGCTATTCTACCTTGAACTTATATATTGTAATAGACCGAGCCGGCCGGCCGGCCTTTGCTATCGGCGACTTAAAACTCTCGATATTTATTGCGTTCGGGAAAAACTGTGTTTCAAAACAAACTCCCGCACGTTTACCGTATGTACATCCGCCCTTTCCTCTCAGACCGTTGCGGATAAAATTACCGGAATACAGCTGCATTCCCGGCAGGTCAGTATATACCTCCATCAGGCGGCCGCTCTGTTCATCGTAAAGCTCCGCGGCAAACGCTGCGTTCCTTCCGGTATTATTCAACGCATAATTATGGTCGTAACCGCCTGCCAGACGAATCGGCCCGTAATTCGCATCAATTCCGTCTCCTAACGCTTTCCGCACTCTGAAATCCATCGGCGTACCGGTCACGTCGGTAAGCTCTCCGGTCGGAATCAAATTCTCATCCGTAATCGTAAACGCATCTGCGTCTATCCTAACCTCCTGATCATAAATCCAACCGCTGTCATGCCCTTCGAGATTAAAATAAGAATGGTTTGTAAAATTCACAATCGTATCCTGATCGGACACTCCCAGATAGTTAATAATAAGCTCATTCTCATCCGTCAGCATATAAGTTACTTCAACCTCAAGATTGCCCGGAAATCCCTGCTCCTTATCCGGGCTAAGACGTGAAAACTGAACGCCGCACGCGTCCGACATCGTAAAGGTATCTGCCTCATACATATGCTTGTCATAACTTACGGAACCGCTATGCAGACAGTTGCCGTTATCATTATCTTCCAGCCAATACACTTTCCCATTAATTGTAAATTTTGCGCCGCCGATACGGTTGCCGCATCTGCCGATAAAAGAGCCGAAGAAAGTAGGGTTTTTTTCATACTCCCGCAATGTATCAAACCCAAGAACCACATCCCCTAACATCCCGTCCCTATCCGGCACCCAAAGCTGCACAAGCACTGCGCCAAAATCGGAAAACACGGCTTTCATGCCGTTCTTATTCTCTAAAATATAGAGTTTTGCCTCCTCACCCTTTGCGGTTGTCCCAAAACTTTTTGTCGTAATTCCCATACTTCCTCCTTTCCCGAAGTCAGGCTGCCGCCATCCTCCACATAATACCATAATACCTCAAGAAAGGAAGGATGTCAAGAACGGGGTGGCTTGAGTTTCCGCAGTTTTATCCACAGACTCCCTGTTTTACCGATGTCTATATGACCAACTTTAAAAAATTGCCTAAAAAATAAGGAATCCTATCCTGTTT